>NZ_JBSWXO010000015.1:0-83789 GCF_056160645.1 Alteromonas sp. ABH4_456
CTGCCATTTCCGCTGGTACATCGGCACTGAATGTGCCGTCAGGTTGCACAGTGGCTGTTACTGTTTGTGCATCACCATTCGCATCTGTCACTGTCAGGGTGACAGATTCACCGGCTGGCAGATCCGTGGTACCGGAAATGGTTGGCGTGGTGTCGGTGCCTGTGCCCTGGGGATCCAGCGTGACCGTTGGGGCAGTGGTATCCACCGTACCTGACGTTGAAGCCGTGCCGGTGTTACCGGCCGTATCGGTCGCCGCAGCATCCACGGTGAAGTTACCTTCTGCCATTTCTGCAGGGACATCAGCACTGAACGTACCGTCTGGTTGTACGGTAGCCGTTACAGTCTGCGCATCACCATTTGCATCGGTGACCGTCAACGTCACAGATTCGCCGGCTGGCAGATCCGTGGTGCCTGAAATCGTTGGCGTGGTGTCGTTACCGGTGCCTTGTGCATCCAGAGTGACTGTCGGCGCAGTGGTGTCGATATTACCGCTGGTTGAAGCCGTGCCGGTGTTACCAGCCGCATCGGTTGCCGCAGCATCAACGGTGAAGTTACCTTCTGCAAGTTCTGCAGGCACATCGGCGCTGAACGTACCGTCTGGCTGTACGGTTGCGCTAACAGTCTGCGCATCACCATTCGCATCGGTCACCGTCAAGGTGACGGATTCTCCCGCTGGCAAATCGGTGGTGCCTGAAATGGTTGGTGTGGTGTCGTTGCCGGTACCTTGTGCATCCAGTGTGACTGTTGGTGCAGTCGTATCAACTTCACCGCCTGTTGCTGTTGCAGTCGTGGAATTACCAGCTGCATCGGTGGCCGTCGCTTCAACGGTATAGCTACCTTCTGCCATTTCAGCAGGGACATCGGCACTGAAGGTACCGTCTGGCTGCACGGTTGCGGTAACAGTTTGCGCATCGCCGTTAGCATCTGTCACCGTCAGGGTGACGGATTCACCGGCTGGCAGATCGGTGGTACCTGAGATGGTTGGCGTGGTGTCATTGCCTGTGCCCTGAGCGTCTAATGTAACTGTCGGCGCAGTGGTGTCGATATCACCGCTGGTTGAAGCCGTGCCGGTGTTACCAGCCGCATCGGTTGCCGCAGCATCAACGGTGAAGTTACCTTCTGCAAGTTCTGCAGGCACATCGGCGCTGAACGTACCGTCTGGCTGTACGGTTGCGGTAACAGTCTGCGCATCACCATTCGCATCGGTCACCGTCAAGGTGACGGATTCTCCCGCTGGCAAATCGGTGGTGCCTGAAATAGTTGGTGTGGTGTCGTTGCCGGTACCTTGTGCATCCAGTGTGACTGTTGGTGCAGTCGTATCAACTTCACCGCCTGTTGCTGTTGCAGTCGTGGAATTACCAGCTGCATCGGTGGCCGTCGCTTCAACGGTATAGCTACCTTCTGCCATTTCAGCAGGGACATCGACACTGAAGGTACCGTCTGGTTGCACAGTAGCCGTCACAATTTGCGCATCGCCGTTGGCATCTGTCACCGTCAGGGTGACGGATTCACCGGCTGGCAGATCGGTGGTACCTGAGATGGTCGGGGTGGTGTCGTTACCGGTGCCCTGCGCATCCAGTGTGACCATCGGTGCAGTGGTATCAACTTCACCGCCAGTCGCTGTTGCTGTCGTGGAATTACCAGCTGCATCGGTGGCTGTCGCTTCAATAGTAAAGCTACCTTCTGCCATTTCCGCAGGTACATCGGCGCTGAAGGTACCGTCAGGTTGCACGGTAGCGGTGACGGTTTGCGCATCGCCGTTAGCATCTGTCACGGTTAACGTCACCGATTCTCCCGCTGGCAAATCGGTGGTACCGGAAATCGTAGGTGTGGTGTCGTTGCCTGAACCTTGCGCATCCAACGTGACCGTTGGCGCAGTCGTATCAACTTCACCGCCCGTGGCGGTAACCGTTGTTGTGTTACCTGCTTCGTCAGTGGCGGTGGCCTCAACAGTAAATCCGCCTTCTGCCAGCTCAGCAGGGACTTCCGCACTGAACGTGCCGTCAGGTTCAACGGTGGCTGTAATTGTTTGTTCATTACCGTCTGAACCAGTGACTGTCAGCGTAACGGTCTCTCCGGCTGGTAAGTCTGTTGTACCGGAAATGACAGGCGTAGTATCAGAATCCACATCAGGTGGATTGATAGTCAGTTCAGGCGCTGTTGTATCTGGCTCAACAGGATCGACGGGGTCTGATGGTTCTACTGGCTCAGAGGGATCGACATCTGTCGAGCCTTCTGAGGGAGGCGGAGTAGTGGTCTCGCCGGTTTCACCCGGAGTCGTTGTCTCGCCGGTTTCACCCGGAGTAGTGGTCTCGCCGGTTTCACCCGGAGTAGTTGTCTCGCCGGTTTCACCCGGAGTAGTTGTCTCGCCGGTTTCACCCGGAGTAGTTGTTTCGCCGGTTTCGCCCGGAGTAGTGGTCTCGCCGGTTTCACCCGGAGTCGTTGACTCGCCAGTTTCACCCGGAGTCGTTGTCTCGCCGGTTTCACCCGGAGTGGTTGTCTCGCCGGTTTCGCCCGGAGTGGTTGTCTCGCCGGTTTCACCCGGAGTAGTTGTCTCGCCGGTTTCACCCGGAGTCGTTGTCTCGCCGGTTTCGCCCGGAGTGGTTGTCTCGCCGGTTTCGCCCGGAGTGGTTGTCTCGCCGGTTTCGCCCGGTGTGGTTGTCTCGCCGGTTTCACCCGGAGTGGTTGTCTCGCCGGTTTCGCCCGGTGTGGTTGTCTCGCCGGTTTCATCCGGAGCATCAGGTGCTGTCTCTTCTGCCGGTGCTGGCTCTGACTCAGCCGCTGTTACAGAGAAGGTGTCGTTAGCCTGAGTCTGGTTGCCGGCTGCATCGGTTGCGGTTACACCTACGGTGTAATCACCTTCAGCGAAGTTGTCCGGTAAAGTCAGATTAAAACTGCCGTCTGCAAGGACATCAGCAGTAAATGTTTGAGTGCTGCCATCTGCGCCGGTCACGGTAATTTCAACAATACTACCCTGAGCTAAATCAGTCGTACCACTTAATACAGGCGCTTCTCCTTCAGCCGCATTTACCTCAAAAGTAAGCTCTGGTGGAGTGAAATCTGTTTCACCGGTGGCATTTACTGACGTCGTATTACCCGCTTCATCGCTGGCGGTAACCGCTACATCAAAAGCGCCTTCCGCAAGAGGGGCTACCGGTGTTGCAGAGAAGCTGCCATCTTCAAGAACGATAGCGGTGATAGTTTGCTCGTTTCCATCTGCATCAGTAATGGTGATGGATATTTCGCTGCCTGCAGGCAAATCTGAAGTGCCGCTGATCTCAGGAAACTCATCATTGGTAACATCGATGGGATTTACATCGATAGTAGGTGGTGAAGTATCAACCACAAATGTTTCTGATACCGTAACCGTGCCATTCTGAGGATCCGGTGCTTCAACTACAACATCGAAAGTACCGTCTTCCAGCGTATCCGGTAATGTAGCATTGAAACTGCCATCATCTGCAACGATAACGTCAATAACCGTTTCAGCGCCTGTCTCATCAATAACCGTAATTGTAATCGGGGTACCGGGCTCCAGGTTAGAATCACCGGCTACAACCGGCGGGAAATCACCGGAAATGGTGATATTGTCCAGTGTAGTGGGTTCGTCCTGAGCTGCTGCTCCTTCAGGATCCTGCTCGATATTCTGTGGTTCAGTCGTCGCAGGCTCATAATCAAATGTCAGCGGATCCACATCTTCGGCGATACGGCTTAACTGCACAAATGACGCACCGCCGCCACCAGCACCACCGCCGCCACCGGCTGCAGTTTCTTCTAACGCATCAAGGATGTCTCCGTCGCCACTCAGCAAGGCGTCAATATCCGGAACGCCCTGCGAACCGGTGGAGTCAAATCCCGTGTCACCGCCGTCAACCATGGCAAGCATGTCATCAAGGGAATCGTCGTAAACCACGAATTCATCATCGAAAGCAGATGCTTCAAATGATTCTACATCTGCTACCAGTTGCGGTGCACCCGGAGCAAGGTCAATGGCTCCCTGTTCCTGAGTGATGATCTGACCACCATTGTCTGAAACGATTTGCGCATCTGACGGAATCGTATCGCCGGCTGAGACCGGGAATTCATCCCCGTTGGGAAGGCGTATAAATACGTCACCGGACACATTAGTTACGTTCAACATAATTCAATACCTTTTGCGTTTGATGCACTAAAAACTAGTTGCCGCAAAAAGTTTGACCCTGTACCAGAGAACAGTCTGAATCTAAATGTCTGTATTTATAGCAATTAAAAATTAAATTTTTTTTCCGTAATAAAAATTCATTCCCGCCGGTTTGCGGGCTTCAAAGTTCGTGACTACTTTTACAAATACAGGGAATCAATAGCGAAAATGGATATTTGTCGGTAAACGGAAATGAGGTATTCATGCTGATTCGAATTTTGGCCGTGGGCTTGGCAGCTGGTTTCTCGCTGGGCGGTTCACTTGTGAGCGCAGCACCAGTGAGCCTGACAGAAGTCGTAAAACAAGCCATTGACACAAATCCTGATGTGCAGGCAGCGTGGCGGGAATTTCTGGAAGCAGAACAAAATGTGAAGATTGCCAGATCGGGCTATCTCCCTAAAGTGGATGTCACTGCCAGCTCAAGTCTGGTGCGCCGGAACTATGGTCTCGACCAGAGTTACGTATCCAATGAAGCCCGTATTTCTGTTACCCAGATGCTTTACGACGGCTTTTTTACCTCATCGGAAGTAAAGCGTCTTGAGTCGGCGAAGAAGGTCAGATTCCTTGAACTGTTAAACCAGGTAGAACAGATTTCATTAGAGGTTGCCACTGCCTACTCGGACGTATTGCTTTACCGCGAGTTGTTACTGGTGGCAGAAGACAATCTTAAAACTCACGTTGACGTTTATAAACAAATTGAAAAAAGTGCTGCTGCCGGTGTGGCCAGGCGGGCTGATCTGGAACAGATCAGCGGGCGTCTGTATCTGGCTGAATCAAACGTGATGACAGAACAGTCGAATTTGCATGATGTTTCTTCCCGCTTCCTGCGATTGACCGGGTTTCGCCCGCCGGCGGAACTTGAACCGGTAGACAATCTCATAAACGCTGAGATCCCGTTATCGATGGAAGAGAGTTTGCTTGAAGCCTACAAGCGCAATCCCGGTTTTCTGGCATCATGGTATAACGTTAATTCAACCAATTACGGCATCGATTCAGCCAAAAGTCGTTATCATCCCACATTAAATCTGGTGGGCAGTTACGGTTCTCAGTCCAGGGACGATGCGGGTCTGGATAACACTCAGACCGAAGGGCAAATCGGACTCCAGTTCTCATACAATCTTTACAATGGTGGCGCAGACCGGGCGTCTATCCGTGCTGCGCTGGCAGTAACCGATCAGGCTAAAGATCTGCGGGATAAATCCTGCCGCGATGTTCGTCAGACAGTGCAGATAGCCTACAACGACATTCGCAATCTGGACAGACAGATCCCGGCACTGAACGAGCACCGGCTATCTTCCAGCAGGGTGCGTACCGCCTACCTCGATCAGTTTAAAATCGGTGACCGGACTTTATTGGATCTGTTGGACTCAGAGAACGAAGCCTATGAATCCGGCCGCGCATACACCGAAGCTGTTTTCACTCAATACAAAGCCATTTTACGTTTGATGGCCGGTGGTGGTGAACTGGCTGAATACCTTACGGTGACCCGGGATGAGTTTGATTTAACTGAAGCTATTCGTCTGTCGGAAGCCGTATACGATCCTATGTACGTTTGTCCGGCTGAAACCATCGATGTGATGTCTCAGGAAACCAATATTCTGATCCGTGATACAGACGGTGATGGCATTACCGACTTGTGGGATGAATGTCCTGATACACCTTTTGATACCGCAGTGGATGACTTTGGTTGCGCAACTCAGCAGCAAAATTCCGGTGACATCATTGGTGTGATACGTCAATCAGAAGTGGTAATTCCTTTCGGTGCTGACTCTGCTGAACTGGACCCTAAATACCTCGTTAAACTTGAGCCTATGCTGGATACGCTTGGTAAAGACCCCGCAGCCGGCGTCGTTGTGTACGGCCACGCCTCTCTGGAAGGGGAGTCTCACTACAATATGATGCTTTCTGTACGGCGTGCCAATGCCGTTGCTGAATGGCTGAAGGTTCAGTCCGGCAGTAATGAGCAACGCATCTCTGCCATCGGTCTGGGCGAAGATAAGCCCCTCATCAATGACATTTCACCTGAAGCGAACCTGGCTAACCGGCGTGCGGAAGCCGTTGTCGTTGTACTTAATTCTTCACTAGATTCGCCGGAGTATATTAATTAATGGCGCAACCTAAGTTGTCTGCCCCCGCAATCGAGAAGCTGGCAGAATCCTCTGAAATCCATGGCGGCTGCCTGATGGCCTGCCTGAAAGCAATTTGTGATTTCCACGGCATTACCCTCGTGCCCGATGCGGTTATGGCAGGATTGCCAATGGACAACGGGGAATTATCACCATCGGTGATGCCCCGTGCTGCAAGCCGGGTGGGTCTGAATTGCAAGGTAGTCAAACGTGAGCTGGCTGAAATAAATCCCGCGTTATTGCCGGCAATTCTGGTGTTGTCAGAACAGCGGTCCTGCGTGTTAGTTTCCTGTCAGATTGAATCCGGTCAGGCTGAAGTGGTATTCCCGGAAGCACCTGAAACCGTTGAAGTCATCGATATAGAGGATATTGAGAAGGACTACACTCAGTTCGTCATGTTTTTACGTCCGGACAGGCGCATCGGCAAACCTGCATCGGTATCCAACTCTCAAAAAGGTGTGCACTGGCTCTGGCATACCGTAGCTTCAGCGATTTCGCTGTATAAAGATGTATTGCTTGCCTCAATATTCATCGGGCTGCTTTCTCTTGCCATGCCACTGTTTGTGATGAACGTATATGACAGGGTGGTGCCAAACGCGGCGACGGAAACGTTGTGGGTACTGGCTATCGGTGCTGCTATGGTGCTGTTTGCCGAGTTTTCATTACGTATGCTGCGGCATTTCTTTGTTGAACTGGCAGCCAGTCGTATTGATATCACCCTGACGGCGAATTTAATGCAAAAAGTGCTCGGCTTTTCGTTTAAGGAAAAGCCGGCCTCCACCGGTGCCTTTGTCAACAACCTGCAATCTTTTGAAGCGATCCGCGGATTTACGAACTCACTGACCCTGGTGGCGCTGGTCGATCTGCCTTTCGCAGTATTTTTTATTGTCATTATTGCGCTGATCAACGACTTTTTATCACTGCCAATTCTGGTGGGCGGACTTTTACTGATTTGTTTCGGGCTTTACGCCCAGCGCAATATGGCCAGGCTCGCCAGCAGTGCAAGTGAAGCCGGCTCAGCCAGAAACGGGCTGGTCACTGAATCAGTCAACATGTTCGATGACGTTAAGTTTTTTAATGCCGGTCATCATGTGCAGCATGAATGGGAACAGCATTCCATTTATCTGGCAAAACTCAATGCCAAATTACGTATCGCAGGAACATCAGTCAGCAGTGCTGCTCTCTGGATCCAGCAGACCGTGGGCGTGTCTATGATTGTCGTCGGTGTATTTCTGATCGTGGACGGCGAACTTACGCAAGGCGGGCTAATCGCGGCGTATTTGTTGTCTTCACGGGCAATGGGACCATTATCACAGGCTGCCAGCCTGCTGTCACAATATCATCATGCTAAGACCGCTTACGAAACCTTGTCTGACTTAATGGCCAAAGAAGATGAGTCAAAAGCCGAACAAAAATGGACGCAGCATACCCGCATTCATGGCCGGTTGCACTTCGATAAAGTGTCCTTTGCTTATCCTGAGCAGCCATCCCATGTGATTAGCAGAATGTCCCTCACCATCGAAGCCGGTGAGCGGGTAGCAATTCTTGGCAATAACGGTTCCGGTAAAACTACGCTGCACAAACTGTTGCTGCACGCCTATGCGCCAACCAGTGGCCTTATCACTCTGGATAATATTGATTTACAGCAATACGAACCGAGTACGCTGCGTAATCAGATAGGTTATGTACCTCAGGATATTAATCTGTTTACCGGAAGTTTGCGGGACAACATCACTGTGTTTAAGGAAGACTACGACGAAGATTTTATCTGGGAGATACTCAATGCCTGCGGTTTAACTGACTTTGTTAACCATCATCCTGACGGTCTTAATCTCAGTGTGGGAGAAGGCGGAAAATTACTGTCCGGGGGCAAACGTCAGTCTGTTGCTCTGGCACGGGCACTCATCCGTCGTCCGTCACTGTTTTTGATGGATGAACCGACTTCGGCCATGGATGCCACTGCCGAACAACGTATAAAGGAGCTGCTGGACAGAGAAACGAAAGGGAAAACCTTAATTCTGAATACCCACCGGCACACTCTTCTCTCACTGGTCGACCGCATTATTGTTATCGATCAGGGGCACATCATTGTTGACGGTCCCCGTCAGGAAGTTCTTAAACGTCTCGCTGCTGCGGTTAAAGGCTAAGGATTCATCATGCTTATGTCATGGGCCCGCGATTGGCTGGCACCACCTCCGGAAAATGACTGGGTTTTAGAAGCCGAGTGGGCGCGGATTCAGCAGCGGCCACTGCGAGCCAAAGCGCTGCTTTATGTGGTTGTACTGACAATCACGGCATTAATTGTGTGGGCTTGTTTTGCACCCATCGCAGAAGTCGCGAGGGGGGAAGGTAAGGTTGTGCCATCCAGCCAGCTTCAGATTTTGCAGTCCTATGACGGCGGTATTGTTCAGGACATTCAGGTGAAGGAAGGACAGAAAGTCAACGCCGGTGACATTATCCTGAAAGTGGATCCTACCCGCTACTTATCTTCGCTGCAGGAAAACAATTCTAAGAGAAACGCTGTGGCTGCGAAAGTTCACAGGCTGACGGCACAGACACGGGCGCAGCCATTGAGCTTCCCGGAAGACCTTAAACAGGCCGCGCCTGAAATTGTTGCCAATGAAACGGCGTTATATTTTTCCAGTGTGAAAGAACTGGAAGAAACCTTGTCGAGGTTTGAAAGCCGGATTGCCCAGCGCCGGCAGGATTTGCAATCTTACCGCGCCGAATTACAGCAATATCAGGACACTCTATCTATCGCGCAGCGTGAACTTACGGTCACACGTCCGCTGATGGCTTCGGGCGCTGTTTCTGAAATCGATATTCTGCGGCTGGAAAAGCAGGTTATTGAAAATCAGGGGGCCATTCAGCGCACACGGGCTGCAATAACCCGCAGTCAGGCAACCATAGATGAAGAGCAGAACAATCTTAAAGAAGCCAGCCTGAAAATGCAGAACCGGTGGAATGAAGAACTCAATGAAGCGGTTGCCACCATGCAATCCTTGCAGGAGTCTCAAACCGGTCTGGAAGATGTGGTGAAACAATCTGAAATCCGCGCGCCGGTCGCCGGTACCGTTCAGAGACTGCTGGTAAATACTGTGGGTGGTGTGGTGACACCGGGCAGTGCCGTTGTGGAAATTATTCCTGCCGATGACCGGTTAATCGTTGAGGCAAAAATCCCACCCAAAGATATCGCTTTTCTGAAATTAGGGCAGCCCGCCATTTTGAAATTCAGTGCTTATGATTTTGCTATTTACGGCGGTATGGAAGCCAGCGTAGAGCACATCAGTGCTGATACCGTGACTGACGATCAGGACCGGACTTACTACCTCGTCAGGCTTTCCACCGAAGATAAAAACGCCCTCAATATGGATATCCTGCCGGGCATGATGGTGCAGGTAGATATCATCACCGGTAATCGTACTGTCATGCAGTACCTGCTAAACCCGCTTATCAGGGCCTCTTCATCAGCATTAGGAGAACGTTAGGAATGAAATTTTTCGTGTTAGGAGAGTCGCTTAAGGAGTATGCACCGCTATCTGATGCAATAGCGTGGCACGAAGTTTCATTTTCCCTTGCTGCTGACGGGGGGATCTGCTGGGTCGATACCCGTGAAACTGACTGGTTACGTTTTGTGCGGGAAAGCAGTGTGTTGGGTGTGCATCCTGTGGTGATCAGCCATGCACCTGATATCAAGGAAATGCAACGAAGTCTGGTAGTTGGCGGACGGGGCTATTGCAACGGAACCGAATTGATACGCCATTGCAATGAAATTGCCAGTGCTGTCATGGCCGGCGGCATGTGGATCCCCGGCGGACTCGTCACGGCGATGGTTCACCGCCTCAGTGAACATCCGGATTATGAGTTTAAAGAGGCGCAGACCGAAGTACTCACTGAACGGGAAAAGGAAGTTTTGCGGCTTTTACTGGACGGTGATTCTAATCAGGATATGGCGGATAAGCTAAATATTACTGTCAGAACGGTAAAAGAGCATATGTCGTCTATTCTTAAGAAATACAGAGTGAAAGACAGGGTGGCCTTGCTGCTTAAGATTGGCCAATTCAAACGAACTGCCCTTTAACAGCGCTGAGAATCCGGAGAGGTAGGGGTGAATTTAATTCTTCAAAAAAACGTGCTCACTTTTTTGAGTGTGCTTTTCAGTATTCTTTGCACCTTTGGCGGTTACAAAGTGTATTTGCAACTGACAGAGCAGGAGCGCGCCGCATCTTTCGACGGACCGGTTAAAGAGTTCAATGACCAGTTTAATGGTAACCTTGAGGACATGGAGTACACCCTGCACTCTGTGCATCAATTGTTTGACTCTTCCTCAAATGTAGATGAAATTGAATTTGATTCTTTCAGCGGTCTGATTCTGGAATACAACCTGTCCATCGCCGGTATCGGCGTTTTCAATTTTGACTCCCGTGAGATGGGAGCTAAAACCACCTTACCGGAGCCTCAGTACTGGCTGGCATCTGATTCATATCCCCAATTTACCAAACGGGAAGTAACGCTGGCGATGAAGCGGAACGTTGAGTTACGGGAAGCGTCAAAACTGGACAATTTCGCCTCCGACCTTTTCAGTGTTAATGATAGTCAGCAGCAATACGTATTACTTAACCGCATTATGCCAGAACACAACTTATTGCTGGCTATGGTGGTTGATCTACACCGCGCTGCCAAGCTTTCTGTAAGTAACAGGATTGTCAGTAATTTCATTGTTTACCGTGAGGGAGAAAACAGAAAAGAACTGGCTTTTTCTGATGTGAAATATTCTGCGACCCTGGCAAAGCCTTTTAACGGCGAAATCTTCCTGTTTAACCGTGTCTGGTCCATGGTGATTTATCCGCCGGCAAATTTATTCAACCAATATTATGTAGCTATCCCTGTCATAGCGTTCCTGTTCAGTTTGATGGTGCTGTATCTGGTTTATTTCGCGTTCAAATTACACAAGCTCAGTGATGACCGGCAGCTGGCCCTGCAGGATTTGAAGTTCGCCCAGAGTAAGATGGTTGAGGCCGAGAAAATAGGCGCAATGGGGGGACTGGTTGCCGGTATCGCCCATGAAGTGAATACGCCCCTGGGGATCAGTATTACCAGTTGTTCCCACGTGAACGATTTGATGCGGGATTTGAAAGAAGATTTCGATCGAGGTGAACTGGATCAGGAAAAGTTTGAAGATTTTCTGTCCTCCGGTAAGGAAATGCTGGGCATGGCACTGGAAAATATGGGCCGGGCATCTAAGCTGATTGCATCATTTAAGAAAATTGACGTCATTAATGCAGACGATTCCACCAAAACAGAGCTGGTTGACGTGGCCGAAATCGTTGAAAACTTTGTTGAGCATTATCAGCAGAATGCCATGTCAACGAAGATTAAATTTGATGTGGAAATTGGCAAGCGGGCACAAATCCATACCTACCCTACTGTTATTACTCAGGTGCTCGCCAGCCTTGCATCGAACTCAGAGGTTCATGCGTTTGCGAAGAAGAATGAAGACTGTGTTATTTCAATCCGGGTTTCTTCCTTCGGTAACTCCGTGTTGCTGAAGTTTGCTGATAACGGTAGCGGCGTGAAAAAGAAAAATCTCGCACAAATTTTTGACCCCTTTTATACCACCAACCGTGGTGCCGGTAATGCCGGCCTCGGCTTAAGCGTGGTGTACAACCTGGTGAAAAGTAAGCTGAAAGGTGAACTGAACCATGGTGCAGTTCCCGGAGGTGGTCTGTGGATATCACTACGAATTAAAGACTTAGAAGAGAAGGAGTAAACTATGGGGAATCCATTATTTGCCAAGCAGAAAGCTGCACCAGCTGAGTCTGTGGATGACGCGGCAGAGCAGAAAGATACCTCACCGTTGAAAGTGTTGATTATCGATGATGAAACCGAAGTTCACCGGGTAACCGACCTGACGTTAAAGCGCTTCCGTTTTGACGGCAAGAAAATTCAGTTTTTGCATGCGTATTCCGGAAAAGAAGCGAAGGAGATTTTCGAAAAAGAGACCGACATCGCGCTGGCCCTCGTGGACGTAGTAATGGAAACGGATCATGCCGGCCTGGATGTGGTGCATTATGTGCGTAAAGAGCTGAACAACACAGCCTGCCGGCTGGTATTACGTACCGGTCAGCCCGGTCAGGCGCCTGAACATGAAGTCATTGAGCGCTATGATATCAATGACTACAAAGAAAAAACGGAATTAACCAGCCAGAAGCTGAAAACCCTGATGTACACAGGGCTGCGCTCATACCGCGATATCTCTACCATTGAGAGCCACCGGAAAGGTCTGCGTCAGGTCATTGAAAGTACCACTAAAATGTTGCAGACCCATGCGCTTAACGAGTTCGCCTCAGCGGTGCTGAAGGAAATCATGAACCTGCTGCAACTGGACTCCAGTGCTATTTATTGTTCTACCTTCCCGCAAAGCGCCGAAGCCAGTAAAGGCCGCACGGTATTGGCAGCTACCGGAAGTTTGGCTGACATCAAGGAAAGCCACCAACCTGAAGTGCCTGACGAAGTGGAAAACTGCTTTAAAGAGGTTTTGGCTTCTAAACAGTCTCAGCATTTCCCTTCTGGCTATGTGTTCTATAACTGTACCGACCTGGGTTATGAGAACCTGTTGTTTATCGACACCAAAGGTACGCTTTCTGATGCACAGAAAGAGTTTCTGGAAATTTACTGCATAAATGTCTCGCTGGTTTACGAAAACCTGATGATTACAGAAGAAATTTCAGAGACACAAAAAGACATTATCCACATGTTGGGGAGCGCTGTTGAATTACGCACCAAGGAAGTTGGCGCGCATGTTAAACGTGTGGCAGAAATCAGCTACAAACTCGCGATTATGGCAGGTTTAAGCGATGATGAAGCTGAAAATATCCGCCGTTTTGCACCGGTTCACAATCTGGGCAAAGTCGCCATACCCGATTCTATTTTACATAAACCCGGAGAACTCACCCCGGAGGAGTGGGGCATCATGAAGTCTCACCCCAAAGTCGGTGCGGATATGCTGAGCCTTTCTAACAAACCCATGATTAAGAATGCGGCGAAGATTTGCTATGCACATCACGAGCAGTGGAACGGTGGCGGTTACCCTGAGGGCCTGAAGGGCGAAGACATCCCTCTGGCTGCGAGGATCACCGCGCTGGCTGATGCCTTCGATTCCATGGGCTCAAAACGCAGCTATAAAGAGGCGTGGCCGAAAGAAAACATTATTTCAGAGATAGAAGCGCAAAAAGGTGAACAGTTTGATCCCCAACTGGCGGAAATCTTACTGGCCAATTTTGATGACTTCTGGTCTCTGCGTGCCCGCTATCCGGATTAAGAGGAGAGTATCGTGTCCAAATCTGTAACCGAATCGATGGCGGCGTTACTCAGCCCTGATTTGCTGCGGGCACTCCCGGTACAGTCTCAGTTTCCGCTGCTGGATCAGGCCGTCTACATTGGTGCTGATTGTTATCATGTATCAAGCTGGCATGTGAGTGACGAGGCCAGTATTGCCGTGGACTGCATGGGGTGTATTCCCGGCCGTCAACTGGAAAACAGCATGTTAAGTTCCTTGCTGGCCGGTAAGGGGGGAAATCGCTGGGCAGAACGCAGCGTCGTTGATGCCAGTTTCTCTGACTGGATGGCACAGGCAGGTATGGCGGACAAAGTTTGCTCTGTGTATGTGATTGCCGATGAACAGCATGTGGGTGGATTCATTGTTCTGGTAACGCAAACGCCGGTAGATGAAAACGATGCAGGTCTGACGAAATTGCTGGACGAATTCACGCCGTTACTCATAGAAAGTGAGTATCTGAAGGAAAAGAAGGAAGCGGCCATCGAAATGGAGAAGCTGTGCAACTTAGGTGGCATGGTGGCAACGGTGGCTCATGAGGTAAATAACCCTCTCGGTGTGGCGATCACATCTTTGTCGCACCTTAAAGAAAGTGTTGATGATCTTGATAAAAGTTTCAAAGACGGAACCCTTACGGAAGAGTATTTCTCAGACTTTATAGATGACAGTAACGAAGTAAGCGATTTGCTCTCGTTCAACTTAGGACGTGCTGCCAAACTCATCCGTGACTTTAAAACCAATGCGGTAAACCAAAGCGCTGATGTGCTGATGGCGTTCCCGCTGAAGGGTACCATCGAAAGTGTGCTGAGCAGCGTAAAACCGCAGTTGAAAGCGAAGCAAATTGAAATTGTGCTGGATTGTAAGGTGCCCGACACCTTTATTATGAAGGGGTTTCCGGGAGCCCTGTCTCAGGTCCTGACAAACTTACTGTTCAATGCATCTATTCACGCATTCGATAAATCCATTACGTCCCCTAAAATTCAAATTAGGGCAGAATCAGCGGATGGCAAGGCAACGATCACCTTCAATGATAACGGTAAAGGGATCCCTGAAGAGTTTCGTGAAGTAATGTTTGAGCCCTATTTTACCACCCGCCGTGAAGAAGGTGGCAGCGGTTTGGGGTTACATATCGTGAAGAACCTGACAGAAAACAAGATGCAGGGACAGCTGACACTAAAAAGTGAAGTGGGTAAGGGGACTGAGTTTGTTATGGTCCTTCCCGTTGAGATAGACGCTGAATAGAGTAGTTGTTAATGACCCTGAATAAGCAGCTGTGGATTGCCATTCTCACCATTATTGCCATTAACAGTGTGGTGAGCTTTCTGGTGCTATTTTTCTCTACGCAGAAAAACACCGAGGAACAGCTGTATCTGAAGAACATTGATGATGCGAATTCACTGGCACTGGTGCTGACGCAGGCGGAGAAATCACCAGCCGGCATTCGCCTCATGCTGTCTGCAAAATTTGATTCGGGGCATTATTCACTTATCCGGCTTGAAGGCACGGACGGGAATGTTATCGACGAGATCTACTTTGAGGGAGAAGCGTCAACCGCGCCGGACTGGTTTCAGGCCATGGCGGAACTGACCGTACCGCCCGGCATTTCTCAGGTGAGTGACGGTTGGGATCAGTTTGGTACCCTTTATGTTGAAAGTCAGACTGCCTTTGCCATGGATACATTGTGGTCGAAGTTTAAAAGTTTTGTGATGAGTATCGTGATCCTCACTGTAGGGATCGGGATAATCGGCTCCCTCATTTTACGTGTCATCCTGAAACCGCTGGGGACTATTGTCGACCAGGCTAACAGTTTTTCCGAGAGGAAATTTATAAAAATTGCGCTGCCCTGGACTGCCGACTTTGCCCGGGTCGTAAATGCCATGAACTCGTTGGCCGACCGCTTTAAGGCAAACCTTGTTGAGAACAACCGCCGGCTTGAACTTGCCAGGGAACGGGACCAGCATGACCCCGTTACTAATATTCCTAATATCAATGCCTTCTTTACACTACTTGAATCTCAACTGAGATTTCGTGATAAAGATGGTCAGAACGTGCTGCTCATGCACAGCCTGATGAAAGACAAAGGCGATATTCAGGCGTTTGCGCCGGAGATATTTAATCAGTTCGTAAAAGAGTTTGCTGACCGGCTGGACGGCTTCTACTGTGAACACAGTGAGCTTTACACCGATTTCCGCATGGCCCGAATCAATGAAACAGATATTTGTGTATTGCTGACAGAGTGCCGTGATCTGGAAGGGATTCAGGAAGTGTTTATGGAAGACAATCCGCTGGAGCACAGTCCGGATTTTGCCGATTTGAATATTCACTGCGTCACCGCCGGCGTCTACATCCGGGCTGATGAAGCGAGTTACGAATTGCTCGACCGGGTTGACGGATTACTGGAAGAAGTGCAGGAAAGTGAAATTGTTTTCGGTTTTAATCTGCAGCCGTTGCCGGAAACGCACTATCGCTGTGACAGCAAAGAGAAATGGCAGAAGGATTTCGACATCGCCAGTCAGTCTGCCGAACTGATGACAGTGAGTGTTCATACCCACAGCGGTAAAACCATGCATTATCAAGCTTTCGTGCTGTATAAAGACGGCGATGAAATGCGAGGATTCGGACGTTTTACTGAAGCGGCCCGCCGCTTTGATACCGTAGATAAAATCGACCTTCTGGCACTGAAGAAAGCGCTGGCTTGGCTGAAAGACAATCCCGATAAATGCTGCGCGGTGCTGCTTTATCAGGAAACAATCCTGGATACGTTTAACAGAACACAACTGGAAGATTTATTAAAAGCGAATCAGGATGTGATCACCCGGTTATCGCTGGAGTTGCGGGAGCATACAGCTGCCAACCATCCTAAATCCTTCCGTCAGTTCTGTGAGCTGGCTGATTATTTCAAAGTGGATACCGGGCTTAAAAGAGTGGGAGAAAGCTTTTCGAAGGTGGCCGATGTGCATGAATTTGGCCTTAAATATCTAAAGGTTGACAGTACTTACGTGTATGACGTGGTGAACAACCGCTCAAATCAGGTATACCTGAATGGTCTTGCTGATCTTGCCCACTCACTGGGAATGGTGGTGATCGCTGATGGCGTAGTATCTGAAAAAGACGAGGAAGTTCTGCTGTCTATCGGTTTCGACGGTGTGGCGCGGCTTAACATTGATGATCAGGTTGCAACAAAGTGACAAACTCGCCGTACGTGGTACAGTACATGCTCAGTCTTTATCAGGGTGAGTAGTTGTGCTCCTGTTGAAACAATCACTCCTCCAGGGTAACTCCGGTTCATTCAGTCAGCGCCGGCTGTGCATTATAGTGATCGCCTGTTTCCTGCTGACAAACGCATTTGTTACCCGCGCATTTGTCGATATTAATTTTGGCAAATTCTGGCAAGCTGTCGCCAGACATGGCGGTAAAGTTAATGCAGGCCGCCAGGCGGGTCTGGAAGGCATGTTCAATGAAGCGCAGAACCTGCCGGAGTCGAAGCAGCTTCTGCTGGTTAATGCTTACTTTCGCGATAACGTAACCTACAAAACCGATGATATCGTCTGGAAGCAAAGCGATTACTGGGCATCACCGGCAGAGTTTCTGGCTAAAGAACTGGGCGATTGTGAAGATTACGCTATCGCTAAATATATCTTCCTGCTCAAACTGGGGGTCGCCGAAGAAAAGCTGCGTCTTATCTACGTAAAAGCTAAAGTGGGAGGGCGCCGCAGCACTGTGACACAGGCGCACATGGTTCTGGGTTATTATGAAACTCCCACCAGTCAGCCTATGATCCTCGACAGTTTAATTTCAGAAGTGTTGCCAGCACGGCAGCGAACAGATCTCATTCCTGTGTTCAGTTTTAACAGTATGGGGATCTGGTCTCCGGGCCAGAAAAAATCATCCGGTTCTCCTTCGGCCAGATTATCACGGTGGCGTAATGTGCTGGACAAAATCAGCTCTGAAGGCATCACAGTAACATCCTGATCCCGCTTAAGCCTGTACGAATCATCGCCGGTGCCGCGGCGGATTGTTGACTCGCCGCGCCGGTGTGGTCAACATAAGGCATGACGTGTCTCTGACTTTGTATTGTTGTTCTTATGAAAATCCTCCATTCCTCAGACTGGCATCTCGGTCAGAGCTTTTTTACCCAAAACCGCAAAGACGAACATCAGCAGTTTCTCGACTGGCTGTTGCAGGTTGTAGAAGCGCAACAAGTTGATGCCATCATCGTTGCCGGCGATGTGTTTGATACCGGCACGCCACCCAGTTATGCCAGAGAAATGTATAACCGTTTTGTGGTTGCTTTGCAGGCTCACCGCTGTACCCTGATTGTGCTGGGCGGAAACCATGACTCTGTGTCAGTGCTGAATGAAACACGGGGGCTGCTGTCTTGTCTGAATACCCATGTTATTGCTTCAGTGCTGGAAAACCCCGCGGATCAGGTGGTAGAACTTAAAGATAAAAACGGCGAAACCGGCGCATTTGTTTGTGCGATCCCGTTCATCCGCCCCAGAGACGTGCTGGTCAGTGCTGCGGGTCAGTCCACGGATGAGAAGAAACAGCACCTGGGTGATGCAATCAAAGCTCACTACCGGAGTGTGTATGATGTTGCGGCTTCGCGCCGCGAAGCTTCAGGAAAAGCCGTTCCTGTCATTGCTACAGGTCATCTTACTGCGCTTGGCGTATCTGCCTCGTCCAGTGTGAGGGATATCTACATCGGTACGCTGGAAGGCTTCGCCGCCGACGGCTTTCCGCCGGCAGATTATATTGCGCTGGGACATATTCACCGGCCACAGAAAGTGGCTAAATCAGAGCATATCCGCTACAGCGGTTCTCCTGTTGCTCTCAGTTTTGATGAACTGGGTACACAAAAGCAGGTGGTGCTGGTGAGTTTTGAAGGCAGCACAACCCCTGTTATCGAAGCCCTTCCCGTTCCGGTTTTTCAGCCCATGGAGATTATCCGTGGCGATCTGGATACCATTGAGCTGTCACTCAAAGCGTTCACTGATACGGCAGCAACCACCTGGCTGTGTATCGAAGTCACCACGCAGGGGTATTTGTCTGATTTGCATCAGCGCATTCAGGCAATGACAGAAGATAAGCCGGTAGAGGTACTGCAACTCAGGCGGGTTCATGAAAGGGCTGCAGCGTCGTTGACGGCAGAATATGAACAGGATTTGTCAGAACTGTCGCCGGAAGAGGTCTTTGAGCGGCGCTTGCTGTTAATGGATGATGCCACAGAGGAAGAGGTGAAAGCAGAGTTGCGTACACAGTTTCGTGAAGTGGTATCGGGCCTTGATGCAGGGGAAGCAGCACAATGAAAATATTGACCCTGCGGCTTAAAAACCTCAATGCGCTTAAAGGTGAGTGGAAGCTGGATTTCACCGGCGCCCCGTTTACTGATAATGGACTTTTTGCCATCACCGGTGCTACCGGAGCAGGCAAAACCACCTTGCTGGATGCAATCTGTCTGGCGCTTTATCATCAGACGCCCAGGCTTGGGCAACTGTCTGCGTCATCCAATGAAATCATGACCCGTGGTACCGGTGACTGTCTGGCTGAAGTTGAGTTTTCTGTTAAGGGCACTGCCTACCGTGCTTTCTGGAGTATGCGGCGGGCACGGGGTCATGCCGGCGGAAACCTGCAACCGGCGGAAGTGGAACTGGCCGAAGTAGAAAGCGGCAAGGTACTGGCTACACAAATACGCCCGAAAGCGGACGAGATAGAGCGGATCACCGGTTTGAACTTTGCCCGTTTTACTAAATCCATGATGTTGTCGCAGGGGGACTTTGCAGCCTTCCTGAATGCGCAGGAAAACGAAAGAGCGGAGCTTCTTGAAGAACTGACCGGTACCGAAATATACGGTGAGATTTCCCGCCGCGTGCATGAAAAATATAAAGAAGCTGAACAGGAACTGGCATTGCTGCGGGGAAACCGCAATAACATTTCTGTGCTGAGTGATGAGGAAAGAGCGTCGCTGATTTCGGCACTGGCGCAGGCTGACAATACGCTGAAAGAAGCCCGCGAAGCGTGTGAACACTGGCAGAGCGGACTGAACTGGCAGGACGGTTTTGCGCAGCGCTTGTCACAAAAGCAGCAGGCAGAAGCTGCGCTGACTAAGGCTAAAGATGATCTCACTGCATTTGCGCCGGAGGTAGAAAAACTGCGGCAGGGTGAACTGGCAGAGCAAATTAAACCTGAATATGAGCAACTGAGTGCGGCAGAATCTGAAGTGCAGACATTGCAGCAGCGCAATGAACTGCTGAAAGAGCAGCAACAGCAAAGTGCACAGCACGCAGAAAGCAGCCTTAAAGAGAAAGAGCAGTGCACCGCAGCCCTGGAAATCGCGGAGCAGGAAGGAAGTGCCCGCATTGCACTTATTCATAACCGCGTGATCCCGCTGGATAACAATATTGCCAGGCTGACTCAGGAAAAGCGTGAACTTGAATCTGCGCTGGAGCAGCAAAAAGCAATCACCGGTAAACTTGCCGCTGATATAGCAGGGTATGAGCAGGCGGCGGTAAGCATGCATGAGCAACTGACTGCGCATAAAAACTACCTGGACGAACATCAGGCCGACAGTGTTTTGCTGACGAAGCTGTCAGGCTGGCGCGGACAAATTAATCAGCTTGGCGTGCTCACCGCCAGTGTGGCGACCTCAGAAGAACAAGCCATAAAGGCCCGTGAGCAGGTTGACGGGCAGACACATCAGGTTGCACAGGCGGAAAAAGCCCGCAATAAGGCCCTCAGACTGTATAACGAAAAGCAGTCTGCTGTGACAAAACAACAGCAGACAGTAGATTCGCTGGCCGCTGAGCAAAACGGGCAGCAGATCGAACAGGAGTTACTGGCTATAGAACACTGCTGGGCGCCGCTTAACCGGGCAATGTTGTTACAACAGCAATACCTGAAGTTATGCGGGAAACAGTCTGAGCACAAAGCTGAACAGGCGAGGCTGCAAAGTGACTACGATGAAGCGATAAAGCAACGTGGCCTCATGCGCGAAGAATTTGTCGCCCTCAGGCAGTCTTTAAAGGATGTCACGTTATTGCTGAAACAAGAGGAGCAACTGGCAGAGTACCGGATGCAACTGACAGACGGTGAGGCTTGTCCGCTATGCGGCTCATTGTCCCATCCGGCCTCCGGGGAGGTTGCACTAGACGTGTCTGCTACACTAACCCGCAAGCATGAACTGGAAGCACAGCTCAAAGAGGCGGAAAGTCGCGGTATTGCGCAAAACGAGCGTTGTGAAAGATTTAGGATCGGACTGGAACAAACCACGCAGGCGCTGGAAAAAGCTGTGCAAGATTCAGATGACATTGCCTTACAGTGGGAAAGCATATCGCAGGAAGCCGGTATTTCTGTTTCTCTGAATGATGAAACCGGACTGACTCAATATGAACAGCAGCAAAAAAATCGTGGGGCAGCGCTGCGGGAACAGCGAAGCAGAGCAAATCTTGAGAAGGAGAAGCTTGCAGCACTCACCACAGAACTGAATGAACTGCAACGGCAGGTAAGTCATGGTGAAAATCAGGTAGCGCTCGCCGCTGAACGGTTGGCCCAATATCAGAAGCAGGCTGGTGACGCAAAAAGTGCACTGGAAAGCGCACAGCAACAGTGTACTGCGCTGCACAATGACGTAGCGAAAGAAACCGCTGATGCCGGACATCCGTTACCGTCATCGGGTTTTGAAGCCTGGCTGGACAGGCTGGAGGAGAAAGCGCAGCAATGGGCTGATACTAATGAGCAGGTGACTGCACTTGAGAAGCAGGCATCACAGCAGGCGGTGTATCGTGAAAATGCACAGCAAAACTGGCAGGCAGCAAAAGCGCAGGCCGGTAAGCTGACAACTGCATTTAACGCTTTATGTGACACCCTTACTCAGCATCAAACCGAACGCCATGCTCTGGCCGGTACAACCCCGTCGCAAACAGCCATCACGGAAGCGGAACAGCGCATCGCGCAGGCAAAACAGGTTGCACTGCAGGCACAGGAGCGGGCAACGGCCGCAAAGGAGCGCCATACCGGCATCACGTCTTCACTAAACGCAGCTGTTGAAGCGCTGGGAGCTGCGCAGCAAAAGACGGAAGAGTTATCTGAACGCTGGCAAATGCAGCGCAACCGGGCCGGTTTTGACAGCGATACAGATTTTCAAAATGCGTTACTCACACCCGGACTACGTGACCAGCTCAGCCGTGAGAAGAAAACCCTGGAAGCGGCAACTCAACGTCATTCGGCGTTATTTGAAAGCGCCAGTATGCAGTTCAACAGCTGGCTCAATGATGAACAGGCTGCACTGTGGCAACAGGCTGACGGCGATGAGTTGCAGAGTAAATATCAGCAGGCGAATGAAGAACGGGATCGCATTCTCACCCGGCGGGGAGAACTGGCTGCCAGATGTCAGGCTGATGATGAGCAGCGTGAGAAACTGCACAGTTTGTCAGAAGGCATAGCGGAAAAAGAACAGGCGTTTGAGATCACATCGGCCCTGCATGGTCTCATCGGTTCCGCCACCGGTGATAAATTCCGAAAATTTGCCCAAGGCCTGACACTGGACAATCTTATTGTGCTGGCGAACCGTCAGTTGCAACGTCTGCATGGCCGCTACAGATTGCAGCGAAAGCAGGCGGACGGTCTGGCTATTCTGGTGGTGGATACCTGGCAGGGTGATATCGCCAGAGATACCCGTACTCTGTCCGGTGGCGAGAGCTTTCTGGTCAGTTTGTCGCTGGCACTGGCGCTGTCTGATCTTGTCAGTCATAAAACCAGCATTGATTCGCTGTTTCTGGACGAAGGGTTTGGTACGCTGGATGCTCAAACACTTGATATTGCACTGGATGCGCTGGATAACTTAAACGCCTCCGGCAAAATGATTGGCGTGATCAGCCATATCGAAGCGATGAAAGAACGGATCCCGGTACAGATCAGGGTGAATAAGCGAAGTGGCCTCGGGATCAGCGAGCTGGATAAAAGCTTCCGCTTCTCCCCTGAAGCTCCTCTTGCCGGATAGTAAAATCCGGTCTGAGACTGTGCTATTCCGGATGCTGTATCAGCCCCAGTGAGGCTAGTGCCAGTTCATGGGCGCCGGCTGATGCGCCGCAAAGCGGGGCGGTATCCGGCATTGCACTGGCAATTACCCTGGTCGGCATCAGTGTTTTTTGTGGAATTGTGTCTTTCAGTGTTTTCATAAAGGCATCGTGACGGGAAAGCGGTCCGCCAATCACTATAAGATCCGGATTCACCAGAATACCCGCGTTAGAAATTACGTGAATAATTTTATCCATAGCCGGATGATCGTACAAAGAACGGTTTTCCAGTAAGGCTTTACCCAATTGATTTTCAACCACGTAATCCTGAAGGTTCTTCGAACCATCCACTTTAAAATAGCCCACTTCGCCGGCAATACCCGAACTTCCGCGGATAAGGTGCCCGTTGATATAAATGCCTGCACCGATCCCCCGGCCAAAATAAAAGAACATGAAGTTCTTCTCGCCGATAGCGTTACCCTGCGAACGTTCCGCCATGGTTGCCCAGTTCACATCGTTATCAATGGTAATGGGACAATGGAACATGCTGGCAAACAGGGAGGGAAAATTAATGTCGTGGGCGAGGGGGAAAGGGGCACCGTGCAGAGGCAAAACCTGGCCCGTTTCAGAATTCACCGGGTCAGCAATAGAAATGCCGATGGCGAGGACTGCGCTTTTCGTTCGTGCGACCATGTCTTCAGCCATGGTGGTCAGCTTCTGGAAAAAGGCTTCGCTGCTGTCTATGCGTGTAGACGGCACGTGTGCGGCTTCTACATCGTAGTCGGGGATGGCGTGGCCATTAAGCGCGGCTAATTTGAACTGTTCTTCTGCAACAATATTTTCAGCCAGGTCGGTCAGGCGCATCTGAATGTGCTGACTGTCCAGAGCAACAGACAAGGTAACACCCCGGTTGGCATTAATCTCATAAAGTATACCTGCACGGCCCTGTTTATTCTGGGTTTTCTTTTTCGTTTCATTGACCAGAGACTGGCCCTGCAAACGTCCTGCAGCCTCTGAAATAGTGGGGCGGGAAATGCCGGTAAGCTGAGAGATGGCTGCTCTGCTCATGGGGCCATTTTCGCGAAGACAGCGAAAAAACTGTCTGTCTGTGTCCAGTGCCAGGCCTTGCTGTTGGAGACGCTGACTCGATTGCTTGTGTACGGGCATAGTATTTTTGTTATGGAACAGCTCGCGCTGTTTTATCCTGTTGTTGAATAATTGTTAACGGTAAAAGGGCTTTAAAAGCCGTTTTTGTGACACACATTGTTAAAACTAGATCGCTGTTAAAGAGTCTTCTGCACTAAAAAAGTTCAGGGTTTACCGCTGTTTGTTTTTTGTTCTTTTTGCGATAATTCAGGCTTTACGGAACTTTCTGGTTTCTTTACATTTGTGTGACAGCAAAGTCAGTTTTATTATTGTTTTTTGCTTTGCACCATTCCCTTTTCAGGGGCCTCTATCATCTTCCGGTTATATTCTCTATAACTAATGCTTATACTTTTCCTTTATTTTTCATAGCGAATTTTCAGCCTTTTCAAACAGTGACTTATCATAAAAATTTAATATGACCAATCCTTGCACTCCGGAAAGTTGTCACCTTTACTTAACCTGTATTTGTAAATAAAAAGTGCCTGACAGGCCATTTATTCTAATCAGATACAGATAGTAAAATCTGCATTTACCCGCTCATTTAAGACTAAAGAATACTTCAATTTCAAGAAAAAGGTTAATTTTGTTAGGCAACCTAACAAAATACTTGCAATTGCTTCACAAGGCGGGCTATAACTACGCCGTTACAATTCGTTAACGTTAAATGGCGGCTTGTAACGCGTTACATTGTGAGAATGGGATCACAACGTAACGGTTTGCACAGCGAGTGCGTGATGGGGTTGAGTGAACTGATTGACCAGTGTTTTATGCGCGGTAGTCATCCTCCTCATAAGGGACACGCACTTTAATTCACGTGTGAAAACTCAACTGGAAACCAAACTATGTTTAATAAAACAAAGCTATCTTGCGCAGTGTCAGGGGCACTCTGCGTAATGGTCGCATCACCTGTATTTGCTCAGGACGCACCAGAACAAGTAGAACAGATTGAAGTACGCGGTGTTCGCGGAAGTTTGTCTCAATCTATGAACGTAAAACGTCAGTCTACCGGTGTTGTTGACGCCATCTCTGCTGAAGACATGGGTAAATTCCCGGACACCAACCTGGCAGAATCTCTGCAGCGTATCACTGGTGTTTCTATCAACCGTGTAAACGGTGAAGGTTCAGAAGTTACCGTTCGTGGTTTCGGTGGTAACTTCAACCTGATCACATTAAACGGCCGTCAGATGCCTGCTGCTAACGTAGCATCTATCACCGGTAACCCGCTTGACCAGGGTGCTTCCGGTACAACCCGTTCTTTTGACTTCTCTAACCTGGCATCTGAAGGTGTAAGTGGCATTGAAGTTTATAAGACTGGCCGTGCAGCCGTACCATCAGGTGGTATCGGTGCAACAATCAACATCAATACGTTAAAGCCATTGTCTCAAGGTGAAAACCGTGCCTCTATCGGCGCGAAAGCCATGAAAGACTACAGCGGTGACGGTGTAACACCAGAATTAAGTGGTGTTGCGAACTGGTCAAACGATGACAACACATTTGGTGTAGCTGTGTTCGGTTCTTACCAGGAGCGTGACTCCGGTAGCCGCCACATGAGTGTTGAGAACTACCAGCTGTACAACTGGGATTCAACGTCTCCTGGTACTTTCGGTCTGGTAGACGGCGCTAACGTGACTAACGCACCTGCGGAAGGTCAGTTGGTTGCCATGCCTTCTAACTTAGGTTTAGGTGTTAACGAAGATAACCGCGAACGTATGAACGGTATGGTTACCTTACAGTTCGCACCTTCAGAAACTCTGACACTGACCGCTGACGCAACTTACGCCAGCAACGAAATTAACTCTACCTCTGTTGTTGACGGTGTCTGGTTTGCCCGTCAGTTCACGGATATGGAATTCGATGGTAACCCGGTTGTTGCCACGCCAATCCGTTTCACTGAAGATATCGACGGGGGTAAAGACTTCTTCTTCCAGAACCTGGTGATGGCCGCTAAAGATGAACTGACATCTTTCGGTTTCAACGCTGACTGGTGGGCAAACGATTCACTGAACCTGCGTTTCGACGCTAACATGGCGAATGCAAAATCTGGCGGTAACGGTCCTTACGGTAAAAACGTAATACGTTTCAACGTAGCAGGTGCAACTGCCGGCTGGCAAACCATGGACTTCGGTCTGGATATGCCTCAGGCAAGCATTGTTGTTGACGATTCTGTTAAAGGTAACAACAACGGTATCTTCGACCTGGCCGATGTTGGTCCTCAGGTTACCCGTGCCATTTCTTCTGATCAGGAATCTGACGTTAAACAGTTCCGTTTCGACGGTACCTGGGACGAAGGTTCTGACGTAAAAGTTGACTTCGGTATCGGCTACATGGCGACTGAAATGAATCAGCTTCGTTATGAAACTGAAGCGCAGCTTGGTGGCTGGGGTGTTGCTGATGTAGGTAATATTCCTGAAGGTCTGCTGGAAGTGACTTGTACAGCCTGTGCATTTGAAGATCACAACATGAGCGGTGTTGCCGGTGCGGACTCAATTGCTCAGCCAGCAGGTTCAACCACTATTCCTCTGGGTAGCGTATCTTTCCGCGGTAACGCAGTAGACCTGCTGAACGCTGTTGCGCCGGCGTATGGCTTCACCCCGGGTGATCTGCCTTCTGTTGGTGCTCAGAACAACACCGTTAAAGAAGATATCCTGTCTCTGTACGCGATGGCGACAATGGACGGCGAAATCGGTGGTTTCGAAGCTAACTTAGTGGTTGGTGCCCGTTATGAGAAGACAGACGTTGAGTCTATCTCTCTGCAATCTGTACCAGAGCAAATCATCTGGTTGTCAGATAACGACTTCACTATCAGCTACGGCGATCAGACTGAAGCGCTGTCTCAGGACCACTCATATGAAGCGTTCCTGCCAAACATCGACTTCTCGGTTAACCTGACTGACGATTTGAAAGCCCGTGCGTCTTACAGCATGACGCTGGCTCGCCCTGCGTATAACCAGATGTACACAGCTACCAGCATTGGTGCGCCTGGTCGTCCTACTTACTTAGGCGGTGTGGCATCAGGTAGCCGCGGTAACGCTGCGCTGGATCCACTGGAGTCCAACAACTTCGACCTGTCACTTGAATACTACTACGGTGATTCAAGCATGGTGTCAGTAGGTTACTACCGTAAAGACGTAGACAACTTCGTTGGTACACAACAGGTTTCTCAAACTCTGTTCGGTCTGCTTGATGCGACTTCAGGTGCTGCCGGTACTGTTTCAGGTGAAGCTATTGCAGAGCTTGAAGCACGTGGTATCGAAGTAACAGAACGTAACTTCTTCACCATGTCTGCACTGCTTGCAAACCCTGACGTGTTCCCTGGTGGCGCTGATGAGTTCGAAGAAGGTCAGGCATTTGCTGATGACGTATTCGCTAACAACAATGTTGAGCCAATGGCAGGCGACCCTGAAATGGCCTTCGAAGTTACTCAGCCTGTAAACAACCAGAGCGCACGTATCTCCGGTTACGAGTTTGCATGGCAGCACTTCTTCGGTGACAGCGGTTTCGGTTACCAGGCTAACTTCACCATCGTTGACGGTGATATCGGTTACGATGTAGGTGCAGATCCGGCAATCGACCAGTTCGCACTGGAAGGCTTAAGTGACTCAGCTAACTTAGTACTGATTTACGAAAAAGACGGCCTGTCTACCCGTGTTGCTTACAACTGGCGTGATTCCTTCCTGGCGGAAGTAAACCGTGGCGTATCTTCTGTTCGCAACCCATTGTTCATCGATGAGTACAAGCAGGTAGACGTTAACGTAAGTTACGACTTCAACGAAGACCTGACAGTAAGCATGGACGTAATCAACCTGTTCGAAGAAGGTTCACGTCAATACGGCCGTAGCTACAACAACACGTTCTTCATCCAGGAACTGGACAGACGTATTGTACTGAGTGCCCGCTACAGCTTCTGATAGCTGTCAGCATCCGGTCACAATCCTCCCGGATTGTGACCTTTGATTCTCAGGCCGGTGTGCCCTCGCATGCCGGCCTTAATCCTTACAAACATGACATTGCGCCTGACGGGGTAGCGCGATAACATCCTGCGTATACCTTTCGCTCAACCCGCAGTAACGGGGACCAATCTATGTCTAAACCAGCTGTTCTGAATAACGTCGATCATAAAGATCTGAAAGTTAATACCCGTCCGGGTGCTTTTTCCGGCCATCAGGTAAACCGTACCCGCGTATTCGCGTCTGAAATCAGTGAGCTGCACAAAGAGTTTCCGCTGGTATTTTATAAAGATGCCGACAGTGGCGAGTTGCAGATCCACAGTATTCTGGGGCTAAGCAAGGACGAAAACCTGTTCCTGAGTGAAGACGGATGGACAACCCGTTATATTCCTGCCGTGCTGGGGCGCGGACCGTTCAGTATTGCCTATCGCGAATCTGATGATGCCGCACCGGAACCGTTTATTTGTATTGATATGGACGATCCCCGAGTTGGCGAAGAAGGTGAAGCGGTCTTCCTGCCAATGGGTGGCGAATCCGGTTATCTGAATTATGTAAAAAAGGCACTGCAGACTATTGAAGCCGGTGCCCAATACAACAAAACTCTGTTCACGCTGGTGGAAGAGATGGATCTTCTGGAGCCGGTGAACATTGAGATTAAGCTCAGCAATGTAGAGCAGGTGAATTTCTCCAACTACTATTCTGTCAATCAGGAAAAGCTTTCTCAGCTTGACGGTGACAGTCTGGCAAAGTTAAGCCAGTACGGTATGCTTGGTCCGCTTTACTTTATTTTATCTTCACTGGGTAATTTTCAGCGTTTAATTGATCTGAAGAACGCAAAATCTGCGCTGATTTAGGTACAGTGCTGGTCCGGATTGTCAGTGCCGGCTGGTACTGACATTTAAGCCGCTTTTTATTAACGGACGAAAACCATGGTTACACCTTCCCGACAAACCGTAACAGTGTGGGAAGGCATCACACCAGATGCCATCCCGTTTGATGATCTCTTCGCTCTTAACCAGCCGGTTATTCTTAAGGGGCTGGTAAACGACTGGCCAATGGTTAAAGCAGGGCGGACATCCCCCCTTGATACCATGCAGATGCTGGAAGATAACTACAGCAATAAACCCATGCTGGTGTATCGCGCACCATCAGAAATTCAGTCCCGCTTCGGATACAACGATACCTGTACCGGATTTAATTTCTCTGCAGAACGGTCAACGATCCCTGATGTGTTCAACACAATCCGTAATGAGCTCGGTGAAAAGGAACATGAATACCTGTACGTCAACTCTCTGGTATTGAAAGAAGGATTCCCTGCACTGGCAGACAGTCATTCTCTGGCGTTTACCCATCCTGAATTTGAGCAAAATCCGGTAGTCGCTAAAATCTGGCTGGGAACAGAATCTGTAGCTGCTGCACATTTTGATCAACCTAAAAATCTGGCCTGCTGTGTTGTGGGCAAACGACGGTTCATGCTGTTCCCGCCGGAACAGGTGGAGAACCTTTATCCCGGGCCGCTGCATCCTACGCCGGGCGGTCAGGTTGTTACGCTGGCGAATCTCGCTGATCCTGACTTCGATAAGTTCCCCCGCCTTAAAGAGGCGATGGACAATGCGTGGATTGCTGACCTGGAACCCGGTGACGGCCTTTATTACCCCAGTATGTGGTGGCATGAAGTTGCGGCATACGACCGTTTTAACGTAATGGTTAATTTCTGGTGGATGACCACAGAGCGTCACAAAGGCAATCCCATGGATGTGCTGTTACACGGCATGATGAGTTTGCGTGAAAAACCAGAGCAGGAAAAACAAGCCTGGAAGGCGTTGTTTGATTATTACGTGTTTGGCGATGCGCAGCGTGTTCGTGAACATCTTCCGCCGGAGTGCCGTGGTGCGCTGGGGGAGATGGACGACATTAACGCCAGGCGTTTGCGTTCCATGTTAATCAGTAACCTGAACCGGTAAGGAGCAGGCGTGAGCGAAAATAAGAAAACAAAAGTTGTTATTGCCGGTGGTGGTACAGCCGGTTGGCTGACTGCATTCAGTCTGGCTACCAGGCTGGGAAATTTACTCGACATTACGCTGGTTGAATCCGACCAGATCGGTACCGTGGGTGTAGGGGAAGCCACTATTCCCACCATGCGTAGTTTCCATCAGTTGATGGGCATAAACGAACAGGAATTTATGTCTGCCACCCAGGCCACATTCAAACTGGGCATTCAGTTTGAAAACTGGGGGTGTAAAGATGAAAACTATCTGCATTCCTTTGGCGAAATTGGTCAGCGTGCCTGGATGGCAGAGTTTCACGCCTTCTGGATGGCGGCAAAAGAAAGTGGCTACAGTGCCGGACTGGACGACTTCTGTCTTGAGCTGAAAGCCGCCAGAGAAGGTAAGTTTGCCCTTGCGGCGGGTAAGAAGCCACTAAATTATGCCTTTCATCTGGATGCCACTGCCTATGCCGTCTGGCTGCGTAAAAAGAGTGAAGCCGCTGGTGTGACACGCATTGAAGGCAAAATCGCTGCAGTGGATCTTCACAGTGACAGTGGCAACATTACGGCATTAAAGCTGGAGACGGGCCGGGGCATCGCCGGGGATGTGTTTATTGACTGTACTGGCTTTCGCGGACTGCTTATTGGTGAACACCTGGGTGTTGAGTACGAAGACTGGAGTCATTATCTCGCAGCCGACAGCGCCATTGCTGTGCAAACTGAGTCCGTTGAACCACCTTTACCTTACACCCGTGCTATTGCCCACGAGGCCGGCTGGCAGTGGCGTATACCGCTGCAGACGCGCACCGGTAATGGCATTGTCTATTCCAGTCGTTTTCTCAGCGATGAAGAGGCTGAAAAGACACTGATGGCAAACCTTGACGGCAAGCCCCTGACTCAACCGCGGAAACTGAAGTTTAAAACCGGAAGACGGGTAAAGGCATGGCATAAGAATTGTGTCGCCATCGGTTTGTCCGGCGGCTTTCTGGAGCCTCTTGAATCAACCAGTATTCACCTTGTCACCACGGCACTTATCCGTCTTATGAAGTTATTTCCGTTTTCGGATAATTTTGGAATATTAGCCGAAAGGTTTAACCAGGAAACGGCGGTTGAACTTGAAACTATCCGGGACTTTATTATCCTTCATTATCATCAGACTACACGTGATGACAGTCCGTTCTGGAACCACTACAGGACAATGGATGTGCCCGGTTCGCTGAAACACAGACTGTCGATTTTTCGTGAAAATGGTTATGTGTGGCCTGACGATGTATCGCTGTTCAGAGTGGACTCATGGGTACAGGTTATGATGGGGCAGGGACTGATGCCCGGAAGCTATCATCAGGCCGGTAAATTGCTCCCTCCTGAAGGACTGAAACAACAGTTAACAGCGTTGAAGAACCAAATTGATAACCAGTTGGCGCAATTGCCGCCACACGCACAATTCATAGAGAAATATTGCCCGGCAGGGAAGGTGGGTTAATTTTCAGGAGACTGGAAAATGACGAACCGTGTTGTAATTGTAGGTGGTGGTGCCGCCGGATGGCTGACAGCAGGCATCCTGGCCGCGAAAAATGGCGAAAAATCCGGATGCACACATCCGGTTCGCATTGAACTGGTTGAATCTCCCAACGTTAAAAACCTCATGGTAGGCGAGGGCACCTGGCCTACCATGCGGGATACTCTCCGCCAGATTGGCATTTCTGAAAAAGACTTCATGCAGTTCTGCAATGCCGGGTTTAAACAGGCTTCTAAGTTTGTGGGCTGGCAATATGGTAACGGAGAGCATTACTATCATCCGTTCACTGCACCGGCTGGCTACGGCGCGGTGAATCTGTCGCAATATTTTCTTAAAAACCGTCCCGGTTCTGATTTTGAAACACTGGTCTGTGCCCAGGGGGCTGTGTGTGAGCAGTCACTTGCACCGAAGACGCTGGCAACGCCGGAATTTGCTTTTGCTCTGAATTACGGTTATCACCTCAACGCCGGTAAATTTACCGAAATGCTGCGTTTGCACTGCACGCAGAAATTAGGTGTGGTGCATACCACCGGACATGTAGAACAGGTTAATGGTGCGCCGGACGGTGATATCGCTTCAGTGACCTTGTCGGATGGCCGTATCATTGAAGGTGATCTGTTTATTGATTGCAGTGGTTTTAAAGCACTATTGCTGAACGGGTTTTATAACGTTCCCATGGTGTGCAGGCGTGATCAGTTATTCAATGATGCTGCGCTGGCACTTCAGGTGCCTTATCGTGATGAAAATGCGCCGGTAGCTTCTGCAACCGTAGCAACGGCACAAAAGCACGGTTGGATTTGGGATATTGCCTTGTCCGGCCGCCGGGGTATTGGCCATGTGTTCTCCCGCCAGTACTGCTCGGCAGATCAGGCTCAGGATGCACTGATGCAATATGTGAAAAATGACCCGCATCTGGATGCATCAAAAGCAGAGCCCCGGTTAATCACCTTTGAACCAGGTCACCGTTCTGTGTTCTGGCACCGCAACTGTGTAGCTATTGGCGTGTCAGCCGGATTCGTGGAGCCTCTTGAAGCAACGGCGCTGGTGCTGGTGGAGAAATCCGTTGAATGGATAAGTCACCAGTTTCCCCGTTGCCGCAATGCAATGGCGGTACTGGCTAAACGTTATAATGAAATTACCCACAGCCGGTGGGAAGAGATCATCGACTTTATCAAGCTGCATTATGTGTTGTCGTCCCGGGATGATAGTGAATACTGGCGTGCTCACCGCGATGCATCCTCAGTGCCGCAAAGCCTGAAAGATTCTCTGGCATTGTGGCAAACCCAGTCTCCCTGGCTTTACGAGAGTGATCGCCGTCTGGAGCTGTTTTCCTCAGCCAGTAAGCAATACGTACTGATGGGCATGCAATCTACATTCGGGGAGGCGTGTACAGGCCTGTCGCAACATGAAATGCGGGTGGCGGATAAGGCTTTAAATGATGTGCGACGCTCGACAGAGCAATTGCTGCATGGCTTACCCACCAACCGCGAGTTTCTGTCACGGCTGGCAGGTGCGGTTAAAAAGGACTGCAGGGCTACCGCTTAGCCCCCGCTATTTTTTCAGCCAGAGCCTCAGAAACAGGCATCGGCTTAAATGCACTGACGTTTCCGCCGCCGGTGTTTCCCGTCGGGACCAGACCTGCAAAAGTCTTCGTGGCGGCGCCGGTGATACGTATGATCTGAGCTATCACTTCGCGGATGTCAGTTCGCCGCCAGGCCCAAAGCAACATCAGAATATGAACACGTGTGTGCCAGTATGTTGAAAGCTGCCCCAGGACATGTGCATTTTCCAGGTGCTTAAACGCGTTTTGCCATTGCCCGTTAATTTGTAAAGACCGGGCCATGACCAGTTCGCGGCGAACAGACATGGCGATGTTTTTTGTAAAATTACCCATGTGATGACTTCCTGATCCGTTTATTTAATGACAGCTGCTTTGCATGTTACTACCGGAAAACCACTTGTCCTTCGCTGCCTGCCAGCTGTTACGTACCATCAGTGCGCCCAGCACGACCGCACACAATGCGTAAAAGGCATTTACTGTTTCGCCGTGATGGTGGGCTCCCTCACCGGTGGGGATAAAAGATTGCCAGTTAAATGCCTCCACCGCCGCATTCAGCAGGTAACCCAAACCGATGCTGGCTGTGAGAATGCAGAACAAATAGATGATAAGAGAGCGGCGGCCGAGTTCGCGGCCAATCATGCCCATGGTAGAAATATTGGTTGCCGGACCTGCAAGCAGAAACACCAGGATTGCACCGGGTGACAGGCCGGCAGACAGAAAGCCTACGGCAAGAGGCGTTGATGCCGTTGCACAGATATACATAGGGATCCCAATCAGCGCCATAACCAGCATAGCCAGAAAACCATCGCCCCATTGGGTCAGAAAAGATACCGGTACCCAGGTCTGAATGGCTGCAGCCAGCGTAAGGCCAATGAGTAACCACATAGTGATATCTTCCAGTAGTTTACCTGTAGCGAACTGCCAGATTTGAACGACTTTATTCTCTTTTTCTGATTCGGCCGGAGTTGAACTGCAACAGGAAGACGCTTCTGCAGGTACCGGTATAGTGACTTTCGTGTCACAGCAACTACTTTGCGCTGCAGGCTTTCCGATATTTAGCGCAGCAGGCTTTTCACTGCTGCAACAGGATTTAACCGGCGCAACCACTTCCGCTTTTGAGGCACAGCAAGACGATACCGGTTCCTGCACCTGCGCTTTACTGCTGCAGCAACTGTCCTGCTCAACCTTTTTCGGGGCAGCAGATGAAGATGATATGTTCTGGTCGTCTTTTACAAACCACTTCACCATCAAACCGGTATAAATGGCGCTGAAGATGGCAGCAACAGGACGAACCACGGCGAATACGGGGCCGAGCAGGGCGTAGGAAACCGATATTGAATCTACGCCTGTTTCCGGTGTGGAAACGAGAAAGGATGCTGTGGCCGGCTTCGAAGCACCGCTTCTTCTTAATCCCAGTGCGGCGGGAATGACTCCGCATGAGCATAGTGGTAATGGTGCACCAATGAAGGCAGATTTTATCACCGCCCCCACACTGTTCTTGCCCATATGTTTCTGCAACAAGCTCACGGGTACGAGCTCGTGCATAATACCTGCAACCAGCAAGCCCATGAGTAACCACGGCGCTGATTCCATAAACAGACCAAAGAAATTGGTGAGTAATAGCGTGATATCGTTCATAGCGGTTTTTCTGAGTCCAGTAGTTGTAGAATCGTGCAATGCTGAGCACTTTCAGGGCCGCCATCGCACAAATTATTCATTTGAAGCAGCGACTGACGGATTCGCTCCAGTTCATTTATTTTAGCTGTCACTTGCTGCAGCTTTTGTTCGGTGACTTTCTTCACTTCACCGCACGTGTGGGTATCAGGATGCAGTTTCAGCTCCATGAGTTCGCTGATTTCATTCAACGTGAAACCCACCGTTTTGGTGCGCTGAATAAATAAGAGCTTTTCCACGTCATCTTCAGAATACAGGCGATAACCTGCATCAGAGCGTTCGGAAGGCGTAAGCAAACCCTTGCTCTCATAAAAGCGGATGGTGTCGTTACTCAGGTCAGTCAGGCGGGCCAGTTCGCCTATTTTCAGTAAGTCTGATTTTTTCATAGTGCTTACTATAAACCCTGGAGTTAACTCCAGAGTCAAATGTTTTTCAAAAATATATAGAAGCAGGATTAGCGTTGCCGGGGATTTATAGATATCAGCGATGATATAAAGGGCGCCGGGGTATTGCACCTTAACGTCCTGAATAAACCTTAGATTTATTTGAACAAGCCGGAACTCAGCTAATTCTGGAATACTGCTTTTTTAACTTTTCCGGCAGGTAAGCCATTGTCGTGTTGTAGCCGGTTTCGAATAGCGCTTCTTTGTCAGCGCCGTTGGCATCAAAGTCCACGGCGGAGACCTCGCCGGTATCAATCAAAATAGTGCGCTGCCAGAATTCAGCGTGTACGTACTCCCTTGCCAGTGCCGACATAAAAGTACGGATTAACAGCATGACATAAGTGGGCAGGGCGAAACGGGCTTTCTTCTTGCCGAGGTTCTCTTTTTTCTGACGGCTTTGCAGGCGGAAACAGACCGAAGGTGTGCCGTCCTGCTGCCAGTCACGAAACAGTGCGTCCTCAGACAGTACCGCGCCGTCCACCAGTAATTTATCTTCGAATTGTTTGAAGGCAAAAATGAGGGGGATCGACATGGAAGCCCTTACTGCAGCGGAGACTTTCACATCCGGCGTTTCTGTTGCATTGAACAGCGCCGGACCGCCGCCGTTCACATCTGTGGCCAGAATATGTAAAGGATAGTTGATGGTTGAAAAGGTGACGCCGTCGAGCTGCTCATCCAGCCATTGTTCGAAAATATCTCCCGATGCCAGGCCGCCTTCACGTAACAGTCGCCACAAAGAAAAATCAGCAAACTGACGGAAGTCAGTATTCAGTGCCAGATGCTTCATTTCGGTTACTGTGAAGCCCCGTGCGTACATTGCCGCAATGATAGAGCCGCCGGATACGCCCACAATAGTGTTGTGTTTTACGTTAAGGTCGTCGAGTGCCTGTAATATACCTATGTGAGCAGGCAGCCGTGTACCGCCGCCGGACAGAATGGGAACGATTTGCTTGGGGAATATTCTGGATACAGACATACACCATCACCTTTTTCACCTTATACAAAGCATAGTTCAAGGTTGAAAAAGGCGACAGTTTCCACTGTGTGATAAGCGCTTTTCAGTTATTAAATTTAATACTAAACAGCAGCGCTGTGTGCAAGGAACTCTTCGTAGGTACCTTCGAAATGATTGATTTTCTGATCTTTAATTTCGATAACCTGGGTGGCCAGTGAAGAGACAAATTCACGGTCGTGACTGACAAAAATTACAGTGCCGTCGTAGTTTGCCAGAGCATTATTCAGTGCCTCAATAGATTCCATATCAAGGTGGTTAGTAGGCTCGTCCATTACCAGTACATTGATATCCTGCAGCATTAACTTGCCAAACAACAGACGGTTTTTCTCACCACCGGAGCAAACACTCACTTTCTTATTGAAATCATCAGAGGTAAACAGCAAACGACCCAGCATGGCTTTAACCTGCAGATCATCATGCTTTGGTCCGCGCCACTGGCTCATCCATTCAAATAAAGTCAGATCGTTGGCAAAGTCACGGTTGCTGTCCTGAGGAACGTAACCTACTTCAGCGTTTTCAGCCCACTTTACCACGCCCTCATTGGCGTCCAGTTCGTTGATCAGACATTTCAGCAGGGTGGTTTTGCCGGCACCGTTTTCACCGATAATGGCCAGGCGGGCTCCCGCTTCTAAAAGCAAATTACCGTTACTGAAAAGTGGCAATTCAGGGAAGCCGTGCCCCAGATCTTCAAGAGTAATCGCCAGACGGTGCAGCTTCTTGTGCTGTTTAAAAATGATGTATGGCTTACGGCGGCTGGACGCTTTAATCTCGTTCAGCTCAATTTTCTCAAGGCGCTTTGCCCGTGAAGTTGCCTGCTTAGCTTTTGAGGCGTTAGCTGAGAAGCGGGCTACGAAACTTTGCAGCTCTTCAATTTCTGCCTTTTTCTTATCATTTTCATGATGGAGCTGTTCCAGCGCAGCGGCAGCGGCTTCTGAGAAATCGTCATAGTTACCGGGATAAATACGCAATTCACCGTAATCAATATCGGCCATGTGAGTGCATACGGAATTTAAGAAGTGACGATCGTGAGAAATAATGATCATCGTAGACTTGCGCTTGTTGAGCTCTTCAGCCAGCCAGTTGATGGTGTAGATATCGAGGTTGTTAGTCGGTTCGTCCAGTAGCAGAACATCCGGATCGGCAAATAACGCCTGTGCCAGTAAAACACGAACTTTTTTACCCGGCGCGACTTCCTTCATCAGACCAAAGTGATAGTCTTCCTCAATGCCGGCAGCAATTAAGATATCTCCAGCACGGGCTTCGGCGGTATAACCATCCATTTCAGCAAAACGGGTTTCCAGATCGGCAACACGCATACCGTCTTCTTCACTCATGTCTGCTTTGCTGTAAATCTCGTCACGTTCCTTCTTCACTTCCCACAGTTCGTTGTCGCCCATGATCACAGCATCAACCACCGACATTTCTTCGAAGGAGAATTGATCCTGATTCAGGATCCCAAGCTTGGTGCCCGGGGAGAGTGATACGTTCCCGGCGGAAGGGGTGAGCTTGCCGCTTAAAATTTTCATGAAGGTTGACTTACCACAGCCATTCGCGCCAATCAGGCCGTAGCGATTGCCGTTACCGAACTTAGCGGAGATATTTTCGAACAAAGGCGCAGAGCCAAACTGCATGGTGATATTGGCGGTGGTGATCACAACAAATTCCCGGAAAACAAAATAAGAGGTACACGTGAGTGCATTCAAGGCCGCGCAATATAAAGAATCCTGCCGGCCGTGTCGAGGTTAAACTGGCTAAAAGTCGCGCAATAGCGCACCGGTGAGTCAATCTGTCACGAAGGTGACTAAAATGTTAAAAAAATGAGAATGGCATTGACCTTTATTTGACCGTGTCGTAATGTAATGAAAGCGCTTTCATAGTCGGCGGGAATGGAATTCAATCGCGCTCAACTGAACAGTGCTTTCTTTTTGAGAAGATTTGTAAGCGCTTACAAAATTAATTCGACCACACAGACGGGACGAAAACTAAAAACAAATTTCCGGCAACGCCTGCTTGCCGGAAGTTGAAAACAGGGCTGAACACAATGACTAAAACATTTTTACAATTGTCGCGGCTGGCGGCCGCGATATCGGTCACAACCCTTGTGGGATGTGGCGGTGGCGCCACTACAAATACGGACGTGAATATTGTTGAGCCAACGGTACCGGTAACAGACTGGGAGTTGGTATGGAGTGATGATTTTGACGGGTCTTCTATTGACGGAAATAACTGGACTCATGAAGTCAATTGCGCCGGTGGTGGCAACAACGAATCCCAGTGCTACACCGACAGTCCTGAAAATGCATTTGTCTCTGACGGCACGCTAAAAATTGTCGCGTTACCCGCCGCAGAAGGGGCGGAGAAGCCTTACACATCAGCCCGACTCGTTACACAGTACAAAGCAGACTTTAAATATGGCCGTTTTGAAATGCGCGCAAAGCTGCCCTCTGGTCAGGGAAGCTGGCCGGCATTCTGGATGATGCCTACCGATTCTGTTTATGGTGGCTGGCCGCGAAGTGGTGAAATCGACATCATGGAAGCGGTTAATCTGAAAGCCATGGACGCCGGCGGTAACCCGGAAGCAAACATTCACGGTACCCTGCATTACGGCAGTGAGTGGCCGAATAACAAATACAGTGGTAAGGCCTATAAGTTACCGGACGGCGCTAATCCAGCTGACGATTTCCATACTTATGCCGTGGAATGGCAGGAAGGCGAAATTCGCTGGTATATGGATGATTACCTGTACGCCACACAGCGAAAGTCAACGGTGCGTTACAACAGCAACGGCGAAGCGACCGGTCTGGCGCATCGTGGCTGGTACACCGAATATTTCGATCAAACCAGCGGCGAATTGCAGAACTACTATACCAATTCCCCTTTCGATCAGGAATTCTTCATGATCCTGAATTTGGCGGTAGGCGGCGACTGGCCATCCAACGTGAATGAGCTGGGTATCGACCCGGAAGCCTTCACGGAAGGACAAACTTACGAAATCGATTATGTGCATGTTTATCAATGTTCAGCCAATCCGGATACCGGTAAAGGCTGTGAAACTGTGCGCCCCGGCTATGACTCTGCAGATGATGCTCTGGTAGAAGGTGAAGCGCCCATTCCTTCACCACCTTCCAGCGGTGTGGCACAGAACCTGACCATCTTTGGTGGTACCGATAATCCGAACTGGCCAGCATGGGACTGCTGTGGTGGCTCAACGCCTGCCATCGTCGACGATGCCGAAAAAGGTGACGTTTACGAATTCTCTATTGGCGCAACACCAACGGTAATGGGGTTCGTCAGTCGCAGTACCTTTATTACCGATCCAAACGGTCAGGCAACCCCTTTTGACGGTGCGCCTATGGTGGAAACCGGCAGTGTAAAGTTTGATTTGAAAGTCACGTCGCTGCCTTCTGATGCCAGTGCTGCCTGGCTGTTCAAAATTGAAAGCTCAGAAGGATCAACCGCTGTAGAGTTTCCACTGGCAACCGGCTACACGGGCCCGAATGAATCTGCTGGCGATACGCCGGAAGAGGGCGTGTGGGAAACTTATGAATTTCCGCTTTCCATGCTCGATGAAGCTGGCCTGGATGTGAGCGCCATTGACGTCATTATGGTGTTCCCTGCCTGGGGCGCGGGAGACGGAGCAACTTACCGCCTGACCAACGTGGAAATTTCTGCAGAATCCAGCTACCCGGAACTGGTGATTTTTGAAGATGCTACAAACCCTAACTGGCCTATGTGGGACTGCTGCGGCGGCTCAACCCCCACAGAAGAAATGGATGACGATGCCCACGGCCTGACCGCTGAATTCCGTATCGGTGCCGAACCTACTGTAATGGGCTTTATTACCCGTCCCGCTGACGGTGGCGGTGACACCCCGTTCGACGCCACTGCACTGGCAGATGGCGGCCTGCTGCAGTTCGATATGCGTGTTGTGAGCTTGCCAAACGATGCCTCTGCAGCCTGGTTATTTAAGGTGGAATCTAACGGTGCTTCTACGGCCATTGAATTACCCATCACAGAAAGTGTGGAAGGGGAAGCGCCGGTTGAAGGCGAGTGGCAAACCTACACTTTCCCTATAGCTGATCTGCAGGCCGGTGGCCTGGATATTAGCGCCATTGACGTGATCATGGTATTCCCAGCCTGGGGTGCCGGTGAAGGTGCGGCATATCGTATCGACAACATGAAACTGTACCACCCGGATGCCGGTGCGGCTGCAGGTTTAACCCTGTTCGCTGATACCGCAGCGGATATGTGGAGCATATGGGATTGCTGTGGCGGTTCTACTCCGACAATCGAAGCCGATGATGATGCCCACGGTGACGTAGCCGAATTCCGAATCGGCGGTACCCCGACGGTAATGGGCTTCCTGGCAGATGAAGAGGTGTCTTTCGATGCTTCAGCACTTCTTACCACAGGTGCTGTCCGCTTTGAAATGAAAGTGACTTCCATGCCTGCTGACAGCACAGCCCCGTGGCTATTTAAGATTGAATCTACCGGTGCTGCCACTGCCGTTGAGTTGCCGCTGTCGGAAAGCCTTGAAGGCGCCGATCCGGTAGCCGGCGAATGGCAAACCTATACCTTCCCGCTGCAAACGCTGTCTGATCTTGGTCTGGATGTGTCAGACATCAACGTGGTGATGGTGTTCCCGGCATGGGGACAGGGTGACGGCGCGGTTTACCGCATCGATAATGCAGAAATTGCAGCGCAATAACAAAGCCTCCGGCGACGCTATACCGGCTCGCCGGAACAATTGATTATGATGAGTAGGTCAACTATGAAAAACAATACATTTAAAAAGACCCGGGTCGCCACATCAATGGCTTTGTTACTGGGTACAACAAGCATGTTCAGCGCGCAGGCACAGGAAGCTGAAACCGCTGCAGACGAAAGCATGGAAGTCATTCAGGTTAAGGGGATTCGCGGCTCACTGATGCGCTCTCAGGACCTGAAGCGCAATTCAAGCGGTGTCGTAGATGCCATTTCTGCTGAAGAACTGGGTAAATTCCCGGATACTAACCTGGCGGAAGCGTTACAGCGTATCACCGGCGTAACTATCAGCCGGGCAAACGGTGAGGGTAGTCAGATCACTGTGCGTGGTTTTGGCCCTGAATTTAACCTTATTACTCTGAATGGCCGTCAGATGCCGGGCACCGGTTTTACCCGTTCTTATGATTTGCAGAACCTGTCATCGGAAGGGGTAAAAACCCTGGAACTGCAGAAAACTGCACGGGCGGAAAACCCCAGTGGTGGCTTAGGTGCTACGGTGAATATTCTGACCATGCGTCCTATGGATAATCCCGGTCAGCAGTTCTCGGTGTCGGCTAAAGGCATTATGGACACCTCTAACGAAGAAGGCAGTGATATTACGCCTGAAGTAGCCGGCGTGTTCACTAACACGTTTGCTGACGATATGTTCGGTATCGGTATTTCGGTATCTCACCAGGAACGTGATTTCCGTCAGCAATCTGCCAGCATCCAGGGTTGGGTGCTTGTGCCTGACGAGGATTTGCCCGAACTGGATCCGTCCATGGTGGTGGATAACCGTTCCGTCATTACCGATGCGGCATTCTTTCCTAAGGATCTGAACTTTGGCTTTGCCGATGTTCAGCGTGAACGTACCAATGCACAGGTCACGTTCCAGTTTCGTCCTACCGATAATTTCACCGCAACCCTGGATTACACCGCATCAGACGCCGTCACCGGCACTAACAGCTTTGGCTGGGGGATCTGGAATAACTTCGGGCCTAACATAAATGCTTATGAACTGGATGAAAATGGCACCGCATTGTATGCCGATATTGCCGGTGACGACGGTTCTGCTACAGCCAGCCGTAACACCACCGAAGTGAACGCCCGTTCTCTGGGTGTGAATCTGGAGTGGCAAATCAGCGATGACTGGGAAGTGTCAGTGGATTATCACGACTCCTACAATCAGATTGATAACGGCAAGGACAAAGGGTTGGGCGGCAGTGGCCAGGTCATTCTTGGCTCCGATCAGCTGATCTCCAAAGTGTATGACTATCGGGAAGGTGATATTCCCAGTTATTACATCAATTGGAATAACGGCACCAACGAGCTGATGCCCGGTGAAATTGATTCTAACTTCAGTCAGTTTACCCGCAATCAGGGCCGTTCGGATATTGAACAGCTACAAATCGACAGTACCTGGTACAACTCGGTTTTTGACAGCATTCCGCTGGTGAAAGTCGACTTCGGTTATGCCCGTACCGAACAGTCGTTGGGGGCAACGGACGCATGGGGTGGTTTACGTGGCGGACCCGGCTTCAGCCCGTCCTATACTGAAATTTTCCCGGACAGCATGTTTACCCGCCATGATACCGGTGATTTTCTGGATGCATTCAGTGGCGGCGGTGATGCGCTGAATCCGAATTACTTTTACACCTACAGCTTTGACGAAGCGGTCACCCGGCAGCTGGCTTACCTTACGGCAGACGTGACCGGTGACAGCAATGTTTACTCCATCGATCCTTTCTTTAATGCGCCAACGGTGAATTTTGTTGAAGAGATCACCGATTCTGTTTACGTACAAACCGAGTGGGATTTTGATATTGGTGATTTCTATGTGCAGGTGAATGCCGGTGTGCGCTATGAAGAAACTGAAGTGCCCAGTTCCGCGCAGGTGCGTGTACCCACACAGGTAAACTGGGTCGCACCCTCTGAGTGGATCACTGAATATCAGTCGGAACTTATCCTGCAGGATTTCACCGGTGAATATGACATTCTGCTGCCCATGTTCGACATTAAAGTGGACGTGACAGAAGACGTGGTTGCCCGTTTCTCCTGGGGTAAATCGATTACCCGTGCGCCTATTGGCTTGCTGCAAGGTGGTCGTGCATTTAGCGGCAGCCCCAAAATTGGTGCCCGTACCGCCTCTGAAGGTAACACCAGCCTGAAACCTTACGAGTCGCAAAACCTCGACTTGTCAGTGGAATGGTATTACAGCGAAGACAGCTATGCCTCCGTCGGCTTATTCCGCAAGACGGTGAGTGAGTATATCGAAACCACCGGGGGCGATCAGACCTTCGAAGGGCTGCGTGATATTTACCAGGGACCGCGGTGGAACGAAGCCGTTGCGGCTCTTGAAGCTGATGGTGTGCAGGCCACAGACAGTGCCATCTTCCAGTATTTCCAGGATAACGGCTACGCTAACGCAGAAGGTGTTGTTGAGCCAAACGCTGATGATCCACTCATCACGTGGCGTGTGACCAAGCCGCGAAATTTGCCGGATTCCCGCACAGTGGATGGTATTGAACTGGCCGTTCAGCATACTTTCGGTGACACCGGTTTCGGTGTGGGCGTGAACGGTACGCTGGTCGACGGTGATGTGAAGTATGACCCCTATATTCTCGAAAGCGGTCAGAACCCGCTGGTGGGTATCGGTGATTCTGCTAACTTCCAGATGTTCTATGAAAAAGAAGCGTTGTCGGTAAAAGTGACTTATGCATGGCGTGCAGGCTATCTGCAGGGCATGGGGCAGGCACAGGGTTCATCTGATGTACCGCCAACACAGGCAGACTCTTTCGGTCAGTGGGACTTCAGTATCAATTACGATTTCAACGAACATTTCACCGTGTTTGTTGAAGGCGTGAATGTAAATAACGAGACTGAACGTGGTTACGGCCGCTTTGAGGAACAATTCCTTTACGCCCGTCAATATGGTCCGCGTTATACCCTCGGTGCCCGGTATACGTTCTGATAAAAATAACAGGACCACATGAGTTCAGGCCGCATTGCATTTTGCTTTGCGGCCTTTTTTATATACAAAGCCTAATCAGAATACTTTTCCGTTAGTGTCCATTTCGGTGAGATAAACCCTTACATCAAACTCTAACTGGTGGTAGTCAGGCTGCATATGGCGGCAAAGCTGATAGAACGCCTTGTTATGATCTTTTTCTTTAAGGTGAGCCAGTTCGTGCACCACAATCATGTTCAAAAAGGGCTCAGGCGTATTTTTGAATAAATCGCTGACCCGCAGTTCGTTCTTACTTTTCAGCTTCCCGCCCTGATTTCTCGCTACATAGGAGTGCAACCCAAGCGCGTGATTCACGATATGAATTTTACCGTCGTAAATGACTTTGCTTAAAGGCTGAGTTTTTTTCATGTACCGGTTTTTTATGTCAATGGCGTACTCACGCAAATCACGGTCATTGTTGATGTTGTGCACGGACGGGTAACGGGAGCGGAGCCAGTCGCCCAACTGATTATTGTCGATGAGGTGGCGGATCTGATCCTGAAGATGTTGAGGGTAATGAGATAAATAGGTCAGTGGCCGGGACATGACGAATGCATAAAATAATAGTGTTGCAGCCAGTATACAGCATGATTAACCGCTCACCATGCATCCGGCTTTGAGTTTGCGGGTCAGCGGCTGAATATTAAACCTTTGACAGGATTTCACTATGGATAGATGGAGCAGGAGTAAATGGGTGGTAGACTATGCGCCGGGCATTACGGGAAGCGAAGTATGAATTGGTTTAGTAAGGGGAAGGCGGCATTGGTGCTGGCTGTTTTAATCGCCGGTGTGGCAATCTGGCAATGGTCTGCAGCAGAAGCGCCACTCTTTGATAACCCTGATACGGTTGTGGCGACAGAACCCTTACCTGCACAATTCTTTGAGCATGAGGTCAGCCCGGTTTTGACGAAGCGTTGTGTGGTATGTCACGCTTGTTATGACGCTCCCTGCCAGCTGAAAATGACAGCGCCGGAAGGTATTGCCCGCGGAGCGAATAAAGAGAAGGTTTACGAAGGTACCCGCTTAACTGCTGCACAGCCGAACCGGTTATTTATCGATGCGCATTCTGAAGACGCCTGGCGCAAGCGTGGCTTCTTTTCTGTTCTACCTGATGAAGACAGCGACGTTGTGCAGGAAACGCAAACCTCTGTTCTGGCACAGATGCTGTTATTAAAGCGGGCCAATCCGCAACCTGATACCACCCACCTGGGAGACGGTTTCGATATCAGCTTAAACAGAGAGCAGCAATGTCCGACACTTGATGAAATGGGGCGTTATATTGCAGATCAGCCTCTTGGGGGCATGCCTTATGCGTTACCGAACCTGAATGCTGAAGAAGAACATACACTGCTAAGATGGCTGCAGCACAATGCACCTTTACCTGAATCTCCTTCGTTAGACGAAAAGACTGTCGTTAAAGTATCGGAGCTGGAAACGTGGCTGAATGCAGATAACAACAAAGCGAAATTATCTGCGCGATATATTTATGAGCATCTGTTCACCACCCATTTGTACTTTGACGGCCTGAGTCCCGAAGGCGAAACGCCGCAGTTTTTTAATCTTGTGCGGTCAGCCACGCCGCCGGGTAAACCGCTTTCGGTCATCGCAACCCGCCGGCCCTTCGACGATCCGGGTGTTGAGCGGGTGTGGTACAGGCTCCAGCCTGTGTTCTCAACCATTGTCAGCAAAACCCATCAGCCGTATGTGATTGATGACGATTTACGGGCTAAATGGCAGGCCTGGTTCGTGGATGCGGAATTTGATGTGCCGGCATTACCTTCCTATAAGCCGGATGTGGCGGCAAACCCTCTCACGTCTTTCACTTTGTTACCGGTGAAAAGCCGGTACCGTTTCATGCTGGAGCGGGCACAAAATACCATCATGGGATATATCAAAGGGCCGGTCTGCCGTGGCCAGGTCGCATTGAATGTCATCAATGACCGTTTCTGGGTGTTTTTTGTCGATCCGGAAGTCGCGGCTTCAGAAGAGCTTAATGAATTCTATGCCTCCCAACGGGAAAATCTGCATCTGCCGGCAGAAAAAGACAGTACTGCGTTGGCGGTAAGCTGGGTGAAATACGCCCGCCGCCAGGGCGAATACATGCGTGCCAGAACGGCGTTTCTTAATGAAGCGTTTAAGCAGGGTGAACACCTGAGTTTACAAAGTGTCTGGGCCGGCGACAGCAAAAATACTAACGCCAGTCTGACCGTATTTCGTCATTTCGACAACGCCACCGTGGTGAAAGGCATGGTGGGTAACCCCCCGAAAACCGCATGGGTGATTGATTACGCACTGCTTGAGCGTATCCACTATTTGCTGGTGGCCGGATTTGATGTGTATGGCAATTATGGTCATCAGTTGATGACAAGGCTCTATATGGATTTCCTGCGAATGGAAGGGGAATCGAATTTCCTGACATTACTGCCGCCTGAAACCCGCCGTACCCAGTTAGCTGACTGGTATCAGCATGCCGGGCCGGAACTGACGGATTACATCGAGGGCGATATCAACAGCTTTGAGCAGGACACCGGGATTGAATACGACACCGGTAAGCCAAAAGGGGAGTTGTACCGCCTTCTGGCTGCTTATCTCAAGCACGTTCAGCCGGAAAATACCGGATTACACAGTGATGTACTTAACGAAGAGCAGCTTGCCGCGCTGGCTACCATAGACGAATTACCTGCTCAGCAAGCCACAATTATGCCGGAAATCACCATGATTATGGTGCGAAGTGACGAAAAACCGGAAGACTTCGAGGTGTTTACTGTACTGAGAAATAGCGCACACTTTAACGTAAGCAGCTTGTTTGAAGAAGATAAGAACCGTGACCACGCCAACGATTCATTAACCCTGGTTCAGGGCTTTCTGGGCAGTTATCCAGATGTATTTTGGCAGGTTAATGCCTCAGATATTCCGCAGGTCGTAAAACAGTTGAGCGAAGTGAAAAACGAAAGTGACTATCAGCGTCTGTTAGACAGGGTAGGGGTACGCCGCACCGACCCTGAATTCTGGTCATTCAGTGATGAGCTTATCAGATGGTCAGAAGCCCGTTATCCCGTTGACGGCGGTTTGCTGGATTACAACCGGTTGGAAGACCGGTAAACGGGAAATGTAAATGGCAAACTTGTACTCAGTGCCCGCTGAGCGGGCACTGAGTGTTGTCAGTTTATTGTTCTGAAAAGGTTAAGGTGTAGCAACGATGTATGTTGTCATCGACGGAATTATGCATGTCGTTACTCCTGACCCACATACGCTTTGTTTCCGGCGTAATATTTTCCAGAATTCCGGTAGTTTGCCCCGGTTCCAGGATCACAGCGGATGAAAGTTGAGGTGTAATCCCCTGAATGTCGGGGCCATCGTTATCAGCAACCCAAATCGTCAGGCCGCCGGGATTCGTGTCAACGGTGACTGTAACGTTCATGACTTTTTCCGGTTCCCCGAAACAGAATGCAGTCAGTGCAGTTCCGTTCACACTGGAGCCTATGGTTGTCTGCATACACATTTCTACGGGTGTACCATCGTAGGATACCGGTTTATAAACAGGCAGATAATCTTCAACAACCGCGGCGCTGTTGATGTCAGGATTCGACAGACTGGCATAAAAGCCTTCACCTTCAGCATTGCCGGACACACTGTTCACGCCAAAATCACTCAGTTCACCGTTACTCAGGTTTAACGATATTTCAGTTTCAAGTGCATCAAGGAAACTAAAAATGGTTGTGAAGTAATAAGCGCCGGAGTAGAACTCTGACTTTCCTTGTTTTCTTAACGCTGAGAAAACATGTGTGCCGAAGTCGTCAGCACTTTTGCCCTGAGAAACAAAGTACGACTGCAATCCGAAAAGAATATTGCCGGTGCCTGCTTCAAACATCCAGCCCTTGTTAATTTCAGTTACGCCGCCGCTGACAAAATTGTCAGAAGAAGCACCTGAAGCAAAGGTATTGGTAATCAGTTCTTCACCTGTCACGTAATAGCTGAACCAGTTTGCAAAACCCTCTGCGAAGGCTGCCCGGGGATCCAGTGGAGTATTAATGCCATGCGTGCCGCCGGGAGAATCATTTCTGCCTGCAACTGAATGAACATAATGTCCTATCTCATGAGCGAGTAATGTGTCATCGTACTCGTCTGTGTCGGCTGTGCTTTCACTGTCGACGTAAATGATTGTGTAGGGCCATTCGCCGGAATAGCCGGTTTCCAGCTCATTGTTCCTCCAGTCTCCGTCACCGGCATCATCCGGAGACCAGGCAAATAACAGTGGCTTGATGTTTTGTCCGGCTGGCAGCTGCCCGGACACACGTTCCAGAGCAGTACGGGCGACATTAATAATATTGAAAGCACCGGCAGTGCGGTCTTCACCAAGACTGCTGCCATCACTGTCTGCAGAAGCTGTGACTGTTAAGCCACTGGTGTCAGTGGTAAATGTTCCGGACGTGATCAGAAGTTCGTGTGGCGGTATCGGGTAGTAGGTCACCTGGTCTGTCAGATCATTTAAACCCGGTGTTCCCGTATTCACCACAACTATTTCAGCATTATCCATTTCAAAAGAGGGGATGAGTTTGATATCCAGTTGAGCGTTCGCCGGAACCAACAGCTCAAACGAGCCGTCTGTTTCAACTTCAGTTCTGGCGACCGTTGCTCCTGCTGAGTCTGTGGCGATGACAGACGCACCGTATGCCGGTGAATTAAACATACCAGCGTGATCCAGTCCGGTTGTTGTTGCCGGTACTTTTTCGAAAAAAGCGTTGCCGGATACAAGAGAGCCCGACCCGCCAGCACGAACGGTCACACTAATTTCGCCCAGACCACCAAACTTATCCGCAGAATCAAGCCATGCGTACAGTTGCTCAAATGCGAAGTCTTCTCCGATAACGTCCGGCGCAGTGTAGGTAGCGACAATCCCATTGCCGGTATGAGTAGCAGAGAAACTGCCAACTTCTACATACAAGGGCCCCTCAATTAAAAACAGTTCGCCTTCCGGATCAGGAATTTCTATGGTCTGAGTTTCACCGGCAGTCACATCAATGTTGTAGGTGACAGAGGTTTCGTATGCAGACGGAGTAACAGAAAAATCAAATGTATGCTGAAATTCGACATTGTCTTTTGACACTGTGACATCTACTGATGTATCAGTGTTTTGCTCCACACCCTTCACTTTAACCGTAAGTTCACTGTCTGCGCTATTGTGCGCATAGGATACCGGCGCACTGGTCTCTCCCCAGGACACTTCGTAATCTGAGAAGTTAATATCTGCCTTCAGCTTCACAATGCCGCCTGAAGCGACTCTGTCAGCACTTTGCGTAAATACAGGTGTCTCCAGGGGCATGTACAAAGATGATAAGGGCATGGAGCCGGATACTGCAAAATCATCAATCAGAGCGGTAATTTTGAGTGTGCCTTCCTGTGCAGCAGTATCGTATAACGCCTTAACAGTAACGGTGTCTGATGTAGTATTTTCCAGACTGAATCCGTCACTGTCTTCTACAGACCAGAGGACGCTGTCCGGGGTAAAACCTGACGTGTAACCAATGCTCAGTGAGTCTCCCATCGTCAGTGTGGCGGAGCCGGTTAGTTCTACAGTTAAAGCACCTGCTGAATTTACAGACACAGTAATGGTTTCTGCGGTTGACTTGCCCGTGCTGTCGGTGGCGGTATAGGTTACAGTGATATCGCTGTCTTCCGTTACACCGGTTAAATCGAGTACGGCTTCAGTTTCTGATGAGGATATTAAATTTACATCTTCAGTTGAAACAGACCAGTCCCAGGAGGCAATACCATCAGCGTCGGTGGCTGAAGCACTGATAGTGATCTGTTCATAATTTTTGGCAGTGAGGCTGTCCGCGTTTAGCGTAACTTCGGGGCTGTCGTTTACCGGTGCAGGCGTCGAAGGAGTATTATCAGACGGGGTTTGTGGGCTGCTGTCGCTTCCTCCGCCTCCGCCACAGCCAGTGAGAGCGGCGGTGACAATAAGACATACTGCTGAATATTTCATTACATCATCCTTGTTATACAGGCAGGTGTGGCCGTTTCCGAACCAGGCATCCGTGCCTGAGTTTATTTTTGTAGGTAAAATCCAAGTCTAAGTTACTATCTAAAACCGCAGATAGCACTAATTAAGTGCATAAAATTTGTCTTATTCAGACTTAAGTTTAATGTATGCCGCAGGGCTTATATATTAGCGAACACTGTCGTTCCCCACGCAACAGCAGCTATCGAAATAGCAACCATGACGGCTGCTGAAGCGAGGTCTTTTGCAAGCCCTGACATAGGGTGTAATTCCAGTCCAATTCGGTCAATGGTGACCTCAACGGCGGTATTAATGATTTCTGCAAACATCACGAACAGGACTGAAATCAGTAAGAAACCTTTTTGCTGAATCGGAATGTCCCATACTGCCAGGACAAGAAGCGCACCTGCCAGCAGCAGTAGCTCTTGTCTGAATGCTGCTTCATTGGTAGCGAGCCATTTAAGCGCTCGCCAGGAATGACCGGATGCAAGTATGATGCGGCGTATACCGCCTGGCTTTTTCGTGTTATTGAAGTAAACAACATTGCTGGTAGATTTATTTACTGGCATGAGGCGAATATATCCTGTTCAGGTTGATAGGTAGTGCTGACAACGCCGGTTAAGCCCAGAAGCGTGTCATATAAATTATCCTGAGAATACGGGCGATCTTTCAGTGATTTTGCGCAATTTAACTTAGCCGTCATATCATCGCCGTTTCGCCAGTAAAGCATAGGGACGTGGGTTTGCTCTTCCGGCGCTAAACTGTAAGGAAAACCGTGAAGATATAAGCCTTTTTCTCCCAATGATTCACCATGATCAGACAGGTAAAGTAACTGTGCGTTTTCCACGGCTTTAAGCTGTTCGATAATGTGGCTTAAAACGAAGTCGGTATATAAAATGGTATTGTCGTAGGTATTCGATAACTGCGTCGTGTCGCAATTTTGAATATCGCTCCTCGGACAGTCAGGGGTAAAGCCTTTGAAATCACCTGGATACCGGCGATAGTAAGTCGGTCCGTGGGACCCGATCATATGTAAGACAATCAAGCGCTTCTTCTGTGTGTTTTGTTTAAGCGTTGCCTCCAGCTGGTTAAGCAATATTGCATCCAGACAATAATCGCCGTCGCAGAAACGTTCATCCCTCGCCGGGTCGTAAGGAATGGTTTCTATACGGCTGCAAACCCCTTTGCAGGTGCTGTTATTGTCAATCCAGGTTACTGAGTAACCCGCGCGATGAATGATATCCAGCACATTGTCCTGACTGTGAGCAAGACGGCTGTCATAGTTGTCCCGGCTTAAACGGGAAAACATACAGGGTACGCTTACGGCAGTTGCTGTTCCGCAGGAAGTAACCTGAGTAAAACTGACCACCTTCTCATCTGACAACAGTGGGTTAGTATTTTTACTGTAGCCATTCAGACTAAAGCGATCGGCTCTGGCTGTTTCGCCCACCACCATGACGATAGTGTCGGGTAAGTCCCGGTTGCTTTCAGCAAGGGTGGGGCGGCTGTCTAAAATACGATAGGGCAAAGGGGGTGATAAATAACTATCGCGCAGGTATTTATAGCCAGCATCGTAGAAAGCGAGTGGCGTAATCTGTTTGATGATGTTCCGGTTGTTTCTGCCGACTGCGGCATAATCTTTATAGAAAATTGCGGCGATAAGCGCAATTGCCACAATGGCAATGCCGTTAATTATCAGAATATGTTTAATACTTTTACTGAATGCCGTTTTGATTTCCATATTACACAGTGCGAACACAGGCAAAATGCCCAGAATACAGAAGAACAAAACAAAGCTCGCGTTGAGATAAGAAAATGCTTCTCCTGAGTTCGTTTCTATCAGATTTTGGATCATGCTTTTATCGAACAGCAGACCGTATGCTGTCATGCCGTAAAATATCAGTGATGCAATAATGATGTGTAACGCGGAAATCATCCGCGGAAAAATTAACCCCCCGCTCAGAGTGGTAAAAAGTATCAGCAGGCTAAACAGCAATACAGGAACCGTAGCCAGAAAGGCATAATCTTTTATGCTGTCAGGCGATACGGCTTGCCATACCGTGCTCAAAAAAGGAGCATTAAAAAGCAGGGTAATAAGCAAGCAGGAAGACACAAGCGTTTGTGCCGGGGTCAGCTTGAATTTTAGTAAAGCGAAAATACGCATCCTGTGGGGACCGGGTTAATCTTATTTCGCTGCATCTTAGGGCTGGATCCTTAAGAATGACTTAAGGCAGACTGATTGTTCCGGGGCCGTTATACAAATAAATATGTGCATAAAAAGCAAAGAGTTACATCTTCAGCTAATCTTAAGTTTTCTGGTATACACTTCGACGATTTAGTTTTTAAAAGAGGTTGGCGATGAGAGTATTGCTAATTGAAGATTCCGATGCGCTCAGACGTAATATTACCATCGGACTTAAAAAGTTAGGCTATGCCGTGGACAACGCTGCTACCGGAACGGATGGCCTGAACATGGCGCTTCTGGGCGAATATGACATCGTGATCCTTGATCTCATGTTGCCTCACCTCGACGGTATGGAAATTCTGACGGTATTAAGAAAGAAAAACATCGATACCCGGGTGATTATCCTGTCGGCACGCTCCGGGCCTGACGATAAAGTTAACGGTATCATTGCCGGTGCTGATGATTATCTGGCAAAGCCGTTTTCCTTCGATGAATTATGTGCCCGTATGGTGAACCTGATGCGTCGGGGAAAGCTGGTTCACAGTGATGACAAAGTGGTGGTGGGAGACTTTACGTTAGATCTGCAGAGTAAGCTTTTACTGCTGAATCAAACGCCGGTAGACCTGACCCCCAACGAATACCGGATTGTGGAGTGCTTGTTTCACAATAAAAACCGCATAGTGACATCAGAGCGCCTGAGTGAGTCTATTGCCGGGAGTTATGACATGGTGTCTAAAAATGCCATTGAAGCCCATTTGTCTGCGGTAAGAAAGAAAGTGCGTAAACTGGGCGGCGAATTGCCGGTTAAAAATAAGCGGGGATTCGGCTATATGGTCGCTGAGGAACTATGATCTCTATTCGCAAAACACTCACCCGACGCTTATCTGTTGCTATTTCATTGCTGATCGTAACTGCCTTGTTGATTACAGATATTGCTGTAGATGGTTGGGTAGAACGACAGTTCAATCATGCGGTACATGACAAAATTGGCCTGTTAGAAACGCTGGTCGATGAAGACACGACCGGCGTCGAATTTGAGTTCGCCGGTGAATACTATCCGGAATTTACCGGCACCAATGATCCTGAGTATTTTCAATTATGGTACGACGGAGAAACTTTCGAGAAGTCAGCCACACTGCACATGCACAGTATGAATGCCTTGCCATTTAAGGCTGTTCAGGAAGGCGAAACAGTACTGGAAGATATTGTTTTACCTGATGGCAGGAACGGGCGTATAGCTTACACCCGGTTCATTCCTCAAATCGATACTGAAAACCGGGAAGATTACTTTGCCACAAAACAAAAAGGTGAGCGTAAACCGATGACCCTGGCCTACGCGGTATCGGTTGAGCAATTACAATATTCACTCTGGCTCATTGACGCCGCTTTTATTCTGGCACTTATCATTGTTCCATTAACGGTGCGCTTTACCGTGAAAAATACGGTGGCATACGCTTTAACGCCTGTGGATGACTTTATCGGTCAAATCCGCAATACACGGTTAATCGATAAACCTGAACCGATGCAAATGAAAGTGCCGGTTGAAGAATTACTCCCTGTTGTTGAAAGCCTTAATTACTTCATTGCAGAAAACAGCAAGCATTATCAACGGGAAAGAAGGCTTACATCTGATATTGCCCACGAGTTGAAAACTCCTGTGACAGAACTTATCACCATGGCTGAAATTGCAACACGATTCCCCGGTGATGAGGAGTTAGAAGCCCACTTTAAACCCGATGTCTTAACAATTGGTTTAAGGATGAAAAGTATCATTTCAGGGTTAATGCTTTTACACAAATACTCTAATCAGAAACTGGCTTGCGCAGACATTATCGATGTTTGCGATCTGCTTACAAAAGTGATTGATTCTGAGGGAAGTGGAAGGGTGCATCTGGTCATTGATGAAGCTACAGATGCAACTGTGAAAAGCAATTTATTTGCGCTGGAGTCCGTATTTACCAACCTGATTGCCAACGCATTACAGTACAGTCCGACTGACTCGCAGGTGACTTGTAATATTGAAAAGCTTACCGGTGATACTCTGGATATTGTGGTAAGCAATACCATGCAAAAACCGGTGAGCGACGAAGAGTTGCAATTGATGTTCGAGCCTTTATGGCAACACGATCCCGCCCGAACTTCGACAGAAAACTTCGGCCTCGGACTGGCTATCGTCAAAACGCTTCTGAAAGCGGTGGATGCCAGCATTCGGGTGAGTGCTGATGGGGGCGATATCGCCTTTCGGGTTAGTTTGCCGGTGTAGTGTCAAAGCCCGTCATACCAACTCGTTATAACGGGCTTTTAACTAGTCATCCTACATGTTCAAGAGCGACAGTTTTGGGTTGCTAAATTACTCACATGCAAGCACATCTACGTTTTCAGGGGCTTGTTGAATAAATACATCGGCAAGGCTTAACGTTCCGCTACCTGATGTGAGCAGGGCGAAGGCAGTTGTCAGTGTGTTTATGTCAGGTGAGGCGAAACATTTAAGGGGTAATGCCATTGATTGCCATGTGTCAGCTTCAAAGCCCGACAGCGCCGGTGCGATATTGACGCCGGACGGGCAGGCTTCATCGCCGTCTTGCTGTTCAGAACACAAGGTAACGAAAACGTCATCTGAAAAAGGCTGCGAGACACTGGCACTGAAAACCAGCGCAGCAGTTTCAGCTATTTCATCCGGTGCGACCAGTTCACCGCTTCCAGTGCGCGTGAAAGCAATACCGGCCGGCGCCTTTCCATCGAAGGTGACGGTGATCGCATCTTCCTGTACCACTTTGTCGCTGGTGCGGTAAGCAATGCTGCCGGTGGATTCAGCGCTGGCGGCAACAGTTTTGTGTTCATTGTTTGAGGTAAGCTTTAATGACCATGGCGTGCGGACGCCGCCCTGTAAAATGGCAACAGACTCTGCAGATTGTTGCTTCAGGCTTTCATCTTTTTCGTTCAGGTTATCGGGCAATACATTCTTGTCGTTGAAGGTTAAACCAAAACCATAGGGAAGGAGAGGGGCGTAATCTTTGTCACCCACATTGGCTATTTGCAGGGGTGATGCCGGCCATGAGAAGGGCAGTTTACCTTTAAAATCATCATCGCCGAATAATACCTCTGCCACAGCCGCACCTTCGGATCCCGGAAGCCAGGCAGCAACAAACGCATCTGAAGCATTCAGTTCAGCATTCACCCACATCGGCCTGCCAGAAACAAACACCGATACCACAGGGATCCCGTCTTCTTTCAGTTTCTTCAGTAAGGCTAAATCTTTCTGATTACCTGGCTGGTAGGCGAGCGTTTCTCTGTCGCCCACACCTTCTGCATAGGGCTCTTCACCAAATACGACAATGGCTACATCGGGTTTGCTGCTATAGCTGCCATCAACCGATAAAGTGGCATTACCGCCAGCTTGCTTTGCGTACTGTGAAATACCATCAAATATCGACGTGCCGCCCGGGAAATCGTTATTGGTATTGTTGGTCCCCTGCCAGGTAATTGTCCAGCCGCCGGATTGTTTGCCAATGTTGTCTGAACCGTCACCGGCCACCAGAATATTTGCACTTGCAGTCAGTGGTAGCAGGCTTTGTTTGTTTTTCAGTAAAACCAGAGATTCCTTAACGGCCTGATGGGCGACTTTTCTGTGTTCTTCACTGCCAATCAGAGACTGTTTACCGGAAAGCGGGCGCTGTGCAGGGCTGGCTTTATCAAAAAGTCCTGCCCGCATTTTTACCCGCAGAATACGCCTTACCGCGTCGTCTAACCGGGCGCTGCTGATGGTGCCGTCTTTCACCTGTGCCACTGTATTGTGGTAAAGCGCCTTCCAGTCAGAGGGGACCATGTATATGTCCAGCCCGGCGTTTAAAGCTTGTGCGCAGTTATCGTTCGTACAGCCTTTTATCTGACCATGCCCGTTCCAGTCGCCCACCACAAAGCCGTCAAACCCCATGCGATTTTTGAGCACGTCTGTCAGTAAGTATTCATGACCATGTAGTTTTTTGCCGTGCCAGCTGTTAAACGAGGCCATCACCGATTGTGCGCCCGCAGTGAGGCTGCCCACATATCCCTGGGCGTGAATTTCAAACAGGGCTTGTTCGGTAGCGATGTTGTCACCCTGGTCGTCGCCTTTCACTGTGCCGCCATCGCCAACGAAGTGTTTTACTGTACTGATCACCCGCTCGTCACCGAGGAAATCACCGGCATCAGCATGGCCTTGCAGGCCTTTAACCACAGACGCAGCATACGCTTTTACGATTTCAGGATCTTCCGAGTAACTCTCATAGGTCCGGCCCCAGCGATCGTCACGGACTACGGCAACCGTTGGTGCAAATACCCAGTCGATACCGGTGGCCATGACTTCCTGCGCCGTGATGTTAGCTATTTTTTCCATCAATGCCGGATTGTTCGCAGCGCCAAGACCAATATTGTGGGGAAACAGCGTGGCACCAATCACATTATTATGACCGTGTACCGCATCTGTTCCCCACATGGTTGGAATCGTTGAGCCGTCTTTACTGTCGTCAACAGAAGCCTGATACATGGCTTCTGCCAAATTTATCCATTCCTGCGGCGTTGCATGTTTATTACTGCCGGGAAATGAGCCTCCGCCGTTAAGATAAGAGCCAAAGCCGTATTGACGCATATCTTCCGGGGTAAAACTGCCGATTTCAGGCTGGATCACCTGTGCGACTTTCTGCTCAACAGTCATTGACGCTAACAAAGCAGACACTCTGTCTTCCGTCGCCTGGTCCGGTTTAACGGCTATATCCAGATGAGGCCAGACTGACGAACTGTCTGCGTTATCTGTGGAAGAAACACAGGCTGTCAGAAAAACGGAGGCAACGACCGTCGAGAGCAAAGTCTTTCGCATAATGTAAGAACCTTCATAGTTAGATTTGAAAGCGCTTACATTTTGTAATAATGTTAATTGAAAGCGCTTACATTTTTTCATGATAATTACACGAAGCGTTAACAAGTTCAATCCTGAATAACGAAACTGGTTTGCCTGCCGGGAACAGATATGAAAAAAATTGAGTTACCTGATGACAGCCCGATGTGGCATCGCGATTTCCTGTTTGGCGTTGCTACGTCCAGCTATCAAATTGAAGGAGGCAGGCATCAGCGGGATGATTGCATATGGGATCTTTTTTGCAAAAAGCCCGGTGCCATCAGCGATGGATCTGACGGCGATATTGCTTGCAGGCATATCGAAAAGTGGCGGGAAGATGCTGAGCTTATTGCATCCCTTGGCGTGGATGCCTACCGGTTGTCTGTGTGCTGGCCCAGAGTTATCAATGATGAGGGAACAGTGAATGAGGAGGGGCTGGCCTTTTACGTTGAAATGGTAACCTGGCTGCACAGCAGAGGGATAAAAGTCTTTGTTACTCTTTATCACTGGGATCTTCCGCAATGCCTTGAGGACAAGGGCGGGTGGTTAAATCGCGATACTGTCCGGGCGTTTGCCCGGTATGTTGACGTTGTTGCCAGCGCTCTGGGCGATAAGGTCCATGCCTGGGCTACCATCAACGAGCCTTTTTGTTCAGCTTATCTGGGATACGAAACCGGTGTGCATGCGCCTGGTATTACCGGTGTTAAAAATGGCAGACAGGCAGCACACCATATATTAATGGCTCATGGTCTTGGCATGAAAACCTTGCGAGCCCGCTGTCCCGGTGGCATTCATGGCATTGTGCTGAATTTTTCTACCTGTATTGCTGCGTCACCGTCTGCTGATGACATAAGAGCTGCCATTCAGGCTGATGCCTATCACAACCAGTGGTATTTGCAGCCGGTGTTAACCGGTGAATACCCGGATATCCTGCTGTCACTGGCGCCGGAAGAGCGGCCTGAAATTCTGCCGGATGACATGGCGTTAATCCGCCAACCTCTGGATTACCTGGGCGTCAATTATTATTCGCCGACAGTATACCGTGATAATGGCAAGGGTAGCTTTATCGCGCAGCCACCCCGTGATGTACCGGTTACAGATATGGGATGGGAAATCCGGCCGGAGGCGTTCACTGAATTGCTGGTGTCGCTGCATCAGCGTTATCAGCTGCCGCCGGTTTATATCACCGAAAACGGAGCCGCGATGCATGATATCCTGGTCAACGATCAGGTGCACGACGACGACCGCGTAGCCTATTTTCACACTCACTTAAATGCGGTGGATGAAGCCATGCGTCAGGGCGTGGATATACGCGGCTATTTTGCCTGGTCACTGATGGACAATTTTGAATGGGCGTTTGGCTACAGTAAGCGATTCGGACTGGTCTACACAGACTATGAATCAGGACAACGCATCATCAAGCAAAGCGGATTTGCCTATAAAGAGTTGATAACCCGCAAATAACCGGTAAATTGGTGACATGATGAAGGCGCAGTATTTTTATTATGGCAACCATTTACGAAGTTTCTAAAGCAGCAGGTGTTTCGCTGGCTACCGTGTCCCGGGTGATGAACGGCAATGCCAAAGTCAGTGACCGGACGCGACAAAAGGTCGTGGATGCCATGGAAGCGTTAGGTTACAAGCCTAATGCTATCGCCCAGTCTTTAGCTTCAAACCGCACAAATAGTGTGGGTTTACTGGTGTCTGAACTGCACGGTTCCTATTTTGGTGATCTGATGAGCACCATAGAACTGATCCTTAAAAAGCACGGCAAGCACGTTATTATCACCGCGGGCCACGTCGATGAAAACCGTGAAACAGACGCCATCGATTTTCTGACCAGCCGGCGTTGTGACGCACTGATTGTCCATGCTGAAGCCGTGACTGATGAATATCTGGTTTCCTTAAGCAATGCATCTGTACCGGTGGCGGTGGTAAACCGTAAAGTTAACGGCCTGGAAGATAAGTGTTTTGTCGCTGATAACGTGGATGGCGGTTATCTTGCAACAAAAGCGGTACTGGACAAAGGTCACCGGAATATCGGCTACATCAGCGGACCGCTTTTCAAAACAGATGCATCAGACCGGTTAACCGGACATAAAAAGGCATTAGCAGAAGCGGGTATTAGTTTTGAGTCTTCACTGATGTTTGAGGGAGACTATCATGAGTCGTCAGGTCAGGAAGGGTTTGCCAGCCTGCTGGCTCAGCATCCGGATATGACTGCACTGGTATGCGCCAACGATGAGATGGCCTCCGGGGCAATGACCGCCGCCAGAGAAGCGGGTTTTGCTTTACCTGAACAGTTGTCGGTAGTGGGGTTTGATAATGCCATTTTCTGTCGCTATCTGTATCCCAAACTGACTACGGTAAGTAATCCGGTACGTGCCATGGGCGAAATGGCAGCGCACTGGGTGCTGGAACATGTTTACGACATCAAATGTCCTCAACCTGTCACGCATATTTTTGAGCCTGAACTAATCTTACGGGATTCGCTGGGACCGGAACCCCATGCTTAACAGGCTTTCTCCTTCGCTGCGTTACACTCTCATTGTAGCGCTCGGCGGGTTCATTTTTGGCTTCGATGCCAGCGTGATTTCCGGCGCTATCGGTTTCATTGATTTAGCATTCGGGTTGTCAGACTGGCAGCAGGGGTTTGTTGTCAGCTCTCCCACACTGGGCGCATTAATAGCCATGTGCTGTGCCGGTGCGGTCAGTGACGCTATTGGCAGGCGAAAAACCCTTATCATCATTGCTGGGCTGTATCTGGTTTCCGCTCTGGCCTCAGCTCTGTCGGTGAATTACTGGATGCTGGTAAGCGCCAGATTTCTTGGCGGCATGGCATTTTGTTCACTGTTAATTGCGCCGGTGTATATCGCTGAAATCAGCGCTCCGGAAAATCGCGGCAAAATGGTGTCAGTAAACCAGCTCAATATTGTCACGGGTCTGGCACTTTCGTATTTCAGCAATTACGCCTTCCTTCAGCTCAGTGGCAGTGATGCGCAATGGGTAAGTGATCTTGGGATCAGTGACAACTGCTGGCGTTACATGTTGGGACTGGAAATGATACCGGCGGCCATATGGTTAGTGCTGTTGTTTAAAGTGCCCCGCAGTCCGCGGTGGCTCATGCTTAAAAATCGTCAGGCAGAAGCCGGACAGGTTGTCAGAAAACTGTTCAGTCATGAGCAGGCTGAAAGACAGCTCGCGGCTATGAGCCAGTTATCAGAAAACAAACACTGGCGATGGCGGCAGCGGCTTGGATTTCTGGTTGCACCCCGTATGCGCTTTCCTCTCATTGTCGGATTAATACTGAGTGTGTCACAACAAATCACCGGTATTAACGTAATATTTTTCTACGCCCCGACCATTTTTGAGCATAGCGGAGTCGGCACGGATGCAGCTTTTATGCAGGCAATCTGGATAGGATTAATCAATATTGTTTTTACCATTATTGCTATGGTGACCATTGACCGTTGGGGCAGAAAACCGTTGCTTGTAGCCGGACTCTGCGGAGTAATGCTGAGCATGGCAATCTGTAGCTGGGGCTTTAAGCAAGCCACTTATGAACTGAATTCTGTGGAGGTGGCTGAAATTTCACTTGGCGATCCGGCTCTGGCCTCACAACTTGTGCCACTCACCGGCAAGGCATTTTCATCAGACGTTTCCTTTAAGCAGTCTTTAATAAATGCACTGGGACAGGAACAATACAGTCAGCATCAGCGAGTGCTGTTAAGTAAGGGCATTAATATGAATGCACCAGTGGTTCTCTTTGGATTACTGGCATTTGTGGCATCCTATGCCATGTCTTTAGGGCCTGTCATGTGGGCCATGCTGGCAGAAATATTTCCTAACCAGAGCAGGGCCCTCGCCATCTCCGTGGTGGGCGTAGTTAACTCCCTCTCCAGCTTCCTGGTCCAGTTTCTGTTTCCCTGGGAGCTGATGAATCTCGGTGCCGCCGTCACTTTTGCCTCCTACGGTATATTCGCGCTCATCAGCCTGGTGCTGGTGGTTAAACTGTTTCCGGAAACCAAAGGACGCTCGCTGGAGCAAATCTCTGAGGGATTGTAGAGGAGCCTCATGGGTGTGCAGGCCGGCATTAAGGACAGTTGCGAAAGCAAACTGAGGTGGTAAGTTTGCTCAACAACCTGGTGAAGTGGCAGAACTTGTGTTGCCATTATCCGGTTGATTTTGATTGTGTCCCTGCATCACACCCTAAAAGAAAATTACTCTATGAATCTGGTAAACCGGTACCTGAATTATGCATTCACTGGCATGACGTCTGTAATAATTGTACTCACGTTTTTCAAACCTCTCTGGTTTGTAGAGTACGAGGCATTCAGGATAGTTATCCTGATTGGGGGCGGCTTCCTGCCGGTGTTGTATTGCCGGAAGTTGCTAAAGATTGATTCAAATCGTCAAACTTAGCGCTGGTCTTTATCTTGCGGGAGGTGATAGGTATGCGTAGCTTGTGCACGCTGCTGGCTAAGGTTTAAATAACTGAAATACACTGGGGCGCAGGGTGAATTCAGGTTTATAGGCGGCCTTCACTACTTCAAGGTAATTTTTTCAGTAGTTGAAAAGCAAATCATTAGTATCAGGTGCGACAGGGTTTGCTGCGGCAGGCCGGTGTTCTTCGGTTAGCCAAATTCAATCAAATGCTTCTTTATAATCCTGTTTAGAAGTCATCTTTTACTTCCGTCTTCGTTTTTCGGGCACTTTTAGGCAGCAGTGACAGCTTTTCTTCAATTTGCCTGACCTGCATGGCAAGTCGGCCAGGCTCTGCCTCAAACAGTGTTACACCGACGATTCTGGCTACCTCAAAAGTTGCTCCTATTTCGCATTTCGGATCTGCTTTTTCTATGCGGGAAAGCATGCCTCTGGAAATACCTGCGCGGTCTGCAACCTCCTGCGCACTCATCTTTTTCTCGAGTCTGGAGGCACGAATGAGCTTCGCCAACAATGTTAGCGCTTCTTCTGTGTAACGGGAGTAACTTCTGACAGTAGATTTTGGCATTTGCGTCACATATGAAACGTTGATGGGATTAATGTTCTATATGAAGCTCATTAAGGCTTAATTTGTCAAATTATCATTTGAGTGAGTTATAGAGTATATGGTGAATCTCTCAATTCATTATTGATACGAGATCAAAATTGCCCTAAGACAGTGAGTCAGCTCAGGCTGTATTTATATCAAAGTCACTCTATTTTAAAGGATTAATATTGATAGCATTTGACAGTTGATTTGATTTCACAACGTGAAAGCTATAAGCGCACCCACCCCGCCGCGCTTAACGGGAAATAGCGCCGCTGGGTGCTATTGTGTCATCGAATAAGGATTTAAAAACTGCCTCTGCCAAAACAACCGCTTATCGATTTCAGTCAGTTCAGCTTCGGCACAGACGGCATCAAAGTTAGCTTTAATTATCTGAATTTGATGTTCAAAAATAGCCTTAGCTTCCTCCTGTGATAGCAGAAAGTTATGCGCGGTTTGAAGGCAAGTCGCGAGTTGGCTCATTTTATTGCTACCTGCAATCAGCATGGCCTGAGACGCTTCGTTTCCGGTACGCCCCTGAGGACAGATGTCATAGGCTGGTGTTAACGTGAGTGATTTGCCATTCCAGAACGCCGCATGATTGCGCGCATGGTCGTCTGTATTGCCGCAAAGAACATTAAAGGTCAGGCGACTAAATAGTTCCCGAAGTGTCTCTCTGGGATTTGTGAACCGGTGTCGTATGATTTCTGCCAGTGTCTCATAGCTGGCATACCGCGCCATCATGTCATCCAATGCAAACAGGGTAAGTGCAGACACCATAGACTTTCTTGCCCAGCCGTTTTCTGAAACCACACGATCAAACCTTTCTACCAGCAATACGTCTTTATTCGCGGCTTTGGTCAGTTTGACCGGCGCCACATCAAGTCCAGCCAGTTTGGCTAATCGCATGGCGATGTATTCAGCCTTAACGACACTGTAGATATCATTACTGGCAGAAAATTTTGCGATGTATTTTGTTCCGTCCTCTTCAATCAGGGCTTTTGGGCGTGCGCCACCAATTGAACTTCCATGAAACAGGGCTTGATCTAGCTCGGGTGTTAACGGTACGCCTTTTTCAACGCGTTCTGCCGATTCTACTAATTCCTCCATGGTGACATTCTTCGCAGAGCGCGGCACGTATTCGGTAGGAGAAAGCTGAAAATCTAATGCACCAATGCGGTCAGACCCCGACTCCAGAAGATAGGTCAGCTCATCTAGCTGAGCTGTATCGATATCATCACCTTTATACCCGAGGCGTCGGTTGATAATAACGCGTCTGCCCCATGCATCTGGCGCACTGTCACGGATACAGCCGGGCACACTGAGCCCGTCTGATAACGGAAGTGCACCGGGACGCAGGGGGAGTTCAGGTTCATAGACAGGCACTGCATCCTTCACTCTCTCTAAGTAACTTTTACCGTAGTTGAAGATCAAGTTATCTCCATCAGGAGCGAGACGACCTGCTACGACAGGCTTGGTTTCTTCGGGCAACCAAATCCAGACGAATGCTTCTTTATAATCCTGTTTAGAAGTCATCTATCACTTCCTTCTTCGTTTTTCGGGCACTTTTAGGCAGCAGTGACAGCTTTTCTTCAATTTGCCTTACCTGCATAGTAAGTCGGCCAGGCTCTGCCTCAAACAATGTTACACCGACGATTCTGGCTACCTCAAAAGTTGCTCCTATTTCGCATTTAGGATCTGCTTTTTCTATGCGGGAAAGCATGCCTCTGGAAATGCCTGCGCGGTCTGCAACTTCCTGCGCACTCATTTTTTTCTCGAGTCTTGAGGCACGAATGAGCTTCGCCAACAACGTTAGCGCTTCCTCTGTGTAGCGGGAGTAACTTCTGACTATGGATTTTGGCATTTGTATCACATATAGAGCGCTATGATATTTTGTGCTCTATATGTAGCTCATTTTGAGTTGATCTGTCAAACTGTATTGTGCTTTGTATATAAAGCACAATGTCTCTTTGTGTTTCATATATGGAGCAATGTTGTTGGGTGGGTACGGAGTGGAAGATAAAAAGCAGTGCGCCAGGCGCACTGCTTCTCCATTCACTTTTTACAGTTCAAAAGACAGTCTCACATACGCCTGACGGCCTAACGGGTCGGCGGCGGTAGACAGATACTTGGTGAAAAAGGCTGCCGGTGGTTCGCGGTCGAACAGGTTCACGGCACCCACTGCAATTTGATACTGTTCGTTGCCGCCAAAGCGCAACGCGTACTGTGCATCAATCACCGTGGATGAACTGATCTGCCCCCATGGCGTGGTGTAATTCATCGGCAGGAACACGTCATCTTCCACACCATCAACAAAGCGCATGGTGACGTTTGCGGAGTGGGCGTTGTGTAACCAGGATACCTGCATAGTATCGCGGTATTCCGGTGCAACAGAGCCGGGGTTGTTGTCGTTTCTGCGTCCTACTACATCATACACGGGTTGGTCCGGGCCCACCTGCACGGTGTACTCGTTAATCCAGGTCAGCGAGTTACTGATGCTGAGAATGTGACCGTCGATGATTTCTGTACGGTAATCCAGACGCCAGTCAATACCGTTTGTTTCGGTTTTACCCGCATTGAAATATCCCACGTTTACCGCCAGTAACCGGCCATCGGCATCCCTGATCAAATCAGGCCCGTTTGGATCCCGCTCTATCACCTGTGTTGCTGTTTCTGCCGTTACCTGATTCTCAAACTCAAAGCTCCAGTAATCTAACGATGTGGTTAATTCATCTGTTACTGTCCAGGTCATGCCGATATTAACGTTAGTTGATTCTTCCGGCTCAAGGTCGGGATTGGCAATTGTATTGATTACACGGAAAGTCCCGTTGTCATTCGGGTCCAGCGGATCAATAGTCTGGCTGACGCCGGAAGATGACTGATTACCCACTGAGTGCGCCAGAGACGGTGCTCTGAAAGCGGTGCTGGCAGAGAGTCTGAAGGTGAGGTCGTCGGTAGCACGCCAGTTAAGACCTAATTTCGGATCGGTGGTGGTGAAGCGCCCGTAATCTTCATAGCGCAACGCCAGTTGCATATCTAAATCCAGTGTCCAGGGCAGGAATAACTCTGCAAAGACAGCATCGATGGTCCGTGAGCCTTGTCCCGGAGACTGCTTGCCGGTAAAGCCCCAACGTCCGGCCTGCGTCGCCGCATCCACTGTGACTTTACGGGTCTCCTTTCTGGTTTGTCCGCCAATTGCCACACCAATCGTTCCGCCGGGTAAATCAAACCAGGAACCGTTGGCAACAAATTCAATGATTTGATAAATCACTTCATCTGAGGAACGGCTTGGTTGCAACAGGTTATAAAATACGCGGTCGTCATGGTTAAGCTGATCTTTACCAAATGGGCTGAACCAGACACAGTTTCCTTCACCGGCGGTTTCAGCGCTGCTTGGATTGCCAAACGGATCTGTCTGGCAATCTGCACCACCATAACCATTTAAAGCATTTTGCAACATTTGCAGATCCGTGTCCGGCTCTGTATTCAGTGCGCGCTCCTGGCTCCACACTCCGCTGACTTCGTACTGCCAGTCAGAGAAGCCCAGCTCACCTTTCCCCCCTAATACTAAATGGGTACCGTCCACGTCAGATTCTGCGAGACGGTAATCCGCATTAATTCCCAGCACACGGCCATTGAACTGGACATCAACGCCGAAAGGGTTATATGGGTTTTCTGCCGGGACAACAGGGGATCCCAGTGAGATGGGCATACTGGCGACACCATAGCGATTACCTTCCTGCTTATAGAAGCGGCCTTCGAAGAACATCTCATGCTCATCATTTACAAGGTAATTGGCTGATGCATAGGTCAACCAGGTTTTAGACTCTGGCATGATTGGGTTCATTTGCTGGTAGCTGAACTGGCAAGTGCCGTAGGGAAACGGATTGCTGCCAACATAAATGCCGCCGGTGCCTTCGGCGGTACAGTGCGGATCGGCCAGCGTCACTCTGTTGCTGCCTGTATCTGCTGAAATCTGGTCGTACAGGGCGGAATAGTTTACCGGTCCGTTTACGCCATTATCGATGATGACATCTGAACCGTCAGCGCTGACAGGGCGCTCTGTAAGTACGAAGTTGCCCGGCTGCGCTGTACCTGAGGTGTTGTTAGTGGCTGTGACGGCGCGAGCTGAATTCTGCAAATTTGATTTGTACTCGTAGCTGCTGGCGATCATGCCGTGAAACTTGTCGTTTCCGCCACCCAGTTTAAATTGCAGCAAATTAGCCGGTGCGTTTTCAATCGCCGTATGTTGCCAGCTGGCCGTCACACCTTCGTAGCGATCATCGGTTATGATATTCATGGCGCCGGCTATGGCATCAGAACCATAAATGGCAGATGCGCCGTCGAGTACGGTTTCAATTCTTCCCACCGCGATAGTGGGAACTAAGGCGGCAAGGTTGGTGTAACTGTTACGTTTAGCATCCATTTCCTGTGAAGAAACACGGTGTCCGTTAAGCAATACCAGCGTGGAAGAGGGGCCCAGGCCCCGTAAGTTAGCAGAACGGGTCTGACGGGATTCTGAGCCGCCGCCGGCGAGGTTATTTACGCCGCCCACACTGCCAGTGTTCGCTGTATTGTTTACAATGATATCGTCCACACCGGAGAAGCCGGATTTGAGGATTTCTTCACTGCCGACAATCTGGATTGGTGATGACATGGAAGCCTGTGCATCGCGGGTTACATAACTACCGGTCACTCTGATGACTTCAACGTCTTTTTCTTCTTTGTCCTGAGCAAAAACAGTTGTTGATGTTGCCGGGTTAAGCAGAGCGGCGAGAACGGCGAGTTGCAGCTTGCTTCTTAAGAGCGGATGCTTTTTTGATGTGCTGAACATGATGTTTAGTCCTGAATCTGGTCGGACGGCAACCACTAATACCGTCCTGTTTTATGTGTTTGCCAGCTCCTGGCCGGCAGTCCTTATCAGTTCTCATCACACCATGGTGATATCAATAAGTTAAATTGATTTATACTATTAATTAACAAATTTTTAATATGAATTGGTTTTAAGTTTCTGAAATATAATGGTTTGGTGTTGAGGGGAACAGCTCAATTTTTTCATAATCCAATATAGACGCTATTTAATTATGGTTTTGGCGGGAGCTACCTGAAAAGTCTCTTTTGACTTACCGTTTACCGGTGCGTCGATGACGCCGGGTTCAGTGCCGTGCTCAACCCATTGTTGCAGGGCATGAAAAGCATCAAATTCGCTGATAAACGGGCCGCCGGCGCAGTGAGACATACCCGGCACTTCGTAATATCTGGCATTAAAAGGCGATCCGGTATCTGCCGCGGCCTCACGGAAATAGCGTGCCGTATCGGCTGATGATACAACCGGGTCTGCCAGGCCATGATAAATAATGAGTTTTCCGCCTTGTTGCATGAAGGGAGACAGATCCGTTTCTGTGGCGTCGATACGCGGGGAGAGAGCGTTGCTTGCCCGCTGATAATCTGTGTGCCAGTCAAATGTCCATGGGTCCCATTCCGCCTGATTAAATGCCCACAAACGCCAGAAGTCTGCTCTGGCAGGTTGTGAAGGGTTTTTCGGATCGGCCATATAGGCGGCCCAGCCTGCACCTCCGGTGTATTCACTGCCGGGTGGAAAACCCGGATAGATTTGCTCATTAGTGACAGGATCGACCGGCCCCTGATAAATCTTTGGCTGCCAATGTGTGAGAACTCAGAAGGAAAGTGGCAACTGCAAGTTGGCTCAGCAATAACCGGCTTAAGAACATCCTGCTCATTGAGCATTCTGCCTGTTCAGCATTGCCAGACCGGCGCGGGATGTACTTTGTCGTTGCAGTTCCCTGTTTATCCATAATCCGGTTTCACTGAGTTTGAGTAAATCGATGCCGTGGTTAAACCCTTCGCGGTCAAGCAGATAAACGAGATCCTCAGTGGCAACATTGCCTGTAGCGCCTTTTGCATAAGGGCAACCGCCAATGCCGCCCACAGAGGCATCAAAGGTACGGATGCCTTCTTCCAGTGAAACATAAATGTTGGCAATGGCCTGCCCGTAGGTGTCGTGCAAGTGCATGGCAATTTTGTGTGGCGGTATGCTCTGTAGCAGGGCTTTCAGTAACTGCCTGATGCGCCCCGGCGTGCCGGTGCCGATGGTGTCACCTAAAGACACTTCAACACAGCCCATATCAAACAGCTTCTCTGTTACATTAATCACACTTGCGTGTGAAACGTCACCATCGTAAGGGCAGCCGGCAATGCAGGATACGTAACCCCGCACCGGTATGCCTGCCTGTTGCGCCGCGCGGGTGACTTCTGCAAAACGGATCAGGCTGGTGGCAATATCGCAATTCAGGTTTTTATGGGAAAAACCTTCTGATGCTGAAGCGAATATCGCCACTTCATCTGCTCCGGCACTTACCGCCTGCTCAAAGCCTTTCAGGTTAGGGGTAAGGGCTGAGTAAATCACACCGGCTTTACGCGATATGCCTTCAAATACGGCAGGGGTATCCGCCATTTGCGGAACGCGGTCCGGGCGCACAAAACTGCCGGCCTCAATATGTGTTAACCCGCATCCGGCAAGCTGGTTGATGAGCATAATTTTCGTGTTCAGGGAAACCGGTAACCGCTCGCTTTGCAGGCCATCTCTGGCACCCATTTCCACTATCTTAATATCGGTGTTCGTCATGTTTTTACCCTGTAACGACTTTTATAAGGGGATCACGCCAAGCAACACGGCTACCAGCGTCATAAATAACGAGACGCCGGCCAGTAAGGGCAGGGCGTAGCGCTGATGATCTGCCAGACTGATTTGCGTAAGACCAATAAGCAGGAATGTCGCCGGTGTTAACGGGCTGACCGGAAATCCGGTGGTCATTTGTCCCAGCAGTGCACCGTGTGCCACGCTGACAGCAGGCAGGCCCGATTCAGCAGCAATGCCTGCCAGTACCGGCATAATGCCGAAGTAAAAAGAGTCCGGGTCAAACAACAGGCTCAGGGGCATAGATAACACTGCGACCACAAGAGGCATATTTCCGGTTAATGCCTCAGGTAATAAGGTACTGCCACTTGATGCCATGGCATCCAGCATGCCAGAGTGCTTCAGTACGCCGGTAAAACATCCGGCAGCAAACAGAATGCTGACCATCATGAATACCGGCGCAGCGTGGTTATCGATGGTTTTTTTCTGTGCTTCCTGCGAGGGGGCATTAATCAGCAAAGCGGCCAGCGCACCGCCGGTAAACGCCACAACAGGAGGGAGCAGACTGGCGACAATGGCGCTTATGACAATGACTATGAGCCCAATGTTGATGAACCATTTTACGTCTGTCCGGCGCGTTTGCTGCGCTGAAGTGATGGACGTATCTGTAATCGCATTTTGTTTCAGCCGTTCTTTATGGCCCATCCAGTAAGCAATCAGGAGCACAAAAGCAAAGCCGCAAAGATGCACCGGCAGTAAGGGCGCGTAAAGCTCCATAACCGGTACGTCGAGGGCGGCGGCTGCACGGATGGTGGGACCACCCCAGGGAAGCATATTGTTGACACCTGCCGACATCGCTACCAGTGCTGCCAGCTTTTTGCGCTCAATATTCAGTGCATCAAAAACCGGTAATACCGCGGGTATCACAATTAAAAAGGTACTGGCGCCGGAGCCGTCAAGATGCACCAGTGCGGTAATCAGCACGACACCGGTGAACAGTTTCCTGGGATCGCTGCCACACACTTTCAGTACGCCGTTGATAAAGGGCGTAAACACATGGTTGTCATTCATGATGCCGAAAAACAATATAGCAAACATGAACATGACTGCCACCGGGGCAATAGCGGTGATCCCCTGAACCATGTAGCCGGGCACCGGCATACCTTCGCCGGCAATCAGCGCGCCGGCCACAGGAATAGCGACAAGTGCAACCAGCGGGGAGAGACGTTTGCTGACGATAGCCAGCAAAACGGTCACGATGGTCAGAAAGCCGGTGAGCGCTAACATAAACTGTTAACGGGCTTCTGCGGCAGTCGCTTCAATCAGGTACTGACGAAACGGTACCTGTTTAGCAAAGGGAGGCGGCGTAATAACCTGCGTCATAAAGACTACCAGGCTTTGGGTTTCGGGGTTGACCCAGAACACCGTATTGCCGGAACCTGCCCAGCCGAAAGATCCGTCGGGCATGAAGTTTTCAGCTTCGGTGTCCGGTGATCCAATAGCAAAGCCGTATCCGAACGCCATCGGGGCGTCGTTACCAAATTCTTCAATGGTGATGCGTGGCGCAAATAAGGCATCCACAGACGCTTCGCTTAACAGCCGCTTACCGTTATAAGTACCTTTATTTGCCAGCATGGTGGCAAACGCCACGTAATCAGAGGCGGTGCCGGCCAGTGCACCGCCGCCATCGAGTAAGCGGTTTGCATCTTTGTAATCGGTATTTTGTGCCGTTTCTATGACCTTCAGACCATTCTCAGTCATCAGATAATTGGTCACAAACCGGTTGAGATCGTCACCGGTGACAAAAAAGCCGGTGTTGTTCATACCAAGAGGCGTAAACAGGTTGTTCTCAAGCCAGTTATCCAGCCGCTCGCCGGTAACGGTTTCAATAATTTTACCCAGCAGGGTAGTGGAATAGCTGTAGTCAAACGTTTCGCCCGGCTGGCTCAGCAGCGGGGCCGCGGCGAGTCGTTCAGCCAGTTCCGTGAGATTGCGCGCCGGCGCACCGTCAGTTGGCAGTGTGCCAACGGGGGTATCACGCTTCACGCCATATTTCCGGTAATACTGATGAACCGGTGTGTTGCCGGTAAAGTGATAGGTTATGCCTGATTTATGGGCCAGCAGGTCATCAATGGTCATTTGCCGCTTTACCGGCTCCGTGACCATGTTCTCAAAGTCGCCGGACACATAAACCTGTGAGTCTTTGAAGGCTGGCAGATACTTGCTGACCGGATCGGACACCTGCAACTTACCCTGCTCCTGCAGCATCATAATGCCAACACTGGTAATGGGTTTGGACATAGAATAAAGACGAAAAAGGGTATCATCCGTCATCGCCGTTTTGCTGCCAGTATCCTGATACCCGTTCACATAATGATAAACCGGCTTACCCTGCTCAATAATTGTGGTGACTGAGCCCGGCATAGTGCCGTTTTCAACCAGCGTATCTAATTTGGCAGACAATGCCGCAAACCTGTGGTCATTGTCAGCAGAGGGCGTTGCACATCCGCTCAGCGAAGCAAAAGTAAAAAGCGCAGCTGCACCGAGAATGTATGATTTTGCCTGAATGTTGAAACTCATTTTTCACTCCGTTCAGTGCTGAATATGATGTTCTTTTTCTGTAACTCATCGATAGCGTCGTGGCTGTAGCCTAATCCTTCAAGAATGCTCACCGTATGCTGGCCGGGTAGTGGTGGCGGTAAATCGTCTGTGACTTCTCCGTCAACATTGAAAGGTTTGCCGGGTTGCCGTAAGCGGCCTTCAGAGGGGTGCTCGTATTCATTGAAAAAGCGGATGGATGACAGGTGCGGGTCATGAAGTAAGCCATCAATGTTGTTCACCGGAGCAAAAGGAACGTCAATTTCAGTCAGTGCGGTGACCCATTCTTCCGTGGTCCGCGCAGGAGTGGCTTCACTGACAATTTTATACAGCGAGCCCACGTTTTCGCTCCGCTTTACCGGATCGGTCACCGTGGCGTGCTCAGTCATATCTTCGCGTCCAATCAGGCGGAAGAAGCGCTGCCAGTGACGTGTGCTGTAGGGCAAAATACTGATGTAGCCGTTTGCCGTAGGAAAGGGTTTACGGTAGGGCGAATTCAGCCGTTCATAGCCGGTGCCGCCGAGAGGCGGTACAAAGGTTTCGCCGGCCAGTTGCTCGGTCATCAGAAATGACACCATGCCTTCAAACATGGGCGCTTCAATGCAGGTGCCCTCGTTATGTTTCAGGCGGTGAACCATGCCGGCCAGCACCGACATGGCCAGATGCATACCGCCCACTTTGTCGCAAATAATTGTGGGAATAAAACGGGGCTGACCGTCAGATGTGCGGTTTAGATAGGCAATGCCGCTTTCCGCCTGAATAATGTCATCGTAAGCGGGTTTGTGGGCATACGCGCCGTTCTGACCATAACCGGGCGCGAAGCAGTACACAATTTTATCGTTGATCTTCTTTACCGCAGGATAGTCAATGCCAAGACGCTCTGCCGTAGCAGTACGCATGTTGTGAACAACCACATCGGCTTCTGCGATCAGCTTTTGAAGTATTTCCTGTCCGCCCTCACTTTTTAAATCCAGAGCGATGGCTTTTTTATTGCGGTTACAGTTAATGAAGCCCGCCCCCATTTCTGCTGAACGGCCGGGTCTGACGGTTCTGAATAAGTCCCCGGTGATGTTCTCTACCTTGATAACGTCTGCACCAAAATCACCAAGGAATTGCGTTGCATAGGGCCCTAAAACGATGGTGGTCAAATCAAGGACCTTGATCCCGTTGAGCAACGAAAACATAGATTCTCCTCAGATAAGCCGGCTGGATGGAAAGGGTAACGTGCCGGCTACTTTATTTTTACAAGTTGTTCATACTATGCGGAATGGTTATCTATCAGGCAAATCAATTAATTCTATAATTCAATATTGAAAATTTATTAATTGGGCCGGAGCCTTGTCAGCCCCGCTGCCGGAATCTGATGTTGTTTGATCCGGAGCTGACGTTCAGAAATCAAATTAACCTTTTTTAGATTAAAAGTTTACATTTTATTCATACTATGATTTTCTATTATCTATAACTCCAATAAATAAATTGTATAAATCTATAGTTTATTCTGATTAATCGGGCGTGCTCACGTGGTCAACATCAAACATCTCAAAGCCTTTATTGCTCTTGCCACAGAACTTCATTTTACCCGGGCTGCAGAACGTGTTTGCCTCACCCAGCCAGCATTAAGTTCGCTGATCCAGCAGTTAGAACAGGATTTCGGGATCCAGCTTGTAAGAAGACATACCCGTCAGGTTGAACTGACGCCTGCCGGAGAAGAATTTCGCGACACGGCAGAAAAGCTGGTGGCTGACTTTGAGCAGGCCATTTACGACGTCAAGACTTACAAGTCCATAAAGCGGGGCAGGCTGGATATAGCGGTGCTGCCCTCAGTTTGCAGCTCTTTGCTGCCACGGGTGCTGAAACGGTTTAACAGCGATTATCCGGATATCCGGTTAAACATTCAGGACTGCGCCGGAAAGGAGATCATCAATGCGCTGAATGAAAAGCGGATTGATTTCGGCATTTGTTATGCCCAGTCTGACAAAGAAGTGGAAGCACTGACCCTGATAAAAGATGCCATGGTGGTGGTGTGTTCTGATACACACCCTCTGGCAAAAGAGAAATCAGTCAAATGGGCACAACTGGCAAATCTGCCGGTCATTGCCATGAACAAAGGTACAACGATCCGTACCCTCATCGACAGCACTGCACTGGCTCAGGATATGAAGCTGGATATTATTCTTGAACCCATGCAGATGACATCTGCTTTTGCCTATGCAGAAGCTGGACTGGGCGTGGCAGTATTACCCAGTTCAGGAGTTCCGGCACGCATGTCCCCGGGATTACGGGCGATCGAACTCACCCATCCGGTAGTAGAAAGAAATATTTCTTTACTCCGGCGTAGGGGGGTTGCCTTGTCTCCCGCCGGTAATATTTTAAAGCAGTATCTGATGGAGGCGGTTAATGGTTAAAGGCCCCCAATTCAGGTCTGTAAACTCTACATTTTTTCGCGTGTATATTTCTGTAGCCGTATCAGTGTTAAAACACCGTTTTCTCGTAACTTATTGATTTTAATGGGCGGCACTGGCTTTGCATCAGTTAACTCCGAATGACTATTCATTGTTCTCAAAAGACATATCAATTCAGGAGGTCATTATGATGAACACGAAGAAAACATTAACTGCTGTATTTGTTACTGCCACTTTATCCAGTGTTGCCGGTGCCGCTGCAGCCAAACAGGTCGAAACACAGACCGGTGCCATGCAGCCGGTGAAAATGGAAAATCAGCAACAGTCTAACGCCCGTGACCGGATGAATAAAGCTGTGATGCAGGCTCAGGACTCCAACACTACAACGCGTCTGGCAGATATGCCGGATACTTGGATAACGCTCACTGGTGAGGTCACTGATGTGGATTCAAAGTTCTTCACGCTGGATTACGGTGACGGCGCTATTTTCGTAGAGCTTCATAATACTGACCTGGACGCACAGGCATATGAAGAGCTGGAAGGGAAAGATGTCATGGTAACCGCACAGCTGGATGATGGTTTACTTACTGACTCCCGAATCGTGGCACAAAGTGTTTTTGTGGACGAGCTGGAAACAACCTATCTGGCTGATGATGTGGACCAGCATTCCGCAGATATGTACTTGAGTGCTGCAAATTCGCTGGACGTGGATGACGAAGAAATGGTGCTGGTGGGCACAGTTCAGTCTATCGGTAAAAAAGCACTGCAGTTAAAAGTAGGCGACTCAACGCTGACTGTAGAGCTGGACGATCTTGATGACATGCCGCTGGATCAGGATGGCAAGCTCACCCTGATTAAGGGCGAGCGGGTCCGCGTCACCGGTGAGATGGAAGAGGAATTCTTCAATACCTTCACCGTGGAGGCAGAAGGTCTGATGAAAATGAAAAGCTAAATCGATTAATCGTATAGCGCCCGCCTTCCGGCGGGCTTTTTGTATCTTCGATTAAATTTTGCGTTTCTAATCTTTGAAATCAATTTAAACAATCAATTTACTTCGTTTTATTCAAAAATAGTAATCGACCATAATCTTCTCAACGGACAGAAACAGTCTCTACCTGAGCACTTAAATAAAAATCTGTCCATCACAATAGTGTCAGTTCAGAAGGATAATATTATGAGTCAGTGTCCATTTTCGGGTAAGAGCCCTCAATCTGTTACGTTAACCTCGGCTAACGGTGCGCCGGTTGCGAATGATAATCAAAGTCGCACTGCGGGTCGTCGCGGACCGGTGACTTTCGACAATCACTACCTGTTTGAGAAGCTGGCTCATTTTAACCGCGAGCGTATTCCCGAGCGTGTTGTCCATGCCCGGGGCAGTGCGGCTTACGGCACCTTCACACTAACCAACAGCCTGTCGGATTATACGATAGCTGATTTCCTGCAGCAGGAAGGTCAGCAAACACCGGTATTTCTGCGCTTTTCCACAGTAGGCGGCGGTCAGGATTCAAGTGATTATGCCCGTGATCCCCGTGGCTTTGCTGTGAAGTTTTACACTGAGCAGGGAAACTGGGATATGGTGGGCAATAACACGCCGGTATTCTTCTTACGGGACGGGATTAAATTCCCCGACTTCATCCACAGTCAAAAGAAGAATCCGCGGACTAATCTGCCAGATCCGCAGGCGGTTTACGAATTCTGGGCGAATAACCCGCAATCGTTGCACCAGTCCACCATTTTGATGTCTGACCGCGGGATCCCGTTATCATACCGTCATGTGAACGGATACAGCTCTCACACTTTGAGTTTGTGGAACAGTAAAGGTGAGCGTTACTGGGTGAAGTGGCACTTCAAAACTAATCAGGGGATTAAAACGCTGACCAGTGAAGAAGCTGCACAAATGCCGGCCTTCGGCGCACAGCAGGACCTGGTTGCCAGCATTGATAACGGTGACTATCCATCCTGGACGGTGAAGGTGCAGATCATGACGGAAGAGGAAGCTCGCAGCTACCACATAAATCCTTTTGATTTAACGAAAGTATGGCCACACAAAGACTTCCCGTTAAAGGAAATCGGGCAACTTGAGCTGAACCGTAATGTTGATAACTACTTTGCAGAAACCGAGCAGGCGGCGTTTGCACCAAATAATTTAGTACCGGGGATTGGTGTATCGCCGGACAGAATGTTACAGGCGCGCTTGCTGGCTTATCAGGATGCACACCGTTACCGCGTGGGCGCGAATGTGAATCAGATCCCTGTGAATGCGCCAAAATGCCCGGTGCACAACTACCAGCGTGACGGTGCTTTTGCCGGTATTAACCCTGCACTGGCAAGCAGTGGTGCTAACTTCTATCCGAACAACCGGGCAATGGCCGGTGAGCCGGCAGAAGCTGTGCAATATGCAGAGCCACCCATGCCGCTGGAGCAGGATGCATGGCTGGACATTTACGATACGCAGGATGATGATAACTTTTCTCAGGCCGGTGATCTGTACCGCATCATGAACGAATCGCAAAAGCAGCAACTGGTTCGCAATATTGCAGATGGTTTAAGCCAGGCAACTGCTGATGTGCAGCAAGCCATGTTTGCACAATACGATGCCGCCGATGAAGACTACGGCCGCAGAGTAAAAGAAGCCGTGATGGCAAGACTGACTGGCGGCTAAACGCCGGTATTAAAAAGAAGGGCCGGTGAAGTAAGTCACCGGCCCTTTTTTATTTCTGCAGTGCAGCTATTTTTGCAACCGGCGACTATGCCGGCACTTTAGCGCCCAGCGGTAACCTGCGAACTACTTTACCGGTTATGCTGCTGATGGCATTTAAGATAGCCGGAACGGCAGGCGGTACGCCAGGCTCTCCGATCCCCGTTGGCGGCTTCACGGAGTCGACCGTAAACACTTCCACTGCCGGTGCTTCATTGATGCGAAGAACAGGATAATTGTGGAAATTGCTCTGTGTTACCTCACCGTCTTCCAGGGTGATTTCCTGTTTCAGGAATGACATGGCAAAACCGATCCCGCCCTCTACCTGTGTCGCCACATTGACCGGGTTGATTACCTGGCCGCAGTCCACAGCGCAGTACACCTTGTCTACTTTGTAGGTGTTGTCTGCACGCACGGTGACTTCCGCTACCTGAGCAACGATGGTGTTAAACGACTGACGTATGGCAATACCCCGCGCACGCCTTTCGCCCTCTTTGCCCTGCGGAAGTGGCGTATTCCAGCCGCATTTTTCAGCAACGAGATCCAGCACGTTTACAAATTCAGGTGCATCAGCCAGTAATTTACGTCTGAACTGGTAAGGATCCTGTCCGGTTTTAGCGGCAATTTCATCAATCAACACTTCGCCGACAAAGGCCGAATGCGTATGACCTACAGAGCGCAACCACGAAACAGGCACATCACCTTTAACCAGGTGCTGCTCTACCAGCATGTTATTAATGGCGTAGGGTAGGCCATGAGCACCTTCCATCAGCGTATGGTCAACCTGCGTGGCCGGCATGGGGAAGAAACTTTGCCCCACAACACGCCAGCGCCAGGAAGCCACACTGCCATCGGCGTTAATCATGATTTTGTTGTTGTGTACTGTCATCGGGCGATACTGCATGCCACCCATGTCTTCTTCCCGCAGCCACACCATTTTGATTGGCACGCGTAGTCCTTGTGCACGGGCAACTTTGGCAATTCGGGCTGCTTCTATCACAAAATCGCAGCCCGGGCCGGCACGGCGGCCGAAACTGCCACCTGCATACAGCTGTGTGATCTGCACTTTCTCAACCGGCAAACCGGTCTCTTTGGCGATGGCTGCCTGGTCTGCGGTATGCCATTGTTCGCCGTTCCACATATGACAGCTGTCTTCCTGAAGGTGAATCAATGCGTTCATCGGCTCCATTGCTGCGTGAGCCAGGTAAGGCAATTCAAACACCGCATCGATTTCATAACCGCCTTCAGGCACTTCAGCTAATTGCGGGCCGGTGTTTGCTACTTCAAGCCCGGGCGTCGCGGCCAGCTGTCTGTATTCTTCAAACAGGGCTGCGGTACCGGCGTGTGAACCGGTATTCCCGTCCCATTGAATATTCAGCGCATCACGGCCTTTCTTCGCAATCCATGTGTTTTTAGCTAGTACAGCAACGCCACCCTGAATCACGTTGTCACCGGGGATTTCCAGTACAGCAACTACGCCAGGCACCGCCATGGCAGGTGCCTTATCCACCCTGGCTACTTTAGCGAACTTTCGTGGCGGGTGGGCAATGACGGCTACCAGCATATCCGGTAGTTTGATGTCCTGAGTATATACCGCTTTGCCGTTTACTTTTTCCGGCATGTCGACACGGCGCATGCCTTCCGCTTTTCCGATGCGCTGATACTCAGCCGGTTTTTTAAACGTAAGTGTACCTGCATCAGGCACCGGTAACTCTGCAGCGGCTTCGATAAAGGCACCGTAACCGGCACGCTTATTTGTAGCTTTATGAATAACGATACCGTCTTCCACAACCAGTTCTTTAAACGGGACTTTCCACTCCAGGGCCGCTGCCTGAAGCAACATGTGACGGGCTGATGCTGCTGCGGTTCGCATTACATTCCATGCCCCGGCCATAGCGGTACTGCCGCCGGTGCCCTGCACATTAAAACCTACCGCCGCCAGCGCCGGATTGCCGTATTTTTCTAAATCGGCAGGGGAGCCTGTGACCTGCAGTTGCTCCGGTGTAATGTGTAATTCCTCAGCCGCCAGTGTAGCCAGGCCGGTGAAGGTACCCTGGCCCATTTCTATGTAGCTGGAAATAATCGTAACAAAGCCGTTTTTGTCGATTTGAATAAACGCATTGGGCATAAAGACATCAGAACCGGCGTTTTCTGCAGCCAGCGCAACCTGGCCTTTAAAGTTTACCGCCAGTGTCAGTGCGCCCATCCCGGCCAGAAACTGCCTGCGGGTAATTGCAGAACCATGTTGCGCTGCTTCAGGTTGTTGCTGATGTTGAGGGTTAATGATCATTATTTCAGCTCCCTTGCCGCACGGTGAATAGCGCTGCGGATCCGTGGATAGGCTGCGCAACGACAAATGTTTCCGTTCATGGCGGCATCAATATCGTCATCCGTAGGCGCAGCTTTCTCTTTCAGCAACGCGACCGCAGACATGATTTGACCAGACTGGCAATAACCACATTGTGGCGCCTGCTCCTCTATCCAGGCAGCCTGAACAACTGCACCAACCCTGTCGGTTTCAGCGGCTTCAATGGTGGCGACAGCGGCTCCTTCCAAAGCCAGCATCGGAGTGACGCAGGATCTGACCGGCTTGCCATTAACGTGCACGGTACATGCACCGCACTGGGCCATACCGCACCCGAACTTTGTGCCGGTAAGCGCGATTTCATCTCGTAAATACCACAACAGTGGCATTTGCTGGTCTCCGTCAAAGGTTTCGGGACGACCGTTTACGGTAAGCTTAATCATGATATTTCCCTTGAAGCTGGCCTGTTCAGATTACGGGTTTCAAAATGTTTGTATGCAGGGGAAAGCGATTCTTTGTGGTGGTAGCATATGCATTGCGCTAATGCGTAATATGAATCTTTAGATCCCTGACTGTAAAAGATAGCGCTAATTTGCTGTGAAGCGATAGTCTGATCCTGTGAAAGTATTGCCTGATCCTCCGGGGGCTGTTTAATTGTATATCACGGGGATATCTGGCCCTTTCCAAGTAACTGTAACCCATCTATTTATTAAAAAAATTCATAGGTGCTATGCACTGCTTTTGAAAAACTTTGGCGGTGGTTTGGCGTAATCTGAATAACCTTTCCAACATCAGGAATTCAGTTTTATGCATACTTTTGCAACGTCATTCAGTGTGGTCTGTTTACTCGCTATTTCTTCATTGTCTTCAGCGCAATCTCTTGAAGTCACGCAAAACGGTGAACAGCAGGCAATCACCGGCTCAGACAAGTTCTTCACCGGTACCAGCATCGTGAATCCGTATTTCAGTAACAAAGAAGCCGGTGTTTCCGGTGCCAGCGTCACCTTTGCGCCAGGTTCACGCTCGGCCTGGCACACCCATCCCAAAGGACAACATCTCGTTGTTACCGAAGGGACGGGATACGTTCAGCAATGGGGTAAAGAAAAGCAAACCATTAAGCCCGGCGATGTGGTGTGGACCCCGCCCGGTGTTAAACACTGGCACGGTGCTACGGAGCATTCCATGATGTCACATATCGCCATTCAGCAATTCGGTGATGGTAAAAATGTGGTTTGGATGGAAAAGGTCAGTGATGAGGAGTACCTGCAAACACCGGTTTCCCCGTAAATTCACAATACGAACGCAACAGTGACAGCGTAATGCGAATTAAAGTGGCTGTGATATAGTGTTTTACAAGGTGATGAAAAACTGTCTTTACGGGGAAAATATTAGTGACAAACCTTCATAAGCAGGCGCTGGACCAAGCCTCTCAGGGAAACTGGGACGGAGCACATGCGATTGTCGAAAATGAAAATGATGTATTGTCATGTTTAATTCACGGCTATCTTCACCGGGTAGAGGGCGATAAATTCAATGCCCGCTACTGGTATACCCGTGCCGGTGAGACGATGCTGTCAAACAGTCTGGATGACGAGTTTGTCCGCCTATCCGAAATGGTAAACAGATGATTCACGCCGGTGTAAGCTTACGCTCCGGCACTCACAATTATGTCACTGACAACACAAAGGATTTGAATTGAGCTCATCACCATTTTTAATGCCAGCGCTGCTTCTCATGATGACTGCCTTTTACACCCTTGCGGACGACGAAATTACCGTTGCGGCCGACTCACCCAACCGCAACCTGACCGGTTTTGAGTCGCTTAATGAAAAGCAGCCATTGTGGGAAGTGGGTATTGGCGGCGGCATGATAGAAGTGCCGAATTACCCCGCATCCAAAGAGCGAAATTTTGTAGGACTTGCTGCACCTTACGCCATTTATCGCGGTGATATTTTTCGCATCGGCGGTGACGGCGGGGCCCGTGCTGTATTTCTGGAAAATGAAAATCTTGAACTGGACATGAGTTTCAGTGGCGCGTTCTCTGCCGACAGCGACGACAATACGGCGCGGGAAGGCATGCCTGAGCTGGATTATATGTTCGAGGCCGGTCCGCAGCTTATCTACAAAATACGGGATTTTTCATTCCAACGTGGTGGAAATGGCAGGCTCACCGGCAGAGTGCAGGCAAGGGCTGTATTTTCAACAGATCTTGGTGATTTGCATACCAGAGGTTATGTTTTTGAACCGACTTTACGTTATCAGCAGCGCGGCGTCTTTTTCGACAGTACCGGACTGAGTCTGGCATTCAGAATGACCTGGGCGACAGAAAAATTGCATGACTACTTTTATCAGGTCGATGAGGCGTATGTTACATCGACTCGTCGTCAATTTAATGCCAAAGGTGGTTATCTGGGATCAGAAGTGTCGCTGGGATTGTCTTTTCCTGTTATGAATAAAGTTCGCGGGTTTCTGGGCACATCTCTGCAATTTAATCAGGGTGCAGCCAATGAAGACAGCCCGCTGTATGAAAAAGATGTGACTTACAGTATAGGAGTTGGATTTGTCTGGCGGGCCTGGGAGAGCGAGGCGAGATCCAACTGGTGAGTTTACGCATATTAATCTGTTCAGAATAATAAGCAGGACAACCCATTGATGTTAGAAAATGTGAAAGCGCTTAAACGTTATGTGTTAAGTGCGCCCGACAGGGTAAACGCATTGCGGGTGAATACCGCTGAAACTGTTGTCATTAACGGTTTCTGGCGTAGTGGTTACAGGAATTGGTCGCGGAAGGTTTGAGTGCCAAACGGGTGTTTGAACCTTTGCAGGCCAGGTGCGGATATATTCAGAAAGCCGTGCAGGGCATCGCACTGCCTGACCAGGGTTATGCTTACATTAACGGTTTTATGCCTTATGCGACAGCGGCACATCCGCCGTCTCCGGATATGAAAGCGCTTTTGCATCAGGCCCAAAAAGGCATACTGACTAATCCGTTTGTGTTGCGTGATCAGGCACTACTCGACCCGGGCAGGGCTTTTAAAAACCGGGTTGTAGTGAAGTATGTGAAAGGGGCATTAAGCCTGAAATATCTGAAAGATACTTATCAGTGTCCGGCCATCCATATTTATCGTGATCCCCGTGCCGTAATCTCTTCCATTAAAGCAAGAAAAAACTGGGCTGAAGGTGCGTTTGAGAACTTTTCTCTGTCCAACCATTTGCTTAATGTGAACGATGGCAGGGCTGATTACTTCAGCCGGTACAGTGATGACATCCGTGCTATCGATAAAGCCGGAGATTTCGAAAGGCTTACCGGCTATTATTTTCTCACGGAAAAATTTATCGAAGACAGCTTCGCCGGTGACTCACTCCATTACGTGCGGTTTGAAGAGCTGGCCAGAAATCCTGATTTGGAATTCCAGAAGATTGCCGGATATCTGAATTGTGATGACATTAAAGTACCGGACTTTAAAAAGCCGTCTTCAACAGCTTACGTGCCTGATTCGACAAAGAAAATGGAGACCAGTAAAGTGACTTCCGGCTGGGCCGGTAAGCTTGGAGAGGCACACTTACAGACGATAGAAGATATTGCAGCAAGGTTTGCTATGACCCCGCGTTTAACCGGTCTGGCAGGCGAAAAAAACACGTCAGAACAATCAACCAGAGAGTATGCTGAGTCAAAATGAAGATACGAATATTACTATGGTGTTTATTTATGTGCGCAACCTTTAACGCTAACGCAGATACGGAGTCACAAACCGTCAGACATATCGTTGTATTCAAATATACCGGCGATGCGAGTGCTGCGGATATTGATAAAGTCACCCGCGCGTTTGCTGAGCTAGAGCATAAAATCCCCGGTATTGAGTCATTTGAGCACGGGGTGAATAACAGTCCGGAGGCGCTTAATAAAGGCTTTACGCATATTTATCAGCTCACCTTTACTGATGAAGCGGCACGGGATACTTATCTGCCCCACCCGGAACACAAGAAGTTTGGTGAGTTACTCGCTGAACTCGGCATTCTGGATGACGTCTTTGTGGTGGATTACGCGAAGTAAATTCTGTTCAGGCCGTCGTTTAGCGGCCTGAAATAAACTGACTTCTGTTCAGTTTTACAAAGGTCCATACATCACTCTCTTCAATGAGAAAACGGCCTTCCGCCGGCAGATCCTCTTTGTCCCCGTCGTCAGTAAAGCCAAGTTTTGCGAGTATCTTTCCGGAAGGCGCATTACCCTTTTTCAGATAATGCGATACCAGTCTGTCCATTCCGAGTATTCCGAAAGCCAGTTCACACATACTTTCTGCCGCTTTTGTTCCCAGGCCTTTTCCCCAGAAATCCACTCCCAGCCAGTATGAAAGTTCTGCTTCCCGTTTACGCCAGTCTATTTTCTTCAAAATACAGCATCCTGCCGTTTCAGAGCCCATGGTAATGACGAAATGCATCTCCTGAGGAGGGATTGATTTTCCGGCAGCAATCCATTTCAGGACGTCCTGCTCACTACAATTTTCCGGTACGCCACTTGTCCTGGTTATTCGCGCATCTTTTGCGATTTCAAGTAGCGCGGGAATGTGATCTGGCTGAGCTAATGTTAATTTCACTATTAATACTTCTGAAATACCGGAGATAGCGCTATGTTATCAAAGCTTCTTCAGAACACCATTCATAAACTCAGGTCTGGTCAAATATCAACGATTTATGCGCACCGATACCTGCAAGTGTTCCGGATGCAACAGCAAGTGTTCCACTCTGCATCGGGTTAGATAAATCGCCGGCTACGAATACGCCTTTAACGGAACTCTCTTTAAAAGCATCTACACAAACAACTTTGCCTGCCGGTGAATCGGCAAGGGCCAGACTCAGCTGTTTCAGAAACGGAGCATGCACTTCTATTCGCGGAGAGACATACAAACCGCCCAGAGGAATAATTCTCCCCCCTGCGAGGGTGACAGACTCCATTTTCGCATCATTACCATTCACTGCAACGACAGGTGTATCCTCTATACGCACTTTCCGGGATTCTAAAAGTGACAAAAGATCACCTTCAGGCGTATACATGCCCTGAGTGAATAATGTTGTATTGCCCCAGTCCGGGAGCATTGCCGCCTGGTGGAGAGACATGTCTGATGTGGCCAGTACACCAAGCTCAGTATTGCGAATTTCGTATCCGTGACAATAGGGGCAATGAACAACATTTTTACCCCAGTATTTTTTGATTCCCGGCAGTTCAGGCAATTTGTCTGCTATGCCGCAAGCTAAATAACTGATCCTATGTCTGCTACACCTTTGCCATTCCGTGGGCATTGCCGGGGAATGGTGATGTGGTCTCCATAAACCGCCGTACT
>NZ_JBSWXO010000016.1:0-81405 GCF_056160645.1 Alteromonas sp. ABH4_456
CTCGGTAATTTCTTTTTGGCGATTGATCTGATCGCAGAAATCACACTGAGTTCCCCTATGGGGTGCTCTACACTTAAGAACAGTTATTTAGCAGAAATTTAAGGACTAATTGAATGGAAAGTTCAGAGATAAAGGACTACGTCAAAGCCAAAAAAGGTGTGGCAATTGCTAAAACCACATCATTATTTTTATTGCTATTCGTTTTTGCATTCCCTTTTTACGACAACCTGGGGATTACAAAGTATTTATCATATCTTGCACCGGTATTTGCCATGTCGTTAGTAGGGTATATATGGTTTGGTTTTTTTGGTGTCTCTGAACAGACGTTGTTAAACATAATCGAGCGTCAAATTTCCAAAGACCCGGAAGCTATTCAGAAGTTGTTAAATCATGACACATAACAGAGCTGAATTCGGATATGACAAGGCACCTTTAGAAATTGAGGCTTTCAAAGCAAATAAACAGTATGAAGGTGCCTGGTAACATTGGACCGCCAGCAGCCACTTTATTTGGGTTTTATATTTCCGGAGTATAAATGGAACTTAATCAAATTACTTTGCCAGTAAAAGATATGGATGCTGCCGTTAACTTTTATCTGAAGCTCGGTTTTACTCAAATTGTCGATACACCGCATTATTCCAGATTTTCTTGCCCGGAAGGTAACTCGACTTTCTCCTTATCACTCGAAACTGAAGAGTTTGAAAACAGATCTGTAATCTACTTCGAGCATGAAGAACTTGATGAACTGTGTGCTGATTTGTCCCGGAGTGGTATTCAATTTGAACAACTACCAACAGAACAAAGGTACCTATGGAAAGAGGCTATTCTTAAAGATCCGTCTGGTAATAAAATCAAGCTTTACCGGGCAGGTGAGAACCGTTTAAATCCTCCCTGGAAAGTTGAAAAACGCTTATAATAAGCTACTCAAGTCGCTGACAGGTTTACCGGAACATTAAAAAATGGGCTGCGTCATTCTTCAACTATTTTTAGCCTGTGTATTTATACCGCTGAGCAGGGAACTATGGAGCAAGAACAAGGAAGTTAAATGAAGTATACTTTTTTAATTATATTAGCACTGATTTTGTTTGAATTTTTTCCTAAAGCCGTTGGTGAAGATAAATTTGACAGAGAGGTAGCGAGAGTTGCTTTTAAATCAAAAATTGCCGGTTCTACGTGGTCTTACAACTGGAGAGAGCGTGAATTTATTTTCTCCTTTTCCGAAGATGGCAGTATTACAAAACTTCAAAGTTGGTCTTCTGTTGCGTGGATTGCGAGGGAAGAAGATCTAGTGGTCCTCGAATCAGGTCGTCAAAAAATGTATCTGCACTTCAATAAGCAAGGCAACGCTTTTAAAACCGTTGACTGGGATGGACAACTCGCGAGTGGTAAGTTGCTGTTTGGGGAAGATTTTTAAGAATATGCAACCGGAATAGTTGCCATCGATGTTTGGAGAAATTTCTTAAAAACAGCACGCTAAACAGTGATTCGATAAGGAATGAACAAGGAAAGTTTAATGCGAAAAATAGTGCACTTTTCAAAAAAGAAGAACTGGTTTCTTACGGAGCCAGATTTAGATTTATTAAACCAACAAATCGCAGAAATTGGTGATGGCTGGGACATTATATCCGTTCAGTCTAACTGTAACTTTGCCGGTGTTATCAGCTCTTATACACTTTTAATTGAACATGAAGCAGAAAGTGCGATCTAAAAGCGGCATTATTATTCGCAACTGTTACCGGGAAAAAATCCGGGAACCTTGTGCTTTGCCTGCTACTGTCACATAGAAATATTTGCAGCGGCGTGCGGTTGTTTTACTCTTCAAAGGAATTCATACAGTTGAACGGATTTAAAATTTCTACGAACTTTGAAGACCTGGATATTAATCTCGTATATTCATTTATCTCCAATTCATATTGGGCTAAGAATATTCCATTTGAGGTTTTTGAAAGGTCACTAAAAAATTCACTCGTGTTTGGTGCTTATGGCAGTAACAATGAACAAGCAGGTTTCGCCCGTGTGATTACTGATAAATCCACATTTGCCTATCTGAGCGACGTTTTCGTGCTTGAAAATTATCGTGGGCTTGGCATCAGTAAACTGCTTATGGAAGCGATATGTCAACACGGGGAACTTCAGGGTTTACGGCGCTTTATGTTGGCAACCAGCGATGCGCATGGCTTGTACGCACAGTTTGGCTTTCAGTCAGTTGCCAATCCGGAAATTTTGATGCAGGTATGGCAACCCTCTGTCTACGAACAGACATGTAAATAACAATTTATTCAAGGATTTCGTATCGCTTGCGGGGACCATAACGCTTAAACTCTGTCCTCCTCACGGGGTGAGTAGCCGGTTTAGTTCTTACAGCATCACTAGATCTTACCGTACAACGTGTTTGTGCCCCCTCGGTATTACGAACCCGTGATATTAAGGCAACAAGAGGAGGCTTTATGACTAAGTATTATGGTTCTTGTTTGTGCGGCACCGTAAAATTCGAGGTGCAAGGGGATTTTGATTGCTTTTATTTGTGTCACTGCCAGTACTGCCAAAAAGACACGGGCTCTGCTCATGCGGCAAATCTTTTCTCAAGCTCAGCTAAATTAGTCTGGCTGTCCGGTCCGGATGTGGTCACTACCTTTACGCTGCCGGGCACTCGTCACAGCAAAAGCTTTTGTATGCGGTGTGGCTCGGCATTACCTAACACTCAGATAGCAGACTTACTTGTTGTTCCGGCAGGGTGTCTGGATACTGATATACCTATATTACCAACTGCACACATTTTTTTATCTGGCAAAGCAGCGTGGAATAAGACGTTAGAAGACGTACCAAAGTTCGGTGGCCTGCCAGAGTGATACACGAACCATACAATCTCACAAACCCGCTCGCGACTCGATATCGCGCAGTAAATCAGCTGTACTTTGAGGAATTGGTTACCTCACAAAGGAGTGTTTTTCTGTGAAATTTAAAAGAAGCGTGTTGTTACTTGTTTTGTCATGTTGTTTCCATGCTCTCGCATCAGGAACTGACGTTCAAAAACTCAACGTTGAAGAAAATGGCTTTGTCGGACACTACTATGAGCCTTCAGTCAGTTCTGCCGGTTCAGCCAAACAGCCGGTTATTGTGTTGGGTGGCTCAGAAGGCGGTATTCCTTCCATACTTGCAAACGTTATAGCCGCTGATGAGTTTCCTGTCCTGGCTGTTGCCTATTTTAAGGAAGAATCACTGCCCGATGAACTGGAAAAAATACCGTTAGAGTATTTTGATAAAGCTAAAAAATGGCTCCTTCATAAGCATCCTGAAAACGAGAATCTGACTGTGGCCGGATGGTCGAAAGGGGCAGAATTATCGCTGTTGCTGGCTTCAAAAGATGCCACATTTAACCGTGTTATCGCGATTGCACCAAGTGCGGTAGTTTGGGCTGGTATTCTGAATGACTGGCAAAAAACACCCGGTTCAAGCTGGACCTCCGGGCAAAAGGAGCTGGATTTTGTTCAATTTAATCCGACGGGGGCCGTCAGTGGTTTACTCGATCTTTATTCACAGTCATTAGCCAACAGACAAGATGGCGGTAAAGCGTCAATCAAAGCAGAAGAGATACAAGGAAATGTGTATTTGTTTTCCGGTGGAAAAGATGAAATCTGGCCATCTGTTTCAATGGCTGAAAGTATTTGTGAAAGGATGAGGCAAAATGAATCATCTTCATGTACACATTTTACTTATCCGGAACTGGATCATTTGCTGGACTATAAAATGCTGGACGCTTCTGAAGAACTGAATCGTATGTTTTTAGATAGTGTCAGTGTTCCGCCAGATCTTCAGAGTATTAACTTGTCGGTACTTCTTAAGCTGGACAGTACTGAAGATTTCGTACCCATTTTCGAAGATGCTACCCTCGACATTAAGCGTGACGATTGAGAGGCTATTTTTACAGCATGTTTTTCATTCACAAAGGAAAGGTTTATGAAATACAGAAATATATTTTTAGCACTACAGTTCTTACTACCCGCCGCCGGGGTGGCCGCAACCAATTATGCGTCAGTGGAATTAACGCACATTGAGCCAATAAAGATGGAGGCAACCTGGCTGAGGGATAAGCAATTTATGCCTCGTTACCCCATTGAAATGGCGATGGAAGGGGTTACCGGCTGCGGAATATTTAAAGTCAGTGTCGATAAAAACGGAACAACTAACAGCATTACGCTTGTCAGTTCAGTACCCGAGAAAGGTATTGCCGGGCCGGCAACCGGAGTTATAAAAGAGTGGAACTGGACCCTGGCAAACGGTAAGTCACCGGCTGGTGAAGAAAAGTTGATAAGGCTGGATTTCTGCATGGGAGGAAGCTCTCAGGACGAATCTGTTTCAAATTGCCAGCAGCAGGCATCCATGTTGTGTGAATAATCTCCGGTTTTCATCGAATGAAGGACAAGTAATGAACGGCCCCAATCCTGATAACAAATCGCCAATGGCGGGCTTCCCGCAAGTGGGATATTTGAAGAACTTTATTACTTCTGACAATATCATTGTAGGCGATTATACCTACTATGATGACCCGGACGGTCCAGAGCGCTTTGAGAGTAATGTGCTTTACCATTTTCCCTTTATTGGCGATAAGCTGATTATCGGAAAATTTTGTGCCATCGCCAAAGACGTGAAATTCATTATGAACGGAGCCAATCATAAAATTTCAGGCTTCTCTACGTATCCGTTTCAAATTTTTGGCAATGGATGGGAGAGAGTGATGCCAGGCGATGGAGATCTACCCTATAAGGGGGACACTGAAATTGGCAATGACGTTTGGATTGGTTACGAGGCTTTGGTAATGCCCGGGGTAAAAATAGGTAACGGGGCAGTCATTGCCAGCAAATCCGTTGTCACTGCAGATGTGCCTGCTTACAGCGTGGTGGGTGGCAATCCTGCGAAAGTCATTAAATACCGTTTTGAGGAAAGTATTATCGAAACATTGGAGTCTGTTGCATGGTGGAACTGGAGTGCAGAGAAAATCACCGCCAATCTGGAAGCGATAGTGGGGGCGGACATTCATGCACTCCGCACAGCCGGCGGTTTATAAAAACCATTTCCATGCAATGAACAACGCCAGGAACCCGAACAGATAAATCAGACCACCATAACTTAATAGCGTTACCAGCGGGCTGGCTTTTACGTCGTCATTTAGTGCAGCCTGTTTTACCAGTTTATGGTTTAACAGAGCAAACATCGGCGTGGTCATGAAGGCCAGTGTCATCGCAAATCCAAGCATGGCGAGCAGGGCAGATTTAAAGAACAACACAATAGCAAAACTGATTACAGCAACAGCACTGAGCACGACAATAAAGATACTTTCCGGCGTATCTTTTTGCCCTTTAAGCAGCATCGCTGCCTCTGCTACAGCCCGCGAATAGCCGTCGTATACTGTAAGGGCGGAGCCGAAAATACACAAAAATGCTACTACGGCTATCAACCAGCGGGCCCACTCACCGATAGTGCCGGCATATAAATCCACCAGTTGCTTTGAAAAGCCAATACCTCCAGAGGCCAGCGTGTTGTCGGCACCGTGTAACACCAGGGCTCCCAGTGCCAGAAACACCAGTGCCAGTAACATAGTAGTAAAATAGCCCAGATTAAAATCGAACAGCGCAGATTGCGGGGTGACTGATTGTTCCTGCTTTTGTTTTTTAAGCCACAGCGATGTGATACCTGAAATCTCAATGGGGGCAGGCATCCATCCCATGGTCACTACCAGAAATCCGACTGCAGCCATTGTCCAGGGCGAGGGGGAAACAAAATCATCTGGTGCCACAGCACCATTTTGCCAGGCCATAAAGGTAGCACCCAGCGTGGCTATCACCAGTGTCACCATAATGACTTTGGAGACTTTATCTAAGGCTGAATAATGTCCGGCAATCAATATGAACAATATGGCAGCCAGTACAATACCACTTAACACAGGAATACTGGTTGTGAAGGGTACAAAGTAGCCGAGCAGGCTGGCTGCAAACATCAGCAGAGCAGCGGCATTCACAACCGATGAAATGACATTCAGTAACAGGGCGGTGATCAGATAGCCTTTGCCCATCTGCAGATAACCGTGTTGCAGGGTTTCACCGGTACTGATGGTATAACTGACCCCGGCCCGGAAAAAAGGATATTTGAGTATGTTGACCGCCAGCACCAGCAATGCCAGTTGCCAGCCGTAATTTGCGCCGGCTTGTGTAGATGCAACGAGGTGGCTGCCACCAATGGCAGCGGTTGCCATCAGTACGCCGGGGCCGAGAAGCTGTGTAAGATGCCGCAAACCGGCAAGGGAAAAGGTGGAATGTGCCAACTCTGTGTTCCTGCTACAGAAGAATTAATTCAGATGAGTTGGCACAGTGTACAACAAACTGCTTTGAGATCAGAGATTAAACGTCACTGATAAGATGTGCGGGGATATCCCATGAGCCCTGATGAATTTCACCATCCCAGGTTTGCAATGTTACCCAAATTTTCTGGCCGGCAGTGATGCGTTCCTGAGCCAGACCGTGCACATGCTGTCCGTGTCGTGTGCCATGTAAAATACCGAGTTCATGCTGTTGTGCTTCTTCAATTGGCAATGGTTTGTCACCGATATTTAAAAAGCCCTGTCTGATTTCATCAACACCACCGTCCTGAAACATCACCAGAAAATCTTTAACGTAGAGACCGTCATGCTGATAGGGTTTGTCTTCATCATAAGGCATTGCTGTCAGCGTGAAATCACCGGCTTGGGTTTCCGGCAAACTGGCGGGAAATTCAGGATTAAATGACTGATAGATAAACACGACCGGCAATATCAGCAATAATGCATTTAACCAGTAACGTTTTGACGCCGTTTTTTTATTCTTTAAGCGGGCCATGTTAAGCCTCCTGTAAACGTGCAGCTGTTGCTTGCCGGCTGGCTGTTCGTGCTTTTGCCAGACGTAAATACCACATAATGAAACCCGAAACAGACATACCGGAGAGGATTAAACCGAAAACAAACCACAGTAGTTTTGTCCATATTCCGCCGATAGTCCCGAAGTGTAACGGGTCGGCGATGTGCATAATGGTTTGCAGGGGATCCATATTTTGCGGGCTAATGGTTTGCGTGATCTCGCCGTTCCACGGGTTAACTGCCAGTTGGAAACTGGCACCGTCGTAGAAGGGGTTATTGCCGGCCCCGTACAATTTGTAGGTGTCACGGTTATGTTCCGGCATCATGATATAGCTGGTCTGAAAATTGTCGAAGGTATTTTCTGCCTTTGTAATGGCCTGAGCCAGAGATACCGGCATTGTTGGCGTATTATGAGAGGATACCGGAAGCGATTGTGCGTCAAGCTGCGCAGGCCAGGGATCCACTTCAATATCTGCATGCCACATGACAGACTGAATAAGATACCAAAGTCCAGTTGCGCTCATGATCACCATGAACCAGATGGACCATACACCGGCAAGCTTGTGTAAGTCTGCGGTCAGTGTACGCGGTCCCTGATGGCTGCGAATTTTGGGGTTACGGTATGCCTGCCAGAATTTCTTGAAGACGAGCAATCCGGTTATTAACGCCCCGAGCATGACCACAGACATTAAGGAAACCAGATAGTAGCCAAGACTGTAACTGCCATGCCACGGGAAATACAGCCATCCGTGCAACGTACGCATGAAACCGATAAAGGTGACACCATCGTTTACTTCCTGGATAGCACCGCTGTAAGGATTAACATATGCAATGGCAAAAGGTTTGCCTGTAGCAGTAAACATGACTTCGTGAACCATGTAGCTTTCCCGTACGCTGACGCCGGTAACGTCTGCATCCGGAAAGGTCTTTTTAACGGTGGCGACAGACTCTGCAACAGATTGTGCCGGACGGTTATCAGGGTTTACTGCACGGATATTTTCGTTGGTCAGCCAGGCAAATTCATGGCTCATGACCGCCACAGTACCTGTCAGACATACGAAGCTGAATAACACCCACACGGGGAGAGAAAACCAGCCGTGAAGTTGAAAGAGAAAGCGATTAGACACACGCGCCATGCAAAACCTGTCCAAAAGTATAATTTCATTACCGGTTGCAGATTCTATCGAATATCGCTTTCAATAGAAATGATATTAATTCTTTTTTACATACGCACCCATCTGCGAAATACGATAACCGGCACCAGCAGAAGAGCCAGAATTCCGGTACTGCCGCCGCCACCTGAGCTTTGACGTTCAGTGACGGCAACATTCACGGTATCTGTCACCGTATTGATGCCATCACTCACCGTTACAGTGTAAGTGACTGACGAGCCTGCTGCAGAATCCGGGGCCTGAGTACTGTAAACGGAACCGGCTACACCATCGATGGTAAATGAGAGTGTGTCGTTTTCCGGATCGGTAGCAGTTGCCCTGATGGTGATCGTGCTGCCAGCACTGACACTGGCAGGAGATGTAACAGATAATACCGGAGGCTGATTCGGCGAAATGGTGACAGTGACAGATGCCACAGATTGATTGCCTGATGGATCGGTTGCGGTTACCTGCAGTACAGCGGTTGTGTCACTTTGTACAGAAGGCGCAGAAATCGTTACTGTCGCAGTATTCGTACCGTTTAAAGTTAATGCCGGACCGGATAACTGCTCCCACGACCAGGTTACCGCATCACCATTAGGCTCGTCAGCTTCTGCTGTTACAGACAGGCTGTTGCCTGATGACACAACTGCTGTGGCTGTTGTACCGCCGGCAATCGTGACTACCGGTGCGCCTTCGACCTGCACGTCACTGAATACGGCTGCATTCTCAGAGCCTGCACCAGGGATATTTGTTACTACTGAGGATGCCTGCAAAGATAGCGGGCCTGTGGACGCACTGTCTTCCACTGTGACCGCAAACGATAAGGTTGCAGCAGCTGATGTCTGTGCATCAGCGCCGGTGCTTTCACTGTCTGGTTGAGTGACTTCCCAGTACACACGGTTACTGGTGACACTGCCATTATCAGATACGGAACCGGCGACCAGTGAGACCGTATCAGGCAGGGTAACGCCTACGGTGTAATCGCGATCTTCTCCGGTTGTATTGCTGATAATATTTACATTGAAGGTCTGCTGGCCACCTTTATTCACACGGCCATCATCAGGCGCCGACATGTAGACATCATTTTCTTCCCGCTCAATGACAACATGGGTCACGCCAACATTACTGTTTTCGCTGCTGCTGGTACCCAGCGCGAAAGCACCAAAGAATTTATCTCCTTCGCTGCTGTCTCCCAGATCCCATAAAATACGTAAATCGAAGGGCGAGAGGGCCGCATTAGTTTGCGGACCGGAAACGGTGAGGTTGCCTTCGTCATCAGCATCCACCAGCACATAATCCATCATATAACTGTCGGAGGAGGCTGAAGAGCCTTCCCAGTTCTGTACCACGATAAACCAGGTGCCGGCTTCGGGATTCAGGCGGTCAACGACTTCATCGGCTTCAAGGGAACTGCTTTCTTCGCGGATCTCATCGTCTGAAGGGCTGCCATCGCCATCGGCGTCATAAACAAGGAACAAATCCAGGTCACTGGCGGTGGCATCATAAATTTCTGCATATAAACGCAGCGCACCTTCTTCTACGTTGATTTCTGTTATCACAGTACCGCTGGCAGAATCAAAAAGTTCGTCAGGTGTCGGATCTTCACTGACTGTCTCAACCACGGTGGTTACCTGTGTTAATCCGTAAGACTGAAAGTTAAAAGACTCAATTTCTGCTGTCGTAACATCTTTAAGTAAACGGCTGTCTTCATTCCGGTGGGCTGTCAGATCAACAAACTGAGGAATACTGCCGTTAGAAGCATACACAGCAACGGGGATGTGTAAATCAGGTGAGGTACTGCTGGTGAGATTTACACTGCCATAGGCCCAGGCGTAGTTAGTGGTTCCGAGGGTATCCATGGTAAACGTGAGGGTCTGCGATTGTCTGCTTGCCAGCGAGAAAGAGGAGGGCGATACCGTTGTGCTTAATCCGGACGTCACTGCTGTTGCAGTCACTTGCCAGCTTCCTGTTCGTGTTGCCGTAACTGTGCGGGTCCAGCTGCATGAGGTGACGCAATTTTCATCCACTACGGCGGGCACGTTAAGAGAACGCGGTTCGCCGCCTTCCTGCGGATTTGCAGCGGAATAGTTCGCCGCTGTTTCCTGCATGATAAGCCCGGTTTGAGTGGCCGCGTCTACCTGCAGACGGCCTGCGCCCATTTCAAACCAGTTGGCTGCAACATCTGTACCTGAAAGCGCCACACCGGTATTGGCTGTCATCATCATGGCTGAGCGGATGTTATCAGGTGTCCAGGACGGATGATCCTGCTTAAGCAGTAAAGCCGCGCCGGCTACATGGGGACTTGCCATCGATGTACCTGATGAATACGCATAGTCGGCGGGGGCCGGTCCGGATTCTTCATGTCCATAGTGTTCATCTGCCCATGCAGCATAAATTTCTACACCGGGAGCAGAAATCACGGGCGACAATGTACTGATTGAACTGTTCGGACCCCGGGAAGAAAAGTCTGCCAGTTTATCTGCGGTTGTTTCATCGGTGACAACCTCAGCGGATGCGTCAGTAATAGTTACACGATGACCGGAACCGGATGCCAGCCATTGTTTCAGTGCATCGCCGGCATCGGCATCTATATGAATGCCCGGCACTACATAGGCATCGTTAGCCAGAAAGCTGTCACCGCCCTGCACATTAGCCAGCACGTAACCTGCGGCACCGCCTTCAGCGACATTTTTAGCTTTCTGGATCCGCGCAATATCACCACGGTCACAAACAACAATTTGTCCGCTGAATGTACCGGCAGGATAGGGTTCCAGGCACTGACCGGGATCGCCGGATGGATCGTTGCCGTTGGGAAAATCGCCGGCGTATACGATATCAGCGGTAATTGAACCGGTGTTACTGAAACCTTGCATAGCGGAAGGGGTGTAACTGCCACCGGAAAAGTTTGTGATGGATTTTTCATACGACACTGTGATGCCGTGAGATGTGGCAGCAACAGCGGTCATCCAGGGGGCATGCTTGTCGGTTGTTGCATCATCGGGCCCGTCATTGCCCGCAGACTGGGCAACAAAAATTCCGGCATTATGGGCATTAAGCCACGCACGGTTTAAAGGTCCGTCCCAGGGAAAGTCGCCGCCTGAAATCGACATGTTCACGGCATCCACAATACCGCTGTCAATAATATCTTCAACGGCATCCAGCATGACGGACTCAAGACACCCAGTATAAGTGTCGTCATCTTCACCGGGATAGCATACCTGATAAGAAATAATATTCGCATGAGGTGCAACGCCGGAGGCTTCTTCAAAAATATAACCGGTCTCCACACCGTCACTGACAGTTTGATCGTAGTCGGGGATCACTTCCGCAACATTATAAAGAATGTTCCCTGCAGCGGTTGCTGCTACATGAGAGCCGTGACCGTTGTAATCCTCACCGTTTTCGGGGAGTCCTGACGGAAAAATATCAGTGTCGGAATAGGCATTAACAATCGCCGGATAACTGTATACGCCGATGAGCTTGTCATTACACAAAGCAGGATAGCTTCCTGCACAGTCTCCGAGGTAATTTCCGTTACCCAGCGGGTTGGTGTGAGCATAACCATCGTCACCGGTGGCCGCAAAAGACGGGTGATCTGTGTTGATGCCGGTATCCAGAACCGCAACCACCATGCCTTCACCCAGCACATCAGAGCCGGACGAGGTTTCTGTACCGTCCCACATCTGCGGGGCGCCGATAGTGGCCGGTCCCACATAGGCATTCAGTTTGTGTAACGTGTCAGGGCGTACTTTTTTTACCCCTTCTGTTTGTGACAAGGTTTTCGCCTGCGCCGGGGTGAGCTTTGCAGCAAAACCGTTAAAGGCCAGTTGATACTGTGCAAGGGCTTTTGGTGTGTCTGTGCCATCAGCGATGGCTGACAATACAGTTGACTGGCGGTTCTTCAAGTGACGGCGGTACTGAACGACTGCATCAGAGCGTGTATTTAACTTATTGCGTCTTTTTTCTGAGGACGTCGCGATAAAACCTTGCAGACCTCCTTCATAGGTGGCCACAGGACTTTCATCCAGTTCAACAATATAAACGGATTTACCGGATTTATGTTTTGCCGTATCCGCCATCAGCGGTAATGAAATAATGCTGCTACTCAGCGCAAATGAAACCGCTAAGGCGATTCGACAATTCATACACTTCTCCCGTTGCCGCGCGCGTTTTTACTTTTTCAGTTAAAAAGCTTATACCAGATTTTATATATCACAGGCGAGTTTTACACTCAGGCTGCCTGAACATCAGTACGTAAAAGTATACCTTCTTAAATATGAACGGCTTATGAACCATTGTCTTTCATTAAACTTTTTATACGGGACGGCTAATGTAAAGTTAAGTGTGGTCTTATTTTAAATCAATGTTAAAACCGTAGGATAAAATGACCACGTGAAACCTGTTGAGGCGGATAACCATTTTCCCTTATTGATGGGACCACCTGCATTTAGCAACACGTATTTTGAGAATTCACACTAGCATTATCACTATCGATATTGCCGTAGTGGCACCACTTAATGAGGGCTTAGTTGTGCAGGACAGAAATCATCTCGCCAGCGTGAAAACCACCCGTCAGGTAAAAATAATAGAAAATGGCCTGATAGACATCCCCATGCTGCAAATTCTGCAGCCGGACGGTACGGTACACCCGGACGCTGAAGAACCGGACATCACCCGTGATACCGCAGAAAAAATGCTGGAAGTGATGCAGTTTATCCGCATTCTTGATGAACGGATGGTGGCGGCGCAGCGTCAGGGCAGAATCAGTTTTTATCTGGCTTCTACCGGTGAAGAAGCGGCTGCCGTTGCCAGCGCAGCAGCATTAACTAACGACGACATGATCATGTCTCAGTATCGCGAGCAGGGCACTCTGGCATGGCGCGGATATAAAACTGAGCAGTTTATGAATCAAATGTTCAGTAATGAAAAGGATCCGAATAAAGGTCGTCAGATGCCCATCCATTATGGTGATAAAGCGCTTAATTTTATGACCATCTCTTCTCCCTTAGGTACACAGATCCCCCAGGCATCAGGCTATGCCTATGGCCAGAAAATGGCCGGCAAAAAGGCGCTGACGATTTGCTATTTTGGTGAAGGTGCGGCGTCAGAAGGAGATTTTCATGCCGGCCTGAATATGGCAGCGGTATTGCGCTGTCCGGTCATCTTCTTTTGCCGAAATAACGGCTATGCCATTTCAACCCCCGCTGAAGAACAGTTCGCCGGTGACGGTATTGCCAGCCGGGGGATTGGGTACGGGGTGAAAACGATCCGGGTGGACGGTAATGATCCACTGGCTGTCTATGCCGCCACCAGACAGGCAAAGGAAATTGCGCTTAAAGAAGCGTGTCCTGTGCTTATTGAAGCGATGACTTATCGTCTGGCGGCCCATTCCACCTCCGATGATCCCAGTGGTTACCGGTCTAAAGATGAAGAAGAGAAGTGGCGCCAGAAGGATCCGGTATTGCGTTTAAGTGAGTGGCTCAAATCAAAAGGCTGGTTTGACGCGGACGCTGTAGAAAAGCGTAAAACAGTGACCCGCGAGTCGGTATTAGCGGCCCTTAAAGAAGCCGAGAAAGTACCGGTTAACCCCATCGACGATATTGTGACAGATGTATACGACTACGTTCCCCGGCATCTCAACGATCAGCTTCAGGCACTTAAGCAACACATCGCCCGTTATCCGCAAGCGTATCCGAAAACAGCAGGGAGAATAAAATAATGGCAAAAATGAATCTGCTGCAGGCAATTAACAATGCGCTTATCACTGTCATGACAGAAGACGAGCGTGTGATGGTATTCGGTGAAGATGTGGGTCATTTTGGCGGTGTATTCCGTGCCACCAGTCATTTACAGGAGAAATTTGGTAAAGGCCGCTGTTTTAATACGCCGCTTACGGAGCAGGGCATAATCGGCTTTGCCAACGGTCTCGCTGCGCAGGGTTCAGTGCCGGTAGCTGAAATCCAGTTCGGTGATTACATTTTTCCGGCCTTTGACCAGATCGTTAACGAGACGGCGAAATTCCGTTACCGCTCCGGCGGACAATTCAGTTGCGGCACACTGACCATCCGCACGCCGTACGGCGGCGGCATTGCCGGCGGACACTATCACAGCCAGTCACCGGAAGCCTTTTTTGCTCATTGTCCGGGCCTGCGGATTGTGGTGCCGCGTAACCCATATCAGGCAAAAGGTTTGCTGCTGGCCTCTATCCGTGACGACAACCCGGTGTTATTCATGGAGCCGAAACGCCTGTACCGGGCATCAGTTAGCGATGTGCCTGAAGAGGACTATGAATTGCCGCTGGGGAAAGCGGATGTCGTGCAGGAAGGAAAAGATATCACCCTGGTTGGCTGGGGTGCTCAGATTGAAATTCTGCAAAAGGCCGCCGAAAAAGCGCTGGATGACGGCATTAACTGCGAAATTATTGATTTGCGCAGTATTGCCCCCTGGGATGCGCAAACCGTCGCTGAGTCCGTGATGAAAACAGGCCGCTTACTCATCAATCATGAAGCGCCGCTGACCGGAGGCTTTGCCAGTGAGATTGCTGCAACTATTCAGGAGCAGTGTTTCCTGTACCTGGAAGCGCCGGTTGCCAGAGTTTGCGGTCTGGATACGCCGTATCCGCTTTCTCATGAAAAAGAGTACATGCCGGATGAACTTAAAACTTACGAAGCCATTCTCCGTACCATGCATTACTAAGGGCAAACGACAATGACGACAGAATTTATATTGCCTGATATCGGCGAAGGTATCGTGGAATGTGAACTCCTTGAGTGGCTGGTAGCCGAAGGGGATGTGATAGAAGAAGATCAGCCCGTTGCTGAGGTGATGACAGACAAAGCCACTGTACAAATTCCTGCCATGCATGCAGGTACGGTAATGAAACTTCACTATCAACCGGGAGACATCGCTAAAGTGCATGCGCCACTGTTCGCCATGGCTACGTCAGAACAGTTTACAAAGCAGGAACCTGAAGCTGAAAGCGCTGCTTCACAAGATCGTCCGGCCAGTACAAGTACCACTACTAATGCCAGCGCCGGCGCAGGTGAAGACTTTTTACTGCCGGATATCGGTGAAGGCATTGTTGAATGTGAGGTTGTGAAATGGCAGGTCACTGAGGGTCAGTCTGTTGAAGAGGACCAGGTGGTTGTGGAAGTCATGACTGACAAAGCTGTGGTGGAAATTCCCGCCAAACACGCCGGCGTGATCACAAAGCTATATTATGGTGAAGGTGACATTGCAAAAGTGCATGCACCTTTGTTTGCCCTGGATCATAACGACAGTGCCGGTACTTCTTCGCAAAGCGGGCCCGCTCATACACAGGCTGAGGTCGCGGATTCTCAAACAGCAACTCCTGAAGCGACAACCTCTGAGAGCGCCGCACGGGAAGGCAGTTTTGAGCCGCCGGTGGCGATTCCGGGAAAAGTACTGGCCAGTCCGGCCGTTCGCCGAATCGCCAGAGAGCACAATATCGATCTCAAATCGGTGCAGGCTTCGGGTAAAAAAGGCAGAGTGCTCAAACAGGATGTCTATCGTGCAGCAGAGTCGTTAAATGCAAACAATGATCTTAACGATGCCTCAAAGCAGACAAAAACGGCATCAGAAGAAACCAGACGACCTGTTGAGTCCGGTGGCAAACGTACGGAGAAGGTACGGGGATTACAGGCGACGATGGCAAAACAAATGCAATTGTCAGTGCAAACTATTCCGCATTTCACGGTAAGTGATGAACTGGTGATGGATAAGCTCATTGCACTGCGCGCTGAGCTTAAACCGGCCTTCGAAGCGAAAGGCGTTAAACTCAGTTTTATGCCGTTTTTCATTAAAGCACTGTCTCTGGCATTAAAAGAATTTCCGGTGATCAACAGCCAGATGTCTGATGACGGTGAATATTTGCATTACTTTGACGATCATAACGTCGGCTTTGCCGTAGACAGTAAAATTGGCCTGCTGGTGCCGAATATTAAACGGGTTCAGGATTTAAGCCTGTTTGATATTGCTTCACAGATGCAGACTATTATTGAGCAGGCCAGAGAAGGTAAAGTGCCGGCAAGTGCATTGAAGGGCGGTACCGTGTCGGTTTCCAATATTGGTGCACTGGGTGGTATTACTGCCACGCCGGTAATCAATAAACCTGAAGCGGCTATCGTAGCGCTGGGTAAAACGCAAAAACTGCCCAGGTTCGATGATAACGGGAATGTGACAGCGCAGCATATCATGCATGTTAACTGGTCCGGCGATCACCGCATTATAGATGGTGCAACCATGGTGAAGTTTAATAACCTGTGGTGCCATTATTTGCAGAACCCGTCAGCCATGCTGATGCATCTGGCCTGATAAACGGATGTGGAGTAAAGAGCCGGCTTATGGCTCTTTCTCTGCAAAATAACGTGTTACAATAACGTTCTTAATTCATGCGGAACGGATTGTTTGTGTTAAGTTATAAACATGCCTTTCATGCCGGTAACCATGCGGATGTGATCAAACATTTGTGCTGGACCGGTGTCATTCAATACCTGAAGAAAAAAGAGAAGCCTTTCACGCTTTTCGATACCCATGCCGGGGCCGGTTGCTACCCTTTGAACAGTGAGCAAACTCAGAAGAACCGTGAGTTTGAGTCTGGTTTCGACCCGTTGTCCGGGGTCAGTGCAACGTCGCCGTTGCTTGCATCTTATTTAAGTGCCATGAACGTTTACTGGCAACAACAACAGTATCCGGGGTCGCCGCTCATTGCTGCCAGAGGCTTACGTTTGCAGGATACCGCGCACCTTATGGAACTGCATCCGGCAGAGGCGGGGATTTTGTCTGAAGTGATCAGAGGCGTGGGTGCCGGTAATGCCCATGTGCATCACCGTGACGGGCTGGAAGGACTGATAGCGATGACGCCGCCGAACCCTAACCGTGGTGCCGTGCTTATTGATCCACCTTATGAACGCTTTGAAGAATATGCGGATGTTAAACGCACGGTAACCAAACTGTTCCGTCGCTGGCAGAATGCGCAGGTTGTTCTGTGGTATCCGTTGTTGTCGGCACGGGCGGGGAAAAAGTCCGGCGCCAGCGAGAACATGGTCGATGACTTAAAAGACATTGCAAAAACCGCTTTTGTGGCAGAACTGCATGTAGCGTCGCCGGATGACGATACCGGTATGTACGGTTCCGGCGTACTGGTGATGAATCCTCCCTGGCAATTGGATGAACAACTCCGCGACGCCCTGGATGAAGTGTGTTCTCACCTCGGCGCTGACAGTCATGCCAGTGTGACCTGGCTTAAACAGGAAGCTGACGATTGACACAACCCCGCGGGCTTAAACATTTTTATATTCCGGAAGATCAGTCTGTCTATCTTCTGGCACATAAAGATGCCGTCAAGCTCAGGAACTGGGTTGAGCTATGTAATCAGCAGCTACGGCAACTGGGATACACGCAAACGGGCCTGATTGGTAAAGGTGCATTCGGCTTTGTATTCGCCGGCGTGTCTCCCGGCGGTGAACACCGTGTTTTCAAATTCTCCCGTATCAACCTGCCACAGCATGTTCAGGACCGGCTGGAAGAAGAAGCCTTCATGCTGGCGCAGATCAAGCATCCTCTGGTTCCCGCATTGTGTGAATTCCAGCAAATAGGTAAACAGGCCATTCTGGTCATGCAGCGTGCTGCCGGTGCCGATATGGAGCAGGTGAGTTTGCGGAAAGGGATGTTGCCGCCACGGCTGATAGTGCGTCTGGCGGTACAGATGGGGGAAGTGCTGCTGGCGCTCCGCCGTCATCAGGTAAATCATGCTCCCCGTCCCGTGGTGCACGGCGACATTAAACCGTCGAATCTGGTGTGGGAAGACGACACTGAAACCGCCCGTTTAATTGACTGGGGTTCATCAGTGTTTGCCCAGCTGGATGAAAATGGTCAGCATACCGGCAACAATGTGATGGATTTGATGTCCGGTGATATGCAGCAAACGAATGCACGTCTGGGTGATGTGTACTTTATCGGTGACGAACAGCTGAACGGGGCATTGTCATCTCCGCGTTTCGACGAACAGGGCCTTGCCAGCACGCTGTATGCGCTGGCATCAGGTCAGTCAAGCCGTTATGGCCGCAAAGTGATCACGCCGCTGTCGCTGGGTTTACCCAAAATGCTGGCAAATATTTTAGATTACATGCTGAGTGATGATTTAACTAAACAACGTCAGGGCGGTGATTACTTCTTTAATCACCTGCATGTACTTCGCAGCATGGTATTTACAGAAGATAGACCGGCGGAATACAAAGCCATGATCCCGTGCTGGTGCGCTCCGCAGGAGAAAGATATTGAAACAGTAGTGTACAGCTCCCGTAAATCATTTCTTAGGGAAGCGGCGCTGGTGAATGATGCTGAACTGAAATACATCAACGATGCCCAGTTTGACCGCTATTACAAAAACTATCTTCAGGGGATGGGTGAAACTGAAAAAGGTTTCATTTCTGCTGTCAGCCGGCTGGGGCGTTTTCCGGTAGTGGGTGGTATAGCTATCCGCTGGATGCCCGACGGCATTTATGTGGATTCAAGTCTGAATCTGTACGATGAAAGTCTGAAAGTCTCCTTCGAACAGTCGGTAAACAACGTGATCACGCTGGCCAGGGCTATCCACCGTAAAGGGATATTCAAGTGTTGTCTGTTTAATGCCAAAGACACACTGCACATTGAAAGGCAGGATGAGTCAGAGCCTTTTATTCCCGGCAGTGAATGCGTGATCCCTTTTGAGCTGTCCAGAGCGCCGGTTGTGCAGGATAACAGCCGGACGCACTCTTATTTTGAAGACGGTGATGACCCGGATGAACTATTACGTCTGCCAGCCAGTATTATGTCGGTACTGGAAGAACTGAACACAATTCATCATACCGGATGCGTGATATTTGAAGCATTGCCGGCGCATCTGAAAATCCACAGTTATTATACGCTGCTTGATCACAGCCAGCGGGAACGCTTCACAGCGTTACTGGCGGCACTGGTTCAGGCAGTACCTGATATCAGGGGGATAGGCATTTCCGGCTTTATGAAATTGCCGTATAAAGATACCCGTTACTTTGAGCATTGTGCTCAGTTGCCTGAAAAGTATTACCCCCGTAACCCGAAACAAGCGAATATGGAGACAATAAACGCACATGGCTGAAGTTAAACTCGCTTCACTGATGGAGCTGGAGACTATCGAGCAGGGGATCTACCGCGCACAAAGCTGGGATCTCGGATTTCGTGCACTGTTTGGTGGTCAGGTGTTAGGTCAGGCCCTCTCGGCGGCCTACAAGACCGTAGGCGGCGGATTTACTGCCCATTCATTCCACAGCTATTTTCTGTTACCCGGCGATGCCAAAAAGCCGGTCATGTATGATGTGGAAATTGTCCGCGACGGTCGCAGTTTCTGTACCCGTCGGGTGAAAGCCATTCAGGAAGGACGAAATATTTTTTATATGACGGCGTCTTTTCAGTTACCCGAAGACGGGATGGAGCATCAGTTTGCCGTCATGCCCGACGTACCACCGCCGCAGGATATCACGCCCGATATCGCTTTCTATGAAGCCAATTATGAAAAACTTGCCCGTCCGATGCAGGAAGCACTGAGTTATCATAAGCCGGTTGATATCCGTACGGTTGACGCCGTGAATTCATTTTCTGCAAAGAAACGTGATCCGCTACGTTATATCTGGTTGCGTGCGCAGGAAGAAATGGGCACTGATGCACAAATTAACCAGGCGTCACTGGCCTATGCGTCCGACTATCATTTTTTAAGTACAGCATTGCAGCCCCACGGTGTTTCTATGGCCGACCGTGCATTGCGTATTGCCACTATTGACCATGCTATGTGGTTCCACAAACCGGTGAATTTTAATGAATGGCTGTTATACGTGGCAGAAAGCCCGTTCAGCGGCAATGCCCGTGGCATTGTGAAAGGCCAGATATTCAACCGGCAGGGTGAGCTGGTGGCTTCCACTATGCAGGAAGGATTGATGCGTAAAATTGACCGGCAGGGTGAATAACTGTGCCGGCTATTCTCCGGCAGCAACTGGCCGGTGAATAATTTTTTCGCAGAATAAAAAATGCCCGGAATTTTCATCCGGGCCTAGGGGAATGGCTCATTGCTGAGCCGTGCGCTAACTTTTACAAGGGAGAAGTTTTGTGAACTTATTCACAACGGATCGTAACTATAGAACAAAACCGCTCACTTTATAAACAAATTTTTGAAAAAATTTATCGATACATTATCAGAGACTTATTCTCAGTTCCATCCCTGTTTAAAAAACAACAGCTTATTTCTGCTCTGACCAGCCACCAGGTTGAACAAAAATTACCCACAAGTTGGTCACATTTTATTCAACAGAACGAATCTAAATCACGGTGAATGATTAACCGCCATAGCCATTCATCTTCTTTATACCGGGAATGTGCAATTGTCCGTAAGCGTTGATAGTGCCACAATAGTTTTACATTTAAATTGCAGTCTGAGGCACGATTATGACAACACCATCAACTTTTATTCCGCCTGAGCGTACCTTAATGGGGCCTGGTCCTTCCGATGTTTCTCCCCGTGTACTTAATGCGATGTGCCGGTCTACCCTGGGTCACCTTGATCCGCTGTTTGTTCAGCTTATGGATGAAACAAAGGCGTTACTTCAATATGCATTTAAAACGACCAATGCGCTGACCATGCCGGTTTCTGCACCGGGGTCGGCGGGTATGGAAGCCTGTTTTGTTAACCTGGTAGAACCGGGCGATAAAGTCATCGTCTGCATCAATGGCGTATTTGGTAACCGCATGGTGGAGAACGTAGTCCGCTGTGGTGGTGAGGCCATTAAGGTTGAAGATGAATGGGGACATCAGTCTGATCTCAACAAAGTAGAATCAGCACTGAAAGCCCATCCTGATGCTAAAATTCTGGCTTTCGTGCATGCAGAAACCTCTACCGGCGTGCGTAACGACGCTCAGGCCCTGTGTAAACTGGCACAGCAATACGATTGCCTGACCATTGTGGATGCCGTTACCTCGCTGGGCGGTATTGAAGTTGATGTGGATGGCTGGGGCATAGATGCCATTTATTCCGGTTCGCAAAAATGTTTAAGTTGTGTGCCCGGTTTATCTCCTGTGTCTTTCAGCGACCGTGCAGTTGACGTTATCAAAGGACGTAACACGCCGGTTCAGAGCTGGTTCCTCGATATGAATCTTATCGTCGGATACTGGGGGCAGGGCGGCAAACGGGCTTATCATCATACCGCGCCGGTTAACAGTATTTATGCCCTGCACGAATCACTGGTAATGCTGAAAGAAGAAGGTCTGGAGCAGGCATGGCAACGCCATGAGCAGGGGCATGCAAAGCTGGTGGCTGGTCTTGATAAACTGGGTCTGTCTATGGCTGTGGATGAGGCATACCGGTTGCCTCAGCTGAATGCTGTTGTTATTCCTGACGGTGTGGACGATGCACAGGTGCGCAGTCAGTTGCTGAATGATTTTAATCTGGAAATCGGTGCCGGTCTTGGTGCGCTGGCCGGAAAAGTCTGGCGTATCGGTCTTATGGGATATGCGTGTAAAGATCGCAATATCGACCATTGTCTGGCCAGCCTTGAAAAGGCGATCCGCTAGTAAGCATCACTGAGCCGGATACCCGGCTCAGGGTTTTAATGCCAGTACCAGCCAGCCCGTTATCAGCGCAATGGCAAAACTCATCAGCGTGCCCAGCATCATGTATTCTGTCAGTCTCATGTCCCGTTCCCGGGACAGGTCACCTACGCGGAACACGGTTTTTGTTGCCACCAGAAAACCCAGCCCTGTGTATTCATCGACAAGAATAAAAGACAGCGCCAGCAATCTTTCAACATAACCAATCCAGCGCCCGGCATTGCCCAGGCTTTTTCCTTCTTCTTCACCCTGCGTTTTCTTCAGTTGTTCAGCATGTTGTGACAACAGTTGCCCGATAAGAATACTGGCCGGTTTAAAAATAATGATGTATCCGGTGAGGTAGAGCAGGTTTTCACGGGTCAGCCAGATGGCTTTACTGGTCAGCAGCGAAGCAATATCGATTTTGGTGAATGACAGGGCGACCAGCGCGATAACCAGAAAGTGAGCAAGCTGGTCGAGTGCAAAGGCAAGGTGACTTTTGTGTCCTGCTTTCGCCCAGTCGATGAGAAAATGGCTGACGGTAATGGTACCTGCTGCTGCCAGTCCCTGCCATAATCCTGCGTCAGCCAGCCACAGCGCCACCAGTGCAAGGGCCGCATGTACACCGGCATGAAGAAACAGTGACGGTGATTGCAACCCTTTATCGTGACGGCACTGGATCCATTTAGCCGGTTGCAGGTAAAAATCGCCGATAAAATGGGCGCTCAGCAAAAGCAGAAAGAGTGTCATCCGGCATCTTCCTTTAAGTTGGTGACATAATGAATAAATGGCTCCAGTAAATCCCCGCCGGCCGCTTTCAGGCGTTCGCTGATATTTTGCCGTGAGGTTTGCTGTTGTTCTGCCAGCACCTGGTGTAACGGAAACCCCAGATGAATGTAATGGTACAGCAAATCAGCCTGTTTTTTACTGAGCCGGTTCAGTATGTAGCTTAACTGTGTGCAGATGATACCGGTAGCGATTTGCTGTTCTGCCAGTGGGGTGCGTACAACGATTTCTCCGCTGCGGGCTTCGTCCAGAGCGCGGCCTGATTCAACAAATACCTTGCCGGAAGATGTACCGGGCGTGGCTTTTATCACGGCATCACTGCCCGTTGCCAGCGCCTGGGTGCAATTGACCTGCAACCCGTCTATCTGACTGTTGAGATAGAGCTTGAGTTCAAGCATGGCGGTTACAGCGTCCTCCGGTTTTTCGAAAACAAACTGAAAGCCGTCGCCGCGGAATATTTCGTATAAACAGCCTGTCCGTGCTTTTATTGCCTCACACTGGCGGGTGAGCGCCGACATGGTGTGCTGGTAATCAGAGGACGTCAAGGCGGTAGATTTGACCAGATCGCCGGTAAGGACCGCAGCCATAATGTTGTTATCCCTGGTTATTTCGTTACCAGGCAAGATTATATCCTTGCTTTTAAATATGCAAGCCCTGAGTCTTGCTTTTCCTTTTGCAAGGACAGGATGTTGCATAGAAAATGACGCTGAATACCGGATGCTATCACCGGCTTTATCGTACAGAGTTCTCCGTTTGTCATAAATAACATGCGGGCAGAAATAAATCCGGTAGACTACGACGCATAACAACAACAGACACAATAACGGATTATGCTGCATCGTATTTGGTTATCATTCATTGTTCTCGCCTTTCTGTCCACCGTCTGGCAGGCCTTCTTTGGCGCCTCACCGGGTGGCTTTCAGGATGTGATGCAATCTGTCACCAGCATGGCGCAACTCAGCGTGGATATCGCTATCGGTCTGATAGGGGTACTGGCATTCTGGCTGGGTATATTCGAAGTTGCCGAAAAATCAGGCATGATAGAAAAGTTTTCAAGGGTACTGGCACCATTTCTGTGCCGGATCATGCCCGATATTCCCCGCAATCATCCTGCACTTGGCAGCATCACCATGAATATGTCGGCGAACGTACTCGGGCTGGATAACGCTGCTACGCCTTTCGGCATAAAAGCGATGCAGGATATGCAAACTCTGGCAACAGATAAAGAAACCCTCACCAACAGTCAGATCCTGTTTCTGGTACTGAACACGTCTTCCGTGACATTGTTTCCCATTGCGGTTTTTCTCTACCGGGCAGAGCAGGGCGCGGCACAGCCTACTGACGTATTTATTCCTATCTTACTGGCAACCAGCGCTTCTACCATGGCGGGGCTTATCATTACCTGTCTGGTGCAGAGGGTGAACCTGTTTAACCGTGTGGTGGTTTTGTATCTGGCCGGTATTTTTGGTCTGCTGGGTGCAGTGATTGTGTATTTTTCCCATCTGGCAGCAAAAGAGCTGGCAGAGCAGTCTGCCATTGTGGCGAACTTTTTGTTGTTCTCGTTTATTGTTGCGGTACTCGTCACCGGCTGGCGGCGAAAACTCGACACCTATGAATTATTTATAGACGGCGCTAAGAAAGGCTTTAATGTGGCGGTTTCGCTGATCCCGTTTTTATTAGCCATGCTGGTTGCTATTGGCATGCTGAGAGCCAGTGGCATTATGGATATGGTGGTTAACGGCATCGGCTACATGGTTACCGCTTCAGGCGGCGACCCCCGGTTTGTGGATGGCTTACCTACTGCCATTATGAAACCTCTCAGTGGCAGCGGCGCCAGAGCGCTTATGATAGAAACGATGCAGCATCACGGCGCAGATTCTTTCGCCGGCAGACTGGCCTCGGTCCTTCAGGGATCGACAGAAACAACGTTCTACGTTATTGCCGTTTATCTCGGGGCCGTGGGGATCAAGCACTCCCGTTATGCCGTAGCATGTTGTCTGGCGGCAGACTTTGCAGGAATTTTTGCTGCAATTTTAGTCAGTTACTGGTTTTTTGGTTAAGAATTTGTTCACCTGCCGTTCAGTTGACGTAAGCATAATCAGGTCTGACATTTAAATAAGGTGACAGAAATGAATTTAAAACAAATCAGTGCCGCAGTAATCTTCGCAGCGATGCCCGTTCTGGCCAGTGCCCAAGCCATGGAACCGGTTATTCAGGTGAGCGGCAAAGGCTCTTTCTCCGTTGTACCCGATGCCTATACGCTGACATTTGTGATGGAAGAAAAAGGCGAAACCGTTTCTAAACTGAATACACAGATGCAGTCAGACATGAAGTCTGTGCTTAAATTTCTGCTCGACAACGGTATTGAAGAAAAGCACGTGCAGTCCATGCAGGTGAATTTAAATCCGTATTACGAATCTACCCCTCAGGGCCGTGAACAACGGGGATTTGTACTCAGCAGAGAAATTCAGGTAACGGATACGAATATAAATAACTATGACCGTATCATTGACGGCGCTTTATCCCGCGGTATAGATCGTATACAAGGGTTTCAGTTTATTGCCAGTGAGCAGAATAATGCTTACGAAAAGGCCTTGATAAATGCAGTTAAAGACGCCAAATTACGCGCCGGACTGTTAGCAGAAGAACTGGGCGTAAAAACAGGTAAGGTAATTGCAGTGTCAGAGAGCGGCAACAGTTACCCCATGCCGGTGATGAGAATGGAAATGTCCGCGAAGGCCGACAGCTTTTCATCAGCCATGCCCGGTGAACAAGTCGTGGAAGCACGGGTGAACGTCAGCTTCGCGATAGATGAATGAGATTGAGGGTAAGTTGAAAAACGAGTTTTACAAAGAGTTACTGACGCAGGCGAAGGGTTTAATGAGCGGTGAGAGCGATCTCATCGGCAACATGGCGATTTTAAGCGCGTTAATGTTTAACCGAATGGAAAAGGTAAACTGGGCCGGATTCTATTTGTATAAAGAGGATCAACTTGTGCTCGGGCCTTTTCAGGGCCAGCCCGCCTGCATACGCATTCCGGTGGGCCGCGGTGTATGCGGCACTGCGGCACAAAGCCTGCAAACCCAACTGGTAGAAGATGTCCACGCGTTTGAAGGCCACATTGCCTGTGACGCCGCATCCAATTCTGAAATCGTTATTCCGCTGGTGCTGAACGGCAAATTATTGGGCGTACTGGACATCGACAGTCCCGAATACAGCCGGTTTGACGAAGAAGATAAGGCCGGTCTGGAAGCGCTGGCTGAGGCTTTACTGGATTCTCAGCGATGAAAGAATATGTTGATATCCATGTTGTGCTGGCAACACCTGCCGACATGGAAGACAATTTTGACGAACCCGAAGAGGCAGCAGAGCGGATAAATTTCATTCTGCATTGCATTTACGACAGAGCCGATGAAGATGCGGATACGCACTGGCTTGAGCGTTTATTGCACTATACCTGGGAAACATGGCATCAAACACGCAATTTATTGGACATAGACGACGATGAATTGCTTGATTGGGTTGACCACACGCTGGCAACTTGGGATGATGCTGACAATGAAGATTATTATTAACCACACGTAAAGTATAGATGGAATCACCAGAGAAGTTTTCAAACAGTAAAGAAGTCATCGCCTTTTTGGCAGAAACCTTTCCAAACTGTTTTTCCACCGAGGGCGAAGCACAGCCTCTGAAAATTGGCATTTTTCAGGATCTGGCTCAGCGTTTAGAAAATGAAGAACGGGTTAGCAAAACCTTACTGCGTTCAACATTAAGACATTACACCAACAGCTGGCGTTATCTGCACAGCATCAAAGAAGGCGCTCACCGCGTTGACTTAGATGGTAATCAGGATGCTCAAATTGAAAAAGAGCATGCTGACCACGCAAAGCAGCAGTTGGATGAAAGCAAAGCGAAAGCGGCTGAAAAGCGCAAAGCGAAGCAAAAGACCACTGGCGAAAAGCGTCCACCCCAACGCAAACCACGCAGCGAAAATGGTGAAAAACCTCAGCAGCGCGGGAAAAAGGGAACTAAATTTAATTCTGAAAGACCAAATAAAACACCACCTGCCAAACTTACCGATGCCGATTGCCAGCCAGGCACATCCGTTACAGTGAAGTTGGGTAAAGCCCCGATGCATGCGGTAATTACTGAAGTCGCTAAAGACGGTATTCACGTGCAACTTGATTCGGGCATGGTGGTAAAAGTCAACGCAGACGCTTTACGTTTGGCGAATTCCAAGAGGTCGTAATATGAAAGAAATCCTTCGCATTTCCATTGCCAGTGCATTTTTAACCGTTGGCATTGGCGCCGGTGCAACTACTACCACTGAACAGGTAGAAGATTTACCCGTTCTGCAGCAGGAAACACAACACAGTGTAGCTGCAAAAAGGGTAAGTGCTTTGTTCACCAGAGCGCACTACAAGGAAATTGCGTTGGATGACGCTTTGTCGGAAAAAATCTATGACCGTTTTCTCCGTTCTCTCGATAACAACAAACAGGTTTTGTTGAAGTCAGATGTGGATGGTTTCGAAAAGTACCGTGATTCTTTTGATGAAGCGTTGAGTCGCGGCAACTTGTCTATCGCTTATGATATGTATAATCAAAGTGCAAAACGTCGTGTTGAGCGCTTTGAGTTTGCGTTAAGCCTGTTAGACAAGCCTTTCAATTTTGAAAAAGCTGACGACAAATTCTATTACGATCGTGAAGACGCAGCATGGCCAACCACAGAAACAGAGCTGGATGAATTGTGGCGTCAGCGGGTTAAATACGATGCGCTTAATCTGATTATGGCGGATAAAACCTGGGAGGAAGCAAAAGACTTACTTACCAAGCGTTATACCCGTGCCATTAAGCGACTGAAGCAAGCTGAGAGTGAAGACGTTTTCCAGACGGTTATGAACTCTTTTGCCCGCAGCGTTGAAGCGCATACCAGTTACCTGTCTCCCCGAAATGCCGACCGTTTCCAGATGGAAATGAACCTGTCATTTGAAGGTATTGGTGCTGTACTTCAAGCAGAAGATGACTTTACTGTAATTAAAAGCATTGTACCGGGCGGCCCTGCTGATAAATCTAATGCGCTGAAACCGGAAGATAAAATTATTGGTGTGGCGCAGGACGACGAAGAGTTCGTGGATGTCGTAGGCTGGCGTCTGGATGAGGTTGTTGATCTCATTAAAGGACCCAAAGGCAGTACCGTACGTTTGCAAGTACAAAAAGGCACGTCAGATACCAAAGCCATGTCTGTGGTCAGTCTGACCCGTGACAAAATCAAGCTGGAAGACCGCGCTGCGAAATCTGAGGTTTATGAGCCGGAAACCGGCCCGTATGCCGGTGAAAAGTTAGGCGTTATCACAATTCCCAGTTTCTATAACAACCTGCATGCTGACGTGAAAAAAGAACTGGATTCACTGAAAGCTCAAGACGTCAAAGGCATCATTGTCGATTTACGTGGTAACGGCGGTGGTTCGCTGACAGAAGCGACGTTACTCACCGGACTGTTCATTGAAAAAGGACCGGTAGTTCAAATTCGCTATGGCGAAGGCAAGGTGAGTGTTAACCGTGATACTGACGGCGTAGTAACGTACGATGGTCCGTTAACAGTACTGGTTGACCGTTACAGTGCGTCTGCATCTGAAATCTTTGCGGCTGCGATGCAGGATTACAGCCGTGCTTTGATTGTGGGTGAGCAAACCTTTGGTAAAGGTACCGTTCAACAGCACCGCGGACTTGGCCGGATTTACGACCTGTATGACAACCCGCTGGGCAGTGTGCAGTTTACCATTGCGAAATTCTATCGTATCGACGGTGGCAGCACCCAGCACAAAGGTGTCGTACCGGACATTAAGTATCCGTCGCCCATTGATCCGGCAGACTGGGGTGAAAGCCAGGAAGAAAATGCATTACCCTGGGACAGCATTGACCGCGCTAACTATACCACTTTTGGCGACAGCCAGAGCGCACTGGATGTGCTGGCAGCCAAGCACAATGCCCGGGTATTGAAAGATCCTGAGTTTATGTATCTCGCCGAAGATATTGACGAGTACAAAAAGAATAAAGACAAAAAATATGTGTCACTGGTGAAATCAGAACGGGAATCAAAGAAAGAAGAATCCCGTGAGAATGATCTGAAACGGGCCAATGAGCGCCTGGCACGTATGGGCGAGGAGCCGGTTGAATCGCTGGACGATTTACCGGATGAGCTTGAAGAGTTGGATCCTTTCCTGGATGAAGCGGCTAACATCACTTTCGACATGTTAGACACCGGTAAATACGCAATACATCAACAATAAAATACATACTACAGGGGCTGGTGCCGGGCCAGCCCCTTTTTTGTACCTATAATAAAAATCACACGACAACAAACGATTAAAACAATAATAAAGGGAATACATCCATGGCAATGCGAGGTGAATTTTCATCACGGATCGGATTCATACTGGCTGCTGCCGGTTCCGCCGTCGGTCTCGGAAATATCTGGGGCTTTCCCACGCAAGTCGCCACTAACGGCGGCGCAGCATTTGTACTTGTTTATCTTCTTTTAGCGTTCGTACTGGCTTATCCGGTATTGATGGCTGAACTCATTATTGGCCGTTCCAACCGTGCGAACATGGTGGACGCGCTGACGAATATCTCAGGTAATATTTCCGGTACGCTTACCGGCCTGTGGGGCTGTGTCACTGTATCCATGATTCTGGCGTTCTACGGCATAGTCGGTGGCTGGATGCTGGCTTATTTCGCTGACGGCATTGTGCAAACCGCTGGTCTTGAAGAGACTTCAGTCTGGCTGATGGGGTTCTCTGACAGCCGCAATATGATTTTTTGCGGCCTGTTTATGTTACTGACCGCTTCTATCGTATTGGGCGGGGTAAAGTCAGGCATTGAAAAATGGTCAGTGCGTTTAATGCCGACATTGGTTGTGATCATCCTGGCATTGATTGTCTATGTAAGCTTTCAACCCGGGGCCGGTGAAGGCTGGGCAGCCTATCTCTTACCTGATTTCTCACGCATTCTCGATCCGGACTTATTAATCAGCGCCATGGGGCAGGCCTTTTTCTCTATGTCTTTAGGGGTCGGTACTATGCTGGTTTACGGTTCTTATCTGTCTAAGCAGGAAAATCTGCCCTCAATAGGTGCATGGGTTGCACTGGTTGATATCGGTGTAGCAATTATTGCCGGTATGCTCATCATTCCCGCTATGTATGTGGCGCTGAATAATGGCGTAGAAATTTTTACTGAAACCGGCGCGTTAATGGACGGGGACCAGTTGATATTCAATGTATTGCCGGCCCTGTTTGAGTCTATCGGCCCTGTCGGTGTACTGGTGTCCGTGGCGTTCTTTGCCCTGATGGTTATTGCTTCTGTAACGTCTTCAATTTCTATGCTGGAAGTGCCTGTTGCTTATCTGGTTGAGAACCGCAAACAGCCCCGAAGCCGTGCTGTATGGATCATGGCTGCACTGATTTTTGCTGCCAGTTGTATCATCATTCTTAATTTTGAAAGTCTGTTTGGCCTGGTCATTGCTGCGACTACCCAGTACAGTCAGCCTCTACTCGGATTTGCATTGTGTCTGTTTGCCGGATGGGTCTGGCGCAGAGATGCTATTTTGGCGGAACTGAAAGAAGGTTTTGCTGATGCAGAATACAGTCTGTTCTGGAAAATCTGGCCCTGGTATGTGAAATTTGTTTGTCCGGTAGTCATCCTGCTGATGTTCGTCCGTTCTGTCTTATAAGAGTAATAACTACAATGAATAAAACGATTAAAGGCCCGTCACTGACGGATGCGCTTATTCCTATTGTTGCACTGGTCATCATGATGGGCAGTGCGGTTTATCTGTTCTCCGACAATTCATCTTTTGGTCCTAACCAGATTGCTCTGTTACTGGGTACCGGCCTCGCTGCTATCATCGGCATGAAAAATGGCCATAGCTGGAAGGAAATCGAAGCAGGCATCGTTAAAGGGATCTCCATGTCACTGGGCGCCTGCCTGATTTTGCTGGCAGTAGGCTCACTGATCGGTACTTGGATGCTGGCCGGTACCGTTCCCACACTCATTTATTACGGGCTTGAGCTACTTAACCCGTCTTTCTTCTATGCTGCAAGCTGTCTGATTTGTGCTGTAGTGGCAATGAGTATCGGCAGTTCGTGGACCACAGCGGCCACCGTCGGTGTTGCCCTGATGGGGGTGGCATCCGGAATGGATATGTCGGCAGCAATTACAGCAGGCGCTGTTGTTTCCGGCGCGTATTTTGGCGATAAAATTTCACCTCTTTCAGAAACAACGAATCTGGCACCGGCAGTGGCGGGAACGGATTTATTTGAACATATCCGCTACATGCTCTGGACAACGATCCCCAGCTTTATTATTGCTTTAATCCTGTTTGTTATCCTTGGCTTCAGTGAGTCCGATGCTGCTTCTCTTGAGCGCATCGAGCAAATGCAGACATTATTGGGTGAATCATTTTCTCTGGGCTGGTATCTGCTCATTCCGCTGGTCGTGTTACTGACGCTGGCGGTGAAGAAAATGCCGGCATTTCCGGCGGTATCCATCGGTGCGCTGCTTGGTGGTATCTGGGCCGTGGTGTTTCAGGGCGATGTGGTCGCCGGCATGGCGGACGCGCAGGATTCTCCGGCCATCGGTACGCTGAAAGTGGTGTGGACTGCATTGTTCGACGGTGTCAGTTTTTCCACGCCGGATGAAAACTTAAATGCGCTGCTAAGCCGTGGTGGTATGTCATCAATGCTGAATACTATCTGGCTGATTATCTGCGCGATGTCATTTGGTGCCGTACTTGAGCGGGTTGGCCTGCTTAAGCGGGCAGTGAGTGCAATTCTTCATGGTGCGAAGTCTGCCGGTGACATGATCAGCCGGACGATTCTTACCTGCCTGGGTACAAATCTGGTAACGGCTGATCAGTATATGTCGATTGTTATGCCCGGCCGTATGTACAAACAGGAATTTGAAAAGCGCGGACTGAACCAGCTTAACCTGTCCCGCAGCCTTGAAGACGGCGGCACACTGACATCACCGTTAATTCCCTGGAACACCTGTGGTGCTTACATGCAGGGCGTATTAATGGTGCATCCGTTTGAATACATCTTCTATACTTTCTTTAACGTAATTAATCCTGTCCTCGCGATTATTTATGCGTATCTGGGCATCAAAATTCTTCGCCTGGACCCTCCCTTCGAGCGCAAAGAGGACGACGGGGAGCGCGCATAACTTTCTTTTTTAAGGAGTACTTATGAGCGTCAATGCAAAACGCCGGCTGGACTACCAGCCGCCGCTTTTTACCATTTCACGGGTAATCATGGATGTAAAACTGCATCCTGTCGCCACACGTATTACAACGAAATCCACAGTAGAAAGAGCAGGGAATCACAATGAACCTCTGTTCCTTGATGGCGAAAAACTCACTTTACATTCTGTAAGCGTTAACGGGCAGCCTTATACCGCCTATGATTTACAGGATGCCGGATTACTACTGAAAGATGTACCTGACAGTTTTGAACTGGTCATCGAGACAGAAACAGACCCGCAAAACAATCAGGCACTGGATGGCCTGTATCTTTCTGATGGCGTATTTTGTACACAGTGCGAGGCAGAAGGCTTCCGCCGCATTACTTATTTCATTGACCGCCCCGATGTACTGGCGAAATATACCGTCACTGTCAGCAGCGATAAAAAGCAATATCCCACGTTACTGGCAAATGGTAATCCTGTGGATTCAGGGGAAGAAGCCGACGGGACTCACTGGGTTACCTGGGAAGATCCTCATCCTAAACCCAGCTATCTGTTTGCGTTAGTGGCCGGTGATTTTGATTTACTTGAAGACACTTACCGGACCACCAGCGGCCGCGACGTTAAGCTTGAGCTGTATGTGGATAAAGGTAAGCGTGAACGGGGTCATTTTGCTCTGGAATCTCTGAAACGGGCGATGAAGTGGGACGAAGACACTTTTGGTCTGGAATACGATCTCGATATCTACATGATTGTCGCCGTGGATTTCTTCAATATGGGCGCCATGGAAAACAAAGGCCTGAATATCTTCAACAGCAAATTTGTACTGGCGGATCAGGACAGTGCCACTGACGACGACTTTTTCAACGTAGAATCTGTCATCGCCCACGAATATTTCCACAACTGGACCGGCAACCGCGTCACCTGCCGTGACTGGTTCCAGCTGAGCCTGAAAGAAGGTCTCACTGTTTTCCGTGATCAGCAATTCAGCGCCGACATGACTTCAGCGCTAAGCAACCGGATAAAGCATGTACGTGTGATGCGGGAACATCAGTTTGCTGAAGATGCCAGTGCGATGAGCCATCCTATCCGTCCTGATGAAGTGATTGAAATGAATAACTTCTACACAGTGACGGTATACGATAAAGGCGCTGAAGTGATCCGCATGTTCCATACGCTTCTCGGCCCTGAGGGCTTCCGAAAGGGCATGGATGAGTATTTCCGGCGTCACGATGGTCAGGCAGTTACCTGCGACGATTTTGTTGCAGCTATGCAGACTGCAACAGAAAAAGATCTCAGTCATTTCGCACGCTGGTACAGTCAGTCCGGTACACCGGTCCTGGCCGTTGAACGGGTTTATGACAAACAGAAGCGTACTTTGCACATTACGCTGTCACAGCACACACCGCCGACGGCAGATCAGGCAGAAAAACAGCCCCTGTATATTCCTGTGGCGTTTGAATGTATTGACGACAATGGTCATCACTACAGCGATGATGAAAGCCTGGTACAGAATGGACTGGTGATCGTGGACAAGCCATCAGTGTCTCTGACTTTTTCGGATGTTCCTGAGTCCTGTTTACCCGTTGTGCTGGGGAATTTCTCTGCGCCAGTGCGGGTAGATAACCCTTTATCTGCCAGAGAATTACTGCAGATTTTCCGTTTTGCTGATGATCCGTTTAATCGCTGGGATGCCATGCAGTCGCTTTACGACTGGTGTATCGGTGAAATAGAGCAGGGCGCAGCCATCCCCGATACGGTTTGGGATTATCTGCGTGAAGTGTTACATGATGAAAAGGCTAATCATGAGCTGCTTGGCGAGTGTTTATCGGTGCCCAGCTTTGAAACCTTGTGTCAGAGCCGCAGCCAGATAAACGTTAAGGCACTGTGTGCAGCCAGAGAAGCATTCTGCCAGCAGTTTGCTGACGCGTTACATGACGGACTGATTGCTGTGTGGCAGGCTATCGAAACCACGGACTACGTCTACGATCAACGTAATGTGAATGCCCGCCGTTGCAAGAATGTGGTACTCGGCCATCTTGCCCGCACATCTCATGGCACTTCGCTTATACGGGCACAATACGACAGTGCCGACAATATGACTGATGCTCTGGCATCGTTAAAGGCAGCGCAAATCTGTGACGGGGAACTCTTCAGTGACTTAATGACCCAGTTCGGTCAGCGCTGGGAGAAAGAACCTCTGGTGTTGGACAAATGGTTCGCTTTGCACGCTACCACTGAGCGGGAAGATATTCTGGCACACATCACCATGCTTAAGTCGCACCCTCAGTTCAGTATCGGTAATCCGAACCGGGTCCGCGCACTTATCGGTAGTTTTGCTTTTTACAATTCCACCGGTTTTCACGCTGAAGACGGCAGCGGTTATGAATACGTAACCAGTTATCTGATTGAACTTGATAAACAGAACCCTCAGGTGGCTTCACGCATCGTTACACCACTTACACAGTGGCAAAATTATGCGCCGGTGCACCAGCAACTCATGAAAGCCCAGTTGCAACGGTTGCTGAACCATGAAGGTTTAAGTAAAGACGTGTTTGAAAAAGTCAGTAAGAGTCTGGCCTACGAAAAACGTGACTGATACTACCTATTTTTTTACTCTCTCCTTATCCTACAGCCGGTGTCAGGCGTTTTATGAAAGCGCCGGCGCCTCTGCTGTACTCACTTCAGAATCCGGCAAAAGGGTACAAATACCTGTAAGCCGGCTTCGTCCCTTCGTCGACAGCCGCGGTCTTACCGGCCGGTTCCGGCTCCTCGTCAGCCCCGAAAATAAAATAAAATCCTTCGAGCGATTAAGATAATTTCAGCTAAAAACTGGCGATTTTGCCACTTTTGTTCAATAACTAGTTGAAAGGAAAAATGTTATTACTAGTGTTAACTGGTACGATTAGTTCTTGCGAAACAGGGAAAATGATGTAATCATTTTGTTAACTACCTTGGTTGGTCACACGTCTGCGCGTCGCTACCTGTTATCGTATGCGCTGGATCAGGAGAATAAAAACTATGACAATTAGGCATAGCACATTTAAAAAGACACCAGTTGCCGCTGGTATCATTGCCTTACTTGGTGCCGCCTCTCCGGCTTTAGCCGCAAACTGGCAATTTGGAGATGTTTCAGTATCACTGGATTCCACGTTTACGCTGGCGACCAGTATCCGTGCTGAAGACAGAGACTATAAATTAATCGGTAACAGCAACCATCCCCAGTTTGACTGGTCCGGTTATAACGCTGCAACGAATGTGATTTATCAGCCTGCTGATGTCTGGGCGCAGGCGAACGGTGATTATTCATCAAATAATGACCAGGGAGATTTGTCCTGGGATCCGGGTAAAGCCTTTTCTACCCAGATATCCGGTAACCACGATTTAGACATTAACATGGGTGACTGGGGTTTCTTTACCCGTGCGTTCTGGTTCTATGACTTTGTTCAGAATGATAACGACAACGTCGCCGCGAACCCCATCACCGGCAGAACACCCGATTTATGTGCAGCACCGGAAGCTGATGATTTACTCTGTAAAGATTTCCGTATCCTGGATGCGTATTTCTACGGTGATTTCTGGATTGATGATAAACCATTCTCAATCCGTGTAGGTGATCAGGTGATCAGCTGGGGTGAGAGTACGTTTATCCAGCACGGTATCAATACCACTAACCCCGTGGATGTAAACCGCGCCCGTGCTCCGGGTGCTGAATTAAAAGAAGTGTTCATTCCTGTGGGTATGGTGTATGCCTCTCTGGGTCTGACTGATACGGTCAGTTTGTCGGCCTATTACCAGTATCGCTGGGAGCGCAGCTGGTTACCGGTTGCGGGCAGCTATTTCGCGACAAACGATTTTGCCGGTGAGGGTGGTCAGGCAAACAATATTCAGCTCGGCTTTACCGGTAACCCGGATATAGACCTGGATTTCCTGTTGAGCTCATTAAACGGCCTGGGTTCTGCTTTACGCGCAGGTACTGATGCTTCCACAATCGGACAGGCATATCTGGCTTATCCCACAAAAGTGGCAGTTCGCGGTTATTCAGACGCTGCTCATGAAGATGCAGACGATCAGGGTCAATACGGTATTCGTCTTACCTGGTTCTCAGAACTGCTGAACGACAGTGAACTCAGTTTCTACCACATTAATTATCACAGTCAGCGTCCGCTGATTTCCGGTATTACGTCTGATTTCTCGCAGGAAGGTATTGCGTCAGATCTGGCTATGCTGGCGACCACAGAAATCACTAAAGATAACATTACTCAGCTGGAAGCGTTCACTGAAGCGAAGTTCTATTATCCTGAAGACATTCAGTTGTACGGCTTCAGTTTCAATACCAACATTGAGAGCTGGGCACTGGCCGGTGAATTTGCTTACCGTGTTGATGAACCGTTACAAATTGACGATGTTGAATTACTCTACATGGGTATGCCGGAACAGCTTGCTAACACAGGCTACCGTCCTGATTTATCCGGTATTTCTCAGTTAAATAACATCGGCCGTGCAGTGGGACCGGGTGAAACAGCAGAAGGTTTTGTATTTTCAGATACCTGGCAGGCTCAGTTTACCTTGTCTCAGGTATTTGGTCCGGCACTGGGTACAGATAACCTGATTGTTCTGGGTGAAGTTGGCTATGTAAATATCGTCGATTTTCCGGACCCTTCAGTATTGCGTCTGAACGCACCGGGTACTGGCAGAACGCCGTCACTTGAACCCGGCGAAGACGGCAATCCACGTGTTGGTTTACACACAGGTTTATCAAACGGACCTGAAACAAACCCGTTTGCTACAGATGATGCCTGGGGCTACCGTTTACTGGCCGTTGCTGATTTCAACAACGTGTTCTCAGGCGTAAATATGCAAACCCGTGCAACGTTCTCACATGATGTGAAAGGGACAACACCCGATCCGTTGTATGTTTTCCTCGAAGATTCAAAATCAGCCAGTCTGGCATTTACCTTTAATTATCTGAGCAGCTGGTCAGCCACTGCATCTTACAGTGCATTCTGGGGTGGTGTGGGTACAACAAACCAGCTGTCAGATCGTGATTTTGTATCTTTCAACATCAAGTATTCGATTTAAGGGGTATCGTATGTTAAGAAAAGCAGGTCTTATTGCTGCTGCGTTATCGGTAGCGCTGTCATCTACAGCTATGGCGGCAGTTTCTCAGGCAGAAGCCGATAAATTGGGTAACAGCCTGACACCACTGGGTGGTGAGGCTGCTGCCAATGCTGATGGCAGCATTCCGACTTATACCGGCGGGATAACAGCCGCACCGGCCGGTTACTCTGCAGGTGATCATCATCCGGACCCTTATCCGGGTGATCAGGTATTGTTTGAGATCACAGGTCAAAATTATAAAGAGTATGCGGACTTTCTGTCTGACGGTCAGAAAAAGCTGTTCGAAACCTATCCGGATACATACCGTATGCCGGTTTATGAAAGCCGCCGCTCAGCGTCTAACCCTCAGTTTGTTTATGATGCGACCAAAGCAAATGCAACCCGTGCATCACTGATTGAATCCGGAAACGGTATCAAAGGTGCGGCAACGGGCATTCCGTTCCCTGTACCGCAAAATGGTCTGGAAGCAATCTGGAATCACATTCTGCGTTATCGCGGTCAGGCTGTTCAGCGTTTTGGCGGTCAGGCTGCTGTAACATCATCCGGTGATTACAATCTCATTGGTTTTGACGAGAAACTGCTGATCAAATATTCCAATGAAAATGCGAAGCCGGAAGAACTTGAAGAAGATAATATTCTGTTCTTCTTCAAACAGAAAATCACTGAGCCAGCCCGACTTGCCGGCGATATTCTTCTGGTTAAGGAGACCGTTGACCAGGTGAAAGAGCCCCGTGAAGCGTGGAAGTATAATACGGGTCGTAAACGTCTGAACCGTGTTCCGCAAATTGCTTATGATACACCGGGAACCGAGGCCGATGGTCTGCGTACTACAGACGACTTCGATATGTACAATGGTTCTCCTGACCGTTACAACTGGGAGCTGAAAGGCAAAAAAGAAATGTACGTTGCCTACAACAACTACAAGTTGCACAGCGATCAGGTGAAGTATGAAGACATTTTGCAACCTAACCACATCAATCCGGATCTGACCCGCTGGGAAAAGCACCGTGTATGGGTGGTTGAGGCAACCTTAAAAGAGGGCTTGCGTCACATTTACCAGAAACGTGTTTTCTTCCTTGATGAAGACAGCTGGCAGATTCAGGAAGCAGACATGTACGACAAGAATGGTGAGTTGTACCGCGTCGCGATGACGTACGGTGTGAACTACTATGATGTGCCGACCCAATGGTCTACACTGGATGTGTATCATGATTTGAATTCCCGTCGTTACCTGGCAATTGGTCTGGATAACGAAGAAAAAATGTATGATTTCACTATCCAGCCACGTGAAGCCGAATTCACATCTCAGGCTCTCAGACGGGAAGGCCGTTAATTCTACAGAATCAAACGGTTGGCAGTGCCAACCGTTTTTGTATTGTTCTGCGCTATTAGGATAATAAGACTTATGAAAAGCACTCTGGCGGCGATTATCGCGTTGTCGGCACTGTTTTCTGTCCATGCTCAGGAAGCTTATCAGGCTCCGCTGGTAGAGAAATCAGTACTGCTCGATATCGATACCGCAGACTACGTAGTTGTGGCCGGGGAAAGAGGCCATATTCTGACGTCATCAGACGGCGAAAACTTCGTTCAGCAGGCTGTACCTGTTACTGCTACCCTGACAGCGGTGGATATTGTTGGCGACGATGTATGGGTGGCCGGGCATGATGCAACCCTATTGCATTCATCCGACCGGGGCACTACGTGGACAGTGCAAATGTCTGCCCCTGAGCTGGAAAAGCCCTTTCTCGATATACTCTTTTTTGATCGTCAGCATGGCGTCGCTGCGGGGGCTTACGGTTTATTCTTCCGCACCCGTGATGGCGGTAAAACCTGGAACCGGGAGCTGCACGCTACGTTACTCAATCCCTACGATCAGGAATATCTTGATGAAGTAAAGCGGGATACACCGGAATACTACGAAGAGGAACTCCGCGCCATTTTGCCTCACCTGAATAAACTGGAGCAGGTGGGAGAAACCCTTTACCTTGTCGGTGAAGCGGGCCTGGTCGCCATGAGTGACAATATGGGAGAAACATGGACCCGTATGGATACCACCTATGAAGGGTCTTTTCTTGACATTGCTGAGACAGCAGATGACACAATCGTCATCGCCGGCCTGCGGGGACACACCTTTGTCCGTCGCGGGACAGGTGAGTGGGAAAACGTACCGACCTGTCTGTCAGGTTCGCTGAATAAGATTTTACCGGCCGGTGAGCGTGTACGCCTGTTTGGCAATAACGGGATGATGATTTCAGTACCGGCATCGCTGGAAACAAGAGAATTCGATCCCTGGGGGCCAGCAGACAGTTGTGAGCCGGTTGACGGTCTCAGCCGCGAACAACTTAAGGACAAAGCAAGCATCGTCAGCGTTGCACGATTTAACGGTCATCTTATCGCTGTCACGGCGAATGGTATCAAACAACTGGATATGGATTAAAACACTGACATGGCAAGTTTTACCTCGCTTTTAGAAAGACTAATTTTCGGATACCGGAAAGTTGTAGTCGGACTCTTTCTGCTGGCCACAGTGTATCTTGGCTATCAGGCGTCGATGATGCATCTGGACGCCGGTTTCGAGAAAAATGTGCCGCTTAATCATGAATACATGAAAACCTACATGGCTCACCGCAGTGATTTCGGTGGTGCTAACAGCGTACTGGTTTCTGTGTGTGATACCAGCGGGAATATTTATAACCAGCACTTTATGGACACATTGCAACAAGTCCATGATGCGTTGTTTTTTATCAACGGTGTGGACCGTTCGCTGGTTGTCAGCCTGTTTGCCCCGTCTACCCGTTTTACTGAAATTGTGGAAGGGGGTTTTTCCGGCGGGCCGGTTATCCCTGCGGATTTCGATTCATCACGGCCGGCAGCACTGGAGCAGGTCGCTACCAATGTGGAAAAGGCTAAAATTGTTGGCCGCCAGGTATCCAACGATTACAGTTGTGCCATGGTGACTGCGCAGTTACTTGATTTGGACCCGAAAACCGGCGCACCGCTGGATATGCTCAAAGTCGCAGATGACCTGGAACAACAGGTCAGAGGCCAGTTTGAATCGGATAAGGTCAGCATCCATATCATCGGCTTTTCCAAAATGATTGGTGATGTGGCAAATGGCGCAAAAGACGTGGTGCTTTTCTTCGCCATAGCCCTGGGTATCACTGCTGTAATGGTTTACTTCTTCTCACGCAGTATCATGATGACGTTGCTACCCTTGATTTGTTCTGTGGTAGCTGTTGTCTGGCAGCTGGGCTTACTGACTGTGCTGGGATTCGGTCTTGACCCTATGTCGATTCTGGTGCCTTTCCTGGTATTTGCCATTGGTGTGAGTCACGGCGTGCAGATGATTAACGCTGTGGAGAAAAAGGTGGTTGCGGGCATGGGCGCGCAACATGCAGCCATGAGTGCATTCCGCGCTTTACTTGTACCCGGCGGTATTGCTCTGCTTTCCGATACAGTAGGTTTCATGACTTTACTGGTTATTGATATCGGCATTATCCGGGAACTGGCCATTACTGCCAGCATGGGGGTCGCCGTCATTATTCTGACCAACCTTATTTTGCTGCCGGTACTGATGAGCTTCCTGAAGCTGGATGACAAATATGTTCAGCAGTTCAATAAAAAAGAACAACGGAACACTGCTTTCTGGAATGCGATTGCAGCTTGCACTCACAAAAAACCGGCCATTATCATCATGGCTGTGACGACTGCCTTATTCATTTTCGGCTTGATACAGTCTCAGCAAATGAAGATAGGTGACTTACATGCCGGTGCGCCGTCTTTACAGGAGAGTTCCCGCTATAACCAGGATACTTTCCTGATCACCGACAAATACTCGGTGACCGTTGATTATCTGTCGGTGGTAGTAGAAACCACGCCGGAAGCCTGCACATCGTACGGTGTCATGCGTGCAATGGACGACTTTCAGTGGAAGATGACTAACGTTGAGGGTGTGCAATCGGCTGTCTCGCTGGCGTCAGTGGCAAAAGGCGTCAATGCCGGTTACAACGAGGGTAATATCAAATGGCAGGTACTACCCCGGAATCAGCAGACTCTGGCGCAGGATATTTCGCTGGTACCTACTTCGTCCGGTTTATTAAACGGAGACTGTTCGGTAATGCCGGTCATTTTGTTTATGGAAGATCACAAAGCTGAAACTATTTCTCACGTGGTTGATGCTGTGAAAGCATTCCGTAAAGAATATGAAACCGACGACATGAAGTTCAAACTGGCCTCCGGACCTGTAGGCGTAATGGCGGCGACTAATGAAGCCGTGGAAGCGGCTCAGGGCCCGATGATGGTATACGTGTTTGGTGCGGTTATTGTACTTTGCCTGATAAGCTTCCGTTCTGTCAGAGCAACTTTGTCTGTCGTACTGCCACTTTATGTGGTGTCGGTGCTGGCACAGGCACTGATGACTTTCCTGCAAATCGGGCTGACCGTGTCTACACTACCAGTAATCGCACTGGGTGTTGGCATTGGTGTGGATTATGGTATCTACATACTTTCTACCATGAGTCATAAACTCAAATCCGGTGAGACAGTGCAACAGGCTTACCTGGATGCACTGAAAGAGCGGGGAAGTGCAGTACTCTTCACGGGGATCACACTGGCAGTTGGTGTGAGCACCTGGGTGTTTTCCTCACTGAAATTCCAGATGGATATGGGTATTTTGCTGACATTTATGTTCCTCGTGAACATGCTGGGTGCGATTATTGTGCTGCCGGCACTGTCCAGATTCCTCTGGTTAAGTAAAAACGCCCCTGATGCATAAAATATTTTTGCATAAGTAACTACAAAAAAGGGCCGTTTGGCCCTTTTTTTTATGCGTTTTCTGCATAGTTATCTATGCTGTTAATAAAGCGTTAAAACTCCTCTTTCAATAAGGCCGGAGATTAGCGAAAATAGGTAAGGATTCTGTGCACTTACGACTAATAAAGGTTAAACCATGACAGTCACCTCACAGCGGCAGTCGGTGCTGCTTGATAATGTTTTCTCACTCATCGAAAAGAAAGTCGATGCGCAGCAAAATGCGCTGGTTAAACAATTCGGCCAACATCTTTTCCAGACAATTTCTAATGATGACCTGGAAGATCGCAACGACAGCGACCTCTACGGGGCTACATTAAGTTTGTGGAACGAGTTTTCCTCGTTCGATCCGTCGTCACCGTATATCCGGGTTTTCAATCCTGAAATCGCCAAACATGGATGGCATTCAAGCCATACCATCGTTGAAATTATCGTGCGGGACATGCCGTTTCTGGTTGATTCCGTGCGCATGTCGCTGAACCGCCTGAATATTACTTCTCATCTCATGTTGCACAGCCCCATCTGGCTGAAACGTGGCGATAAAGGGCAGGTGGAAGCTTTTTACGAAAGCGGCAAGAAAACCAAAGCGGCAGTTAAAGAAACCGTGCTGCTGATTGAAATCGACAGACAGACCGCGAAAAAAGACATTGATAAACTTACCAAAGAGCTTCGTTCAGTGGTTGATGAAGTCTCCCTTGCGGTTGAAGACTGGCAGTCCATGTCGGGCAAGCTGGCAACCGTTATTAAAGGTGCTGACAAACACAACTGGCCGGTAGATGCCGATAAGAAAGCCCAGACTCTGCAGTTTTTAAGCTGGCTGGCTGATCATAATTTCACCATGATGGGCTACCGTTATTACGACGCCCGTGCCATTGAAGGTGATTACCGCTGGATCCCTGATAATGACAGCAGCCTGGGGCTGATGAAAAAGTCTGTCAGCGATCGTGAGCGTCTGATTTCTAATTTACCGTCGTCTGCGCGGGCTGAAGCCCTGAGTCAGAATCCGCTGATGCTGACTAAAACCAATTCACGCTCACGGGTACATCGTCCTGCCTATATGGATTATGTGGGTGTGAAGGTTTTTAACAGCGATGGTGCTGTTGTCGGTGAACACCGTTTCCTCGGTCTGTTCAGTGCTTCTTTCTATAACTCAAGTGCCACTGAAGTGCCGGTGCTGGCGTCAAAAATTAAAGAAATCTGTACGTTATCCGGCTATGAGCCGGGTACCCACGCGTACAAAGCGTTCGTGAACATTATTGAAACTTATCCACGGGATGAGTTGTTGCAAACTCCTGCTGCGGAAATGGCCCAAATCATTATGGGTATCTTCCAGATGCAGGAGCGGGGCATTACCCGGTTGTTCGTTCGCAAGGATGTATTTGGCCGCTTTATTTCCTGTATGGTGTTTGTGCCCAGAGAGCGCTACAACACCCAGTTGCGTAAAGATACCCAGAACTTGCTGCAGCGCTCATTTGGCACTGAAGAAGAAATCGAATTTACGACGTTCTTCTCTGAATCTGTGTACGCCAGAACGCACTATATCGCCCGCGTCAAAAACAACAATGTGGAATACGATGTGAAGGAAATCGAGCAAAACATCATTGAGCTCACCAAAACCTGGAATGACCGTCTGGCATCTGCCATAAAGGCAGCCCATGGTGAAGCATCAGGTAAAGCACTGGAACGCAAGTATACCAATGCTTTTTCCCGCAGTTATATGGAACAGAACCTGCCCAGCGCTGCCCTGATTGATATGGAAAAACTCGAATTACTGAGTGATGACCATACACTGGATATGTTGTTTTACCGTCCGCAGGAAGAAAGTGCTGACAGTCAGGTTGTTAAACTGAAACTGTTCCACCGAGCAGAGCCTATTCACCTGTCTGACGTGTTACCTATGCTGGAAAATTTCGGCTTGCGCGTTATCGATGAAAGTCCGTACAAAGTCAATTGCGCCGATTCGTCGCTGAACTGGGTAATGGACTTCACCATGCTTCATAAGTCCGGTAAAGACCTGGACATGGAGCAGGCGCAGGCGTTGTTTCAGGATGCGTTTGCCAAGGTGTGGGCAAACACACTGGAAGATGATGCCTTTAACCGCCTGATCCTGGGTGCCGGCATGACCGGTCGTAAAGTGACCATTCTCCGTGCCTACGCAAAATATATGCGTCAGACAGGCAGCTCTTTCAGCCGCGATTACATTGCCAATACGCTGTCTGCCTATCCTGACATTGCTAAGAAACTGGTGGAGTTTTTTGACATACGTTTCGACCCGTTTAAAAAGCGCAGTAAGAAAAAAGAAGAAGCGCTGCTTGATTCAATCAAAGTAGCGCTGGATAACGTCAGCAACCTGGACGACGACCGGATCATCCGTCGTTATCTGGATATGATGCTGGCGACACTCCGCACTAACTTCTACCAGAGCGACGATGCCGGCAACGAAAAGCCGTATGTATCGTTCAAGCTGATGCCGGAAATGATTCCGGAAATGCCGCTGCCACTGCCTAAATTTGAAATCTTTGTGTACAGTCCCCGTGTGGAAGGTGTGCATTTACGGGGCGGCAAAGTGGCGCGGGGTGGTCTGCGTTGGTCTGACCGTCAGGAAGATTTCCGTACTGAGATCCTTGGTTTGGTGAAGGCCCAGCAAGTTAAAAATACCGTTATTGTGCCTGTGGGCGCAAAAGGTGGTTTTGTCTGCAAAAAACTGCCAACAACAGGCGGAAGAGCGGCATTCCAGGCAGAAGGTCAGGCGTGCTACCGTACGTTTATCCGCAGCCTGCTGGATATCACAGATAACATTGTAAATGGCGAAGTTGTGCCACCCAAAGATGTGGTACGCCTCGACGAAGACGACCCGTATCTGGTTGTTGCCGCTGATAAAGGCACGGCTACGTTCTCAGATATCGCAAACGGCATTTCTGAAGAATATAACTTCTGGCTGGGTGACGCTTTTGCTTCCGGCGGCAGTGTGGGCTACGACCATAAGAAAATGGGGATTACAGCCCGTGGTGCATGGGAATCGGTTAAACGCCATTTCCGTGAAGTGGGTATCGACTGTCAGACGACAGATTTCACCGCAGTGGGTGTAGGTGATATGGCCGGTGATGTATTCGGTAACGGTATGTTGCTGTCAAAACACACCCGGTTAATTGCTGCGTTTAACCACCTGCACATTTTCTTCGATCCTGATCCGGATGCAGCTTCCACCTGGGAAGAGCGTAAGCGCCTGTTTGAAAACCCGGGATTAAGCTGGGAAGACTATGACAGTAAGCTGATTTCTAAAGGCGGTGGTATTTTCAGCCGTGCGAGTAAGTCTATTAAGCTTACTCCGGAAATGAAAAAATGGCTGGGTACCCGTCAGGTGACGATGACGCCGAACGAGCTTATTCATAATATTCTCAAAATGCCTGTCGATTTGATCTGGAACGGTGGTATCGGTACTTATATTAAGAGTACTAAAGAGTCTCATGCTGAAGTGGGTGACCGTGCCAATGATGATTTACGTGTTAACGGTAAAGACGTTAAGGCGAAAATTGTAGGCGAGGGCGGTAACCTGGGTCTGACGCAGCTTGGTCGTGTGGAATATGCCGCAAACGGCGGCCGCGTGAATACCGACTTTATTGATAACGTGGGCGGTGTGGACTGCTCAGACAATGAAGTTAACATTAAAATTTTGCTTAACAGCCTGGTGAGTAACGGTGATTTAACCGTTAAACAGCGAAACAAACTGCTGTACGATATGACCGATGATGTGGCCAAAATCGTGCTGGAAGATTGCTACCGTCAGACCCAGTCGATTTCCATTACAGAACGGGCAGGTGTGTCGCAACTTAAAGAACAGCTGCGGTTCATCCATGGACTGGAGCGTGAAGGACGTCTTAACCGGGAACTGGAATTTATTCCTACCGATGATGAAATTTCAGATCGCGTGGCGAAAGACCGTGGACTTACCCGTCCGGAACTGAGTGTGCTGATTGCTTACGGCAAAATGGTACTCAAAGACGCATTTAATATTCCGGAGATCACGGAGAATCCGTATCACGGTAAACTGCTGGTCAATGCTTTCCCGCCGGTACTGCGTGACAAGTATCCGGAGCAGATGGAGCAGCATCCGCTACGAGGCGAAATTATCGCGACCAAGTTGACCAATAACATTGTCAACGATATGGGCCTGAATTTCGTGTTCCGTATGCAGGAAGAGACCGGAGCAACGGTGGATGAAATTGCTGATGCTTACGCGGTGGTGAAAGGTATTTTCAATATCGATCCGCTCTGGCGCAAAGTTGAAGCGTTGGACAATGTCATCGACGCTGATCTGCAACTGAGAATTCTGGAGAGTGCCCGTCGTATTATGCGCCGCACTGCGCGCTGGTATATCCGTCACGGCAATAAATCTCTGGGTATACATTCTGCGATTGAAGCTTACCGCGGTACCTTTGATAACCTTGCCAGTAACATGCAAAATTATCTGGTCGCTGATGAATATGCTTCCTTGCAGAAAGAGGCGGCGAAACTGGTTGATAAAGGTGTACCGGAAGATATTGCCACGCAGGTGTCCAGTTTCTCGAATCTGTTCTCCAGTCTCGACCTGGCGCAAATTGATGAAACAGACAGCCATGATACATCTGTCATTGCCAAGTTGTACTTCCAGTTGGGCGCGAAACTTGAACTGCACTGGTTCCTGGCGCAAATTACCAACCAGAACGTCAGTAACCACTGGCAGGCCCTGGCAAGAGCGTCCTACCGTGAAGAGCTTGACTGGCAACAGCGCTCCATTACGCTGAACTTGTTACAGTCGCGTCCTGACAGCAAAGATGCCGACGAAATTCTGCAAAGCTGGATGGACAATAATCAGGCTCTGCTGAAACGCTGGTATCACATGATGTCAGAGTTCAAAACCAGCTCTACACATGAATTTGCGAAATTTTCTGTGGCTTTACGTGAATTGATGCTTTTAAGCGCCAAGTCTAGCCATTAGAATACGCCTATTCAGAAACGACGAAGCCCTGTTTTGACAGGGCTTTTTCTTAGAGAAAGACCATGCAATCCATCGCCCAGAAAATTTTGCTCCAGTGCGAGCCCGAAAAAAGCCACGATTTTGCCATCAAGTGGCTGCACAGAACCCAGCATACGCCGCTGAAATTACTGTACAGTAATGAAACTATCAGTAAGCCGGTAAAAGTTGCCGGGATCACATTTCCAAATGCGGTAGGTCTGGCTGCGGGTCTGGATAAAAACGGCGAATGTATTGATGCGTTTGGCAGCATGGGCTTCGGATTCGTAGAAGTCGGTACAGTAACACCCCGACCGCAACCGGGTAACCCCAAGCCCCGTATTTTCCGCCTGCCTGAAAAGCACGCTATCATTAACCGCATGGGTTTTAATAACCACGGTGTGGATCATCTGGTCAGTCAGGTAAAAGCGTCCCGTTTCGAAGGGCCGGTGGGAATTAACATCGGTAAAAACAAAGATACCGAAGAAGCTAATGCCATTGATGATTACCTCATTTGTCTGAACAAAGTGTATCCTTACGCTAGCTACGTGACAGTGAATATTTCATCTCCCAATACGCCTGGACTGCGTAATCTTCAGTATGGCGAAGCACTGGATAAACTGCTTAACGGTCTGAAAGATGCACAGGAAAAGCTGTGTCAGACACATGGTAAATATGTGCCCCTGTTCATCAAAATCGCGCCGGATCTGGCGGATAATGAAATTGAAAGCATCGCCCGTTCACTGATCAACAGTAAAATGGACGGAGTGATTGCTACAAATACCACGCTAAGCCGTGACAGTGTTCAGGGACTGAAACACGCTGATGAAGCCGGCGGTTTAAGTGGCGATGTTCTGACGGAAATGAGTCTGGATGTGACACGCAAATTGTCTGCTGCACTGGACCGCGCAATTCCTATCATCGGCGTGGGCGGTATTCATGACGCGCAGACTGCAAAAGACCGGCTCGCCGCCGGCGCTTCGCTGGTACAGGTTTATTCGGCGTTTATCTATCAGGGGCCGTCACTAGTGAAAAACATCGTAAAGGCGCTGTAAAAGCCCTTTTACTTCGATTATTTTTAATCACTGCGCGGGTGCAGAACGTGTGCAGTTTCTATGAGTGTTATGAATCAAATTATTGTTACAACCAGCCGTGGTCTGGATGAGCTGTTAAAAGCTGAAATTGAAGCGCTTTGTCCTGATACTGCTTGTCGCTTATCGCCCGGCACAGTAACGTTTACCGGCACCCTTGAACAGGCCTATTCCGTTTGTTTATGGTCCAGGCTGGCGAACCGTGTTATCTGGGTGCTGGCCGAAGGAAAGTGTGACTCAGCAGAATCTTTATACGATACCGCTTCATCCGTTGACTGGCAGCAACACCTGCGGGCCAGTGACACGTTGAGTGTACAGTTCAACGGCACCAACCATGCCATTAAAAATTCTCAGTTCGGTGCTGTGCGAATAAAAGACGCCATTGTTGATCAGTTTATGGAAGAGTTAGATCAACGGCCGTCTGTAGAAAAGAAATTTTCAGATTTTCCTATCTGGGCCCGCGTACACCGGGACAATGTGGTCATCGGCCTGGATATGTCCGGAAACAGTCTTCACCAGAGAGCTTACCGTTCGAAAACCGGTGAGGCACCGTTAAAAGAACACGTGGCATGCGCCATGCTGATCCGCTCAGGCTGGACAGCAAACACAGATAAACCGCTCACGGATCTGTTCTGTGGTTCGGGCACCATCGCTATTGAAGCCGCGTACATTGCCAGAAATATTGCTCCCGGCATCAAACGCAGTTACTGGGGCTTCAGTCGCTGGTTGCAACATAACCAGCCTCTGTGGGACAAGATTAACGATGATGCTCTGGCAGCACAAAAGCCCTGTGATATTCGTATTACTGCTACAGATATTGACCGTAAGCTCATCAATATTGCACGGACGAATGCCGATCAGGCCGGTGTATTTAAAGATATTCATTTTGATAGCTGCGATGCGCTGAAAGCGGAACCTCAGGTTAAAGAAGCCGGTTATCTGGTGAGTAACCCGCCTTATGGCGAACGGCTCGGCGAACTCACAGACCTTATCCCGACCTTTTCAGAACTGGGTAAGCAGTTGAAAGCGGCCTGGTCAGGCTGGCATGTGTCCCTGCTCAGCAGCAACCGCGATTTGTTGCGAATGATGAAACTGCGCTCGTCAAAAGACTACGGCATGAATAACGGCAAGCTGGAATGCCGGCTGGTTAATTATGTCATGGATGAAGACAACTGCCGGCAATTTGGGTCAGACGGGGTGAATCACGAATTCGCTAACCGGCTGAAAAAGAATCTTAAAAAGCTGAAAAGTTGGGTAAAGCAACAGGACACCAACTGTTACCGTATTTATGACGCCGATTTGCCTGATTACAATGTGGCTATTGATGTGTATGGTGACTGGCTTGTTGTGCAGGAATATGCGCCACCGAAAACAATTTCTGAAGACAAAGCACGTCGCCGCTTACAGGAAGTGCTGTTGCATTTGCCGGCAGTAACCGGCACAAACCCGAATCAAATTGCGTTAAAAGTGCGCAGTCAGCAGAAGGGTAAAAACCAGTACGAAAAAATGGATCAGAAAGGTGATCGGCTGACTGTTTATGAAAACGGTGCGAAACTGCTGGTTAACCTGACAGATTATCTTGATACAGGATTATTTCTGGATCACCGTGACACCCGTAAACTGGTGTCACAACGGGTGAAAAATAAAGATGTTCTGAACCTGTTTTCATATACTGGCAGTGTCTCTGTGCATGCTGCATTGGGTGGTGCCCGTTCTGTGACTACTGTCGATATGTCGAAAACCTATCTTGACTGGGCGAAAGACAACATGGCACTGAATAAAGTGAAAGGCGCCAATGCCTTTATTCAGGCTGATTGTACGACGTGGCTCAAAACACACCCCGGCAAATACGATTTTATTTTTATCGATCCGCCGTCGTTTTCAAATTCAAAACGTATGCAGGATACCTTTGATGTTCAGCGCGACCACGTTGCTTTGCTGAAAGATGCATTCCGTTGTCTGAATGACGGCGGTGAAGTGATGTTTTCGAATAACCGCCGGGGCTTCAAACTTGATACTGATGCGTTAGCCGGAGCCGGATATAAAGACATTGAAGATATTACCGCAAAGACTATTCCGGAAGATTTCGCCCGTCATGCAAATATTCACCAATGCTGGACGTTGAAGAAGTGAAATTAGCGTTTTATACAGGACCGGGTTGTCATTTATGTGATCTTGCCAGTGATGTGCTGGCACAAACTCACCAGGCGCCTTCGCTGGACATTACAAAATGTAACATCCGCGAGGACGCAAACCTGTATCATCTGTATGCAGTCCGTATTCCTGTGATCAAACGCATGGATACCGGTGCCGAACTTGGCTGGCCTTTTGACGTAGAACAGGCAGAATCCTTTTTATCATGAGTGTAATTCAGTTAAAAAACATCACCGTTATCTACGGTAATCCGCCATTACTGGATGGCGTTGAATTAGTGGTTCAACCCGGAGAACGGGTGTGCCTGGTCGGACGAAATGGCAGTGGAAAATCCACGCTTATGAAAGTGCTGGCCGGAGACATTATCGCTGACGACGGGCAGCGTATTATCGACAGTAAAACCATTGTTGCGAGACTCGAACAGGATCCTCCGCAAACTGTTGATATCTCACTGTTTGACTATGTGGCCGAAGGGCTTGCCGATGTGGGCGATATTCTTAAGCAGTATTTTCATCAGACCCGTAAGGTGTCGGAAGATCCTTCCGAAGCTAACCTGAATAAACTGCAACACCTGCAGGAAGCGCTCGAAAGCCGTGATGCCTGGCAATTCGAGCAGCAAATAGAACAAACCCTTACCATGCTGAAACTGGATGCTGACATGTCTTTGTCCACGCTGTCCGGTGGCTGGAGAAGAAAAGCGGCACTGGCCAGAGCGCTGGTGCGTCAGCCCGACTTATTGCTTCTTGATGAGCCGACTAACCACCTTGATATTGAAATGATTCGCTGGCTGGAACAAAGCTTAACGGCGTTCCGCGGTGCAATCGTTTTTATCAGTCACGATCGTGCATTCATTCGCAACATGGCAACCCGTATTGTGGATCTCGACCGCGGTTCGCTGACCAGTTACCCCGGTAACTACGCCACCTACCTGGAAAAGAAACAGCAGGATCTGGATATCGAGGCTGCTCAGAATGCAGAGTTTGATAAGAAACTCGCTCAGGAAGAAGTGTGGATCCGTCAGGGCATTAAAGCCCGCAGGACCCGTAATGAGGGCAGAGTAAGGGCACTTAAAAAGCTTCGTGAAACCCGTAAAGCCCGTCGCGAAACCCAGGGCAATGCCGTTGTAGCACAACATGCCGGTTCCCGCTCAGGTAAAATGGTGTTCGAGGTAACTGACGCCAGTTACAGTTACGGTGAGAAAGCCATTATTAAACACCTTAACCTAAACCTGTTAAGGGGTGATAAATTAGCGTTCATCGGCCCGAACGGTAGTGGCAAATCTACTCTTATCAAGTTGTTACTGGGTGAACTGGCTCCGCAATCCGGAAACGTCCGCCAGGGCGTTAATCTGGAAGTCGCGTATTTTGATCAGCATCGCCACGGCCTGGAACTTGAGAAGTCAGTCATTGACGCTGTAGGTGACGGAAAGCGTGATTTGATGGTAAATGGCCACCCCAGACATGTGATCAGTTATCTGCAGGACTATTTATTTACCCCGGAGCGGGTGAATGCCCCGGTAAAATCCCTGTCAGGTGGTGAGAAAAACCGTCTGATGCTGGCAAAGCTGATGCTGAAACCCAGCAATTTACTGGTGCTTGACGAACCGACCAACGACCTGGACGTTGAGACGCTGGAAATGCTGGAAACCTTGCTGAATGAATATGAAGGCACGGTATTACTTGTCAGCCACGACCGTGAGTTTGTGGATAACGTCGCTAACAGTTGCCTGGTGTTTGAAGGCGAGGGTGAGCTCAAAGAATTTATCGGCGGCTTCACAGATGTGGAGAGCTGGTATAAGCAAAATGCAGCACAGAAAACTGCAGAGGCAAAGGTAAAAGATGAAACTAAACCGGTTTCTGACAGTCCTAAGCCAAAGTCTTCAGTACGCAAGACGAAAAAGTTATCATATAAAGATCAACGTGAACTGGATTCTCTGCCTGCAGAGATAGAAACGCTGGAAACCGCGTTAGCAGAATTACAGGAACAAGTGAATGATCCTGAGTTTTTTAAACAAACTGCCGACAGCACAGCCGCAACTCTGGCCACGTTATCAGAAATAGAAGAAACCCTATCCCGGAAATATGCGCGCTGGGATGAACTGGAAAGCATGCTGGAAGACACTCAGCAGTAATTAGGATTATAAATGAAATTAACACAGCTTGCCGCTGCCATGGCAATGACCACTGCGTCAGCGTCTGCCCTGGCCGCCACCTATACAGTCACACCTGTACCAGTCAGGGATATCAGTATTAACAATTTTGCCCAGTCTATCGATGAGTCCGGCTTCACGGTGACGATGACATCAGCAGAATTTAATCCGCCCATCGACCTCGACTTTCTGGAAGAATCCGGATTTATCGACAACAACGCATCGACTTTCGAAAGTGAAGATGACGTCAGACAGGGCATTTTCTCAGATGTGGATTACACCACGATTGTTACCGGTTTACTGTCTCACAGTACGACTGCCCGGAATGCATTTGTTTACCAGCACCTGACGCCTTACCGCTCGTATATCACAGATACGACAGATGCCGATCTCATCCCCGGTCTGGATGCGTGGTCGGAATTGTTTGATGATTACGCCCATGCGGTAACAACCTATGCACGTGACAGTCTGAACGGTGATTATGTTACCGGCTCAACAGAAGGCCCGTATTACGAGCTGGATTATGAAGATGAAGATGGCAACGATACCACTTATGTACTTAACGACATCAAGTCTACGGCCTTTGTCAGTGTAAACGGTGAAACCAAGCTGCTGGCATCTGAAGACGATACGTTAAACGGCCTCAGTCAGGCGTTTGCCATTAACAACAATCTTCAGGTTGTGGGCAACAGCATGGTTGACCACATTGAAGGCATTGATGACGCCATTGAAGCCTGTGAAGAAGAAGAAACCCGTGGTGACATTCCTGTTGAATATTGCTACCGCAGTATCCGTGTAGACGCATCTTCAGATACATCCACCTACGGTTTCCGTTTACCGGCCGTGGGCGACCGTTCAACGCCGGGTGTGCATATCCGTGCCACTGTCTGGCAGTTAGATGCTAACGGCAACACGATTACTACCGATACTTATCCGCTTGTGTTTGAACCTGATGCGGATGATGAGTCTGCATACTGGTCGCTGGCGCAGGATATTAATGATCAGGGTATTGCTGTAGGTGCGTCATCTCTTGACGAAATTGCTTACATCCGCCGTCCTTCAGGTTATAGCTATGAGCGCCTGAATGTTGCAGTGAGTTATGCAGAAGGCGAAACAACCGAAATGTTACCCCGTGACGAAAATATCATGTCTGAAGCAGTTGCCATTAACAATGACAACTGGGTAACAGGTTACGTACTACGTGCCCCTAATGATACTGCCCGTAACCGTGTGTTCGTCTACAACCTGGACACAGGTGAAGCTCTTTATCCGGAAGGCTTCTTTACCAATGCCGGCGCAGAAGGTAAGGGCATCAACAATAACAACATTGTGGTTGGCTCGTCAGAATACGACTCCACTGTTGATACAAACCGTGAAACCCACGGCTTCATGTACGACATTGAAGCGAAAGAAATGACGGATCTGAACGATCTGTTACCTTGTGACAGTGTATACACCATTGTCGACGCCATTGGTATCAATGACAGCAATGAGATTATTGCAAATGCCCGCTACCGTACCGGTGAACGTTATGTAACGGGTGTGGAAGTGATTGACGATGAAGGTGAAACGCCCATCGACGATACCATTATTGCAGTGAAACTCACGCCGCTGGAAAACGGTGAAGTGGAGACCTGTGACATTCCTGAAGATGAAATTGACGATGTGGCTTACGAGCGTAAAGGTGCGGCAATTTCTCCATGGTGGCTGTTATTAACAGGCGGCTTACTCGCGTTCAGACGACGTAAACAGTAATGTGAAATGAGCGCTGTTTAGCCGCTGCATAGCACGAAACTGTGCTAAATATGTAAAGGGAGCCCATCAAAAACCGCACCAATGTGCGGTTTTTTCTTTTAATGAATCTGGAAAACTCACTAAGAACCAACACTCAATGTAGGAAAAGGTTAGGCAATCGAGTCATCAAGAGAGAAATGCAGTACTTTATAAAGAGGTCTTCAGATGTGACGCTCTTATTTCACTCAGCAAACATACCGTATCAATCTGCATAATCGTGGGAACAGATTGTAGAATGAATAACGATAATGAATTCAAAGCTCATTTCAACTTTCATCGTTAAGCTAAATTTAACTACAAATTTAATATTATTCCATTGACGTCTAGTATGTTTACAGTGTTTTACAAAAGTTGATGATTTTAATTTAAAATCAATTGGTTACCACTTGGCTTGCAAATTGCTAAAACAGCTCGCGAACTATAAAAAGTAAATTTACAAGGAAACAAGATGTTAAAAAAATTGGCCTTATCTTTAGCACTACTCGCACCTGTAACTCAAGCCTCGTATATTGACTATACGCTCAATTCTTCAACAGGAGTAATTTCAAATGGAAGTGGTCTTGAGTGGCTGACACTTTCCAACACTACGGGTTACTCTGTTGCCAATGCCCTTGATTACTATGCCAGCAATGGATGGTTTGTAGCCAGTTCAGAGCATGTCGATATTTTGTTTGATGATTTTTTCGGCACTTATGACTGGACTACTGACCGGGGGTATCGTGTTGACCAGCGACCTAGTCTTTCAGAAACCTCTATAACTAATGAAAGTGTAGATTATTTTCTTGATCTGTTCGGTCGGGTTACGCTTGATGACTGGTGTTATGAAGGTACGAACCGAACCTGTGTAATAAATGGTGAACGAAAGTCACGGAACCGGGCAGAGTTCTACTTTGCTTCCCATGAATTTGATGTGTCAGAAGCTACCACGCAATGGACATTCAATATCGCAAGAGTCGATAGCGAATATAATCAAGCCTACTTAAACGGTGCACTTCCAAGTACTGTTCAGGCTGGTGTTCATACCAATGCTCAAGCGCCGATGAGTTATATCTCGATGGATGGCGATGCAGCTATCGCATTAACTCGCTATGTCCCTGTCGGAACCCCTTCGAACCCGAATCTGGGATCAAACGTTACGGTAACCGAACCGGGAACACTATTTCTATTTATTTTTATGCCGCTATTGTTGACTATCAGAAAACTTAAGAACTTCTGAAGCAGTTAATGGTTCATCCGCTTCCTGATAATGCCCTGCAAATGTAGGGCATTTTTGATTTATGAACATTATTTAAGCTATATAGTTTGACGTTTTAAAAAACGTAATATTTATGACAAAAAAATGTAACATTAAATTAGACAAATTTTCATTAACTTACTATTTGTCAATACCAAAAAAAATTTAATTAAGTTGAACCAAGCCTGCCTCTGCACTATCACATATATGTGCGTGAAAAAACTTGAAGGCACCATCAACCCATACTGACAGGAGAGCCCGATGGTCAATCACGGCACAGTTAAATAATCAAAAGAGGCTTATCAATGAAACGACAAAAAAGAGATAAATTGACGCGTGCACACGCAAAAGGGTATCAAGCTGGTATCAGCGGTCGTTCAAAGGAGAACTGTCCATTTCAGGCTTTTGACGCCAGGTCACAATGGCTCGGAGGCTGGAGGGAAGCCGTTGAAGACAGACAATTAGGATTCAACGTGCGTTAAGCATCTCTTTCAGTATAGGTAAGCCCCGATTTAACGGGGCTTTTTTATACCTGAAAAAAATCAGAATTTAGACGTGTCCCGGAACAGACCGACTTTCAAATCTTTTGCGGTATAAATAACACGGCCGTCTACTTCAACCTGACCATCAGCCAGACCCATAAACAGTTTACGCTTAACTACACGCTTCATGTTGATGCGGTAGGTTACCTTTTTAGCCGTAGGCAGAATTTGACCGGTAAATTTCACTTCACCTACGCCCAGAGCACGACCTTTACCGGGGCCACCGCTCCAGCCAAGGAAGAAACCCACCAGCTGCCACATGGCATCCAGACCCAGACAGCCCGGCATTACAGGGTCACCCGGGAAGTGGCAGTCAAAGAACCACAGATCAGGCGTGATATCCAGTTCGGCAATGATTTCACCTTTATCGTACTCACCGCCTTCTTCACTGATATGACTGATACGGTCCATCATCAGCATATTAGGAGCCGGTAATTGACTATTACCCGGCCCGAACATTTCACCGCGGCTACAGGCCAGCAAGTCTTCACGGTTAAAACTATTTTGTTTGTCGGACATGATATCCCTTTGTTGTTAGATTTTCAGCGTGGTAATTTAGCGAACACTTGTACGCTAAACAACTCTGAACAGTCATTTATTGTGAAAATTTACATGTTACACTGTGCACGTAACCACGAGATGACAACGGTATGACTGAAAAGAAAAAAGCCAATCCTTCCGCCAATGCTGAAAAACAGCGTCGTTTCCGCGAAAGACAAAAAGCAGCAGGAAAAAAAATGGTTCGTGGCTATGTCAGCCCCGAAGCCATGCAGTGCTATAAAGAAATCAGCGATAAAACCGGATGGAGTGACAGTGAAGTGCTGTCCAATGCGTTACGCATAACCTATGCAGCCTACAAGTGTGGTCAAATCCGTCTTTTGAATCAGTGGCTTAAAGATCAGAAGCGCTAGCCTCGGATTTTAACCAGCGCCGGGAAGGACTCGCGGATGTCGTGTGCATTCTGACGATTCGGGCTGACTCTCTGAGCACATCTTCTCTTTCCCTGTAAGACCACAGCCGCTCTGCGGTTTGTTTATTGTGCTGTCTGATATCAATCACCGGCAGCATGTAATCCCGTTGTATATCAAAATCCAGCATCGCTGCTTCCAGCGGCGGAATATCTGCCGGATTATGACACAGCGCTGCCGGCAGATTTTTTAGTTCCGGTACCCATTTTTTTATAAACACTGCTTCAGGATCGAGCCTGGCCGACTGGGTTGCAGGATTATATAACCTGACGGTGTGTATACCGGTAATACTGGCCTGCATCTGAATCTGCGGAAAATGAATACCGGGCTCAAAATCAAGAAAAGCACGGGCAAGGTATTCTGCCGCGTGCCGCCAGTGCACGTTCATATGGTGACACAGGAAACTGGTTACCATGGCACGCATGCGGAAATTGAGGTAGCCGGTGGCAGCGAGCGCCCGCATACAGGCATCCACCAGCGGGTAACCTGTTTTCCCGTTTATCCACAGCCAGGTGCGTCTGCTGGCCTCCGGTCCGTCGATGTAAGGAAAGCTTGCATATCCCGCATTTTGTGCCCGCCACTCCATTTCATGTTCGCTTTCAAATTTCTGAATAAAATGGCAGTGCCAGTGGATACGGGACATCAGTGCATTAAGGGCCTTCTTCCAGAGCGCTCCGTCACCATCGGGCTGATGAATGAGTTCAGACTTACGGTATTCAATATACTGAAAGACCTGTTTCACTGACAGATTACCCCATGCAAGATAAGGACTGAGCCGTGAGCAGGTGATACGTGCATCCGCCGGCCTGGATATGCCCTGATGGTATCGCTTGCCCCGATCTGCAAGAAAGTGTTTTAAAACCTGCCATCCCCGTCGTTCACCGCCGGGCTGCATGAGTTCACAATGCGGATAAGAGGGCGAGGCTGCGATACTTCTCAGCGGTGATGTCGCCCATTGCCACCAGTTCACTGCGGATAAGGTAATGTCGTCAACAGGCTGAGACATTACCGCTTTCCAGTGTCTTTCCCAGTGCCGGCGGTTTATCAGTCCCCGGCTCACAGCGCCGCTGGCAAATTCAATATGACGTATTTGCCGTGCCTGAAACCAGGCCTGCATGTGCAAGTCACGATCGAAGGTAATTTTAAGCCCGGTTTCCTGATAGCTGTACACTTCCCGGACTGTACAGTGCGTTGCTATTTCGCTGAAGGTCGCTTCAACAGTAAGGGTTGTAGTCAGCACTGCGGCAGATCCCGGCAGCTGCCCGTTTAAATCGGTGATACTCTGACGGATGAAGCGCCAGTGTCTGTCACTCATGTGCGGATCCTGCATGAGTTCCGGCTCATAACAGAATACTAGCAGCACCGGCAAACCGCTCCGTACGGCTTCTTTCAGGGGGGCATGATCGCGCAGACGTAAATCCCGTTTGAGCCATACCACCGCAATATCGGGCTTCAGCTCAGCCATTTGTTTATAAATGTCCGGTCCGGATCGTACATATTCGTCTGCTTTTCAAGATCAAACTGGCGGTGACCACGGGGATCATGACCCACTCCTCCAAGGTAGAGCCAGTTACCCCAGTTACTGCCGGGGTCGTAATCTACCAGACATTGTTCAAACCAGGCCGCCCCGTATTGCCAGTTTTGTCCCAGCTCATGGACCAGACAACTGGCAACCAATTGTCTGCCGCGGTTAGACATGAAACCGGTTTGCGTCAGTTGCCGCATGCAGGCATCAACAATCGGGTAGCCGGTTCTTCCATGTTGCCAACGGATTATTTTGTCCGCATCGTAGTGACAGGGACGTTTTTCATCCCGCAGTCCTGCCTGCAGATACCAGTCTTTGCCGGGCTTAAGCTGGGCAAAATGAAAAAACTCCCGCCACAATAATTCAAAATAAACCCAGTATGTGGACTCATTGGCTTCCACTTCATCTTCAAAACGCCTGAGCTCAAAATATACCCGGCGGGGAGATAAAGCACCTGCCGCAAGCCAGGGCGAGAAACGGGTACTGGCCGTATCGTCATCCAATGCATTTCTGGTTTCTTTATAGCGCAGCACATGCCGGTGTTTGAAAAAATACTCATTCAGCCGGTCCAGCGCAGCATTTTCTCCGCCACGAAAAAGAGGAGGTATTTTGCTTTTCTCATGTACAGCCGTCACAGATTGCACTTCGGTGGCGAAGGGCGGTGGGTATGATACCGGAGGATCTAATGGTAACTCCGGTATTGTGTTCCTCTCTGTTTGCTTGCGGAATTGTGTAAATTGCCCGGGCATTTCGTTAAGAGAAAAGGGGAGCGAAGACTGATTAAACAGGGATCCGGCTTCTTTATACACCGTATTAATACCGTCACAGGCATCAACCACATGTTGCCAGTCCTGCAATTCGTAAAAACCCGGATTCACATGTGCGCCAAGCCAGCTTACATCGTATTTTTTTATAAGTTCTGCAATGATAACAGCCGGGTTACCTTCAAGGATAAGTAACCTCTGGCCAAGAGGTACCAGGGCATCATCCAGTTCATCCAGACATTCAGCGATAAACTGATCCCTGATTGCGCCGGTGCGTTGTGTGCCGAAAGGTGTGGTTTCTGACAGCCGGCTATCTCTGACATACACCAGCAGCAACTCCGTGACGTTCTGACACATCTCTTCCAGTGCCGGCATATCGTCAAGCCGTAAATCCTGACGGAACCAGAAAATGCCCCTCACACGGGCCGGATAACTGCTTTTTGTATAGTGCGATGTTTTCATTACAAAACCTTAATTTTCACCCGTTTGTAATCAGATTTATTACAATGCCGTATCTATTGCATCATTCTGAATAAAAAGGATAACAACGTGCCGGTACCCGTCAGCATTATGTGGTTCCGCCAGGACTTGCGCGTGAAAGATAATCCCGCGCTTAACGCCGCCTGCGACCTTGGAAAAATTATCCCAGTATATATTGCAGATACGTCTGTACCGGAAAAACGACTTCCCGGTAGTGTAACTAAATGGTGGTTACATCAATCATTAAACTCCCTTAATGATCGTCTTAACGGTCATCTGCAGGTATTCAGCGGCGATCCGGCAGAACTCATTCCTGAACTCATGACACGGTTCGATGTGCAGCATATCTTCTGGAACCGGTTGTATGAGCCCTGGCATGTGGCCAGAGACAAAAAATTGAAGCAGGCTCTGAAAGATGACGGCATAACGGTGAAGAGTTTCAATGGTTCGTTGTTGTGGGAGCCCTGGGACATTGAGAATAAATCAGGATCACCCTATAAGGTATTTACGCCGTTTTACCGTAAAGGCTGCTTACAGGCCGCTGAGCCACGTTTTCCCCAGGCGCCGGTAGCCAGAATCACTTACGCAGACGTGGACAATGCAGGCACGTTAATTGATGAACTCGGGTTGATGCCTGATATTCAGTGGTACGATGGCATTGAAAAAATGTGGACACCGGGAGAAGACGGTGCAGCCGACCGGCTTGCTACCTTCATAGACGAAGCGGCAGCGAATTATAAAACTGACCGGGATATTCCGGCAGTGCAGGGCACATCGTTGCTCAGCCCGCATCTTCATGCCGGAGAAATATCTCCTAATCAAATCTGGTATGCCATTAAGGATGCCTTTGGCAACAGTGATGATAAGAATATCGATACCTATCTGAGTGAACTGGGATGGCGGGAATTTGCCCACCACCTTATTTATCATTTTCCTGATTTCCCCGATAAGAACTTCAATGAGAAGTTCGATAAGTTTCCATGGCGCCGGAGTCAGAAAGATCTGCAAGCGTGGCAGAAGGGCCGCACAGGTATCCCTATTGTCGATGCAGGCATGCGGGAATTATGGCATACCGGCTATATGCACAACCGCGTACGGATGATAACCGGCTCATTTCTGGTGAAGAACTTGCTTACCGACTGGCGTGAGGGAGAAGCCTGGTTCTGGGATTGTCTGGTTGACGCTGACGGTGCGAATAACACCGCCGGATGGCAGTGGGTGGCGGGGTCGGGTGCCGACGCTGCGCCCTATTTTCGGGTGTTTAACCCGGTGTTGCAGGGGGAGAAATTCGACAAGCAGGGCGAATACGTACGTACCTGGTGTCCCGAACTGAAAAAATTGCCCAACAAATATATTCATAAGCCCTGGGAGGCGGACAAGGCAACGCTCAAACAGGCTGGTATCGTGCTCGGAGAGCAATATCCTGAACCTCTGGTGGATCTAAAAGCGTCACGACAACGGGCACTGGACGCCTTTAATGAAATTAAGGGGTAACCATGGGCTGTACTCTGCGATTGATACTTGGCGACCAGCTCACCGCCACTTTACCGGTGATCACTGACGCGGTGAAAACCCGCGATATTTTATTGATGGCAGAGGTGAAAGAAGAAGCCACGTATGTGAAGCACCATAAAAAGAAGATTGCATTTTTATTTTCAGCTATGCGGCATTTCGCAGAAGAACTGAAAGATGACGGCTTTAAGGTGCATTACAGGAAGTACGATGACCCCGATAATCAGGGTAGTTTGCTGAATGAAGTAAAAGCGCTGGTGAGCAAACACGATGTTGATAGTATCGTTGTCACTGAACCGGGTGAATACCGTTTACTGAAGAGTATGCAGCAATGGGAAAGTCAGCTCGGTGTGCCTGTGGGTCTGTTACCCGACGAACGGTTCTATGCCAGTAAAGCCAGGTTTGCTGAATGGGCTGAAGAACGGAAAACCCTTCGTATGGAATTCTGGTACCGGGAAATGCGCAAAGAAACCGGCATTCTTATGGAAAATGGTGTGCCGGCGGGGGGAGACTGGAACTACGATGCGAAGAACCGTGAGTCCATGCCCGCCAGTGTCACTCCGCCACCACCGGTAAAATTTGAGCCCGATGAGATAACGCGGGACGTGATCAGTCTGGTTGAAAAGGAGTTCGGTGATCACTTTGGTGAATTAGATGATTTTCATTATGCTACCGATCGTGCCGGCGCACTTGAGGTATTAAACCGCTTTATTGACAAACGGCTACCGGACTTTGGCCGCTATCAGGACGCCATGCGTCATAACATGCCCTGGTTGTTTCACTCCCATCTGTCCTTTTACATCAATTGCGGTTTGCTCAGTCCCCGGGAGGTGGTTCAGCAGGCAGAAGCCGCCTGGCATGCCGGTGAAGCACCACTGAATTCCGTAGAAGGCTTCATAAGGCAGATCATTGGCTGGCGTGAATTTGTGCGGGGGTTTTACTGGCATTCCATGCCGGGGTTACAGTCAGATAATTATTTCAATGCAAAAAGAACCTTGCCCGACTTTTTCTGGGACGGCTACACCAATATGAACTGCCTGCGTCAGTGTATTACTGACACTAAAAAACATGCCTACGCACACCATATTCAGCGTTTGATGGTGTTAGGTAATTTTTCATTATTGTGTGAGTTATCACCCGCTGAAGTACAGGAATGGTATCTGCTGGTGTACGCAGATGCCTACGAGTGGGTAGAGTTACCTAATGTGTCCGGCATGATTTTATTCGCCGATGGCGGCAATCTCGCAAGCAAACCCTATGTAGCAAGTGGCAGCTACATTAATAAGATGTCTGATTACTGCAAGCATTGTGGTTACAGTGTGTCGAAAAAGACCGGGGAAGGAGCCTGTCCGTTCAACTACCTGTACTGGCGATTCCTCGATGCCCATCAGGACAAATTACGGAAGAATCCGAGAATGGCGCTTGTCTATAAAAGCTACGACAGAATGGCGGAAGAGAAAATCGCGGCAATGCGGGATGACGGTCAGCGCTTTTTGACAAAACTGAGTAAAAATGAAGAAGTCTGATTTACCGCAAAAGATGTGTCCGGTTTGCCAGCGGCCATTTACATGGCGCAAAAAGTGGGAACGGAACTGGGAAGCGGTAAAATATTGCTCTAAAAGATGTGCCGGCAATAAACAAAGCCGGCACGACCGTTGATATCAGAACATCCAGCCCGCAGGATCCGGATGGGCTTGATTGTTATCAAGATATTTCATGCCTTTCACACAACGAACAATCAGCCAGACAACCCAGAAAAGAATAACCAGCCAGCCTATCAGCACAATAGACAGAACCGAGCCGATCACCAGATAGAGGAAACCTATCCAGAAAGTACGGATTTGGAAACGGTAGTGGCTTTGCAGCCATTCCGGTGCATCTGATTTATTTATGTAGGCCATCACAACACCCACAAGGCCGGTGATACCAAATAAAATGCCTACCAGATACAGGATATAGACAATTTTGGCAGTGCTGCCTGATGCATTGGTGTTCGCGGGAATTTCGCTCATTTTATTTATCCTTTTTTAAAGTTATTTTTCCATACTATTTTCAGTCGGTTAGAAAGGCGGCTTGATAAATAGTCATGAAATAGTGCGATGAAACCGGATGAAATGCAATATTCTGTAGTGATTGATGACCAGCTCCTGTGATTAAGTTTTGCTTTTCTAGAGTTTTACAATTGAAACTTATTACAGAAAAACTGCGGTTTACATTGGCTGTGTACCGGGACAGTGATAGACAAGTCAGTTCAACCGACATCACTGGTATCCCTATGATCACAAAACTACCCGTTTCTCATTCTGCTATTCTGCTTAGTAGCTTGCTGACACTTTCTGCATGCTCAACGACTCAAAACAACAATGATGACTGGCAAAATTTACTGTCGCCGGCAGAACAGAAAAACTGGACTGCAAAAATTAATCATCATCCTTCAGGGGTAAATTTTGCCAACACATTCCGGTTTTCAGAAGATATGCTGCTTGTACGTTATGATGGCTATGATGACTTCAACGAACAATTCGGCCATCTTTTCTATGAAGCTGAATTAACCAACTTTCATCTCAAATTTGAGTACCGCTTTACCGGAGACTTTCTCGAAAGCGCCCCGGGCTACGCACGATTAAACAGTGGTGTAATGTTTGCCAGTCAGTCTGCTGATTCCATCCTCACGGATCAAAACTGGCCGGTTTCGGTGGAAATGCAGCTGTTGGCTGAGCGTGAAGCCGGTGTAGTAAGACCTACAGGAAATATGTGTTCGCCCGGTACAGAAATTTATTATCAGGGCGACATTTATCCTGAACACTGCCTTAACTCGTCATCGCCCACGTTCCCCGCCGGTGAATGGGTGAGAGGCGAACTGATCGTTAAAGACGGGCACGTTACTCAACTTATCAATGATGATGTGGTTCTTGAATATAATTTAGCTCTCGCTAAAAAGGACGATCTGGTCACCGGTGAAAACCCGGCGACATGGGAACAGATGAAAAACCTGAAGTCAGGTTATATTGCATTTCAAAGTGAAGGGCAGCCCATTGATTTTAAGAATATTTACTTAAAAATACTGTGAATGGCCAGCCTATTCAAAGCTCACTCTCACCGGTCACTGCCTGAAGCGTTTCCTGCGTTGTAAAATAGTTTTGTCACAGGGAAATTATTCATAATTGAAACCCGGTGACACAAAATGACGCTATATAATTGATTTTGATTGACCCTGAATATCTTCAAATTTAACGTGAATTTATTGTAAATAAATAGTGAAAAGTCATGCAGTTTAAATGTGTTACGTTTCACTCTTCAAAGGATCCGTTATGAAATTGAAGAAACTGTCACTCTCCATTATTACCGTATTGCATGCCGGCTTAACTACAAATGCGCTCGCTCAGGACAACACACAGGAGAGCGCTACCGGCGACCAGTTAGAAGTTATCGAAGTAAAAGGCTTTAGAAGCTCACTGAACAAATCCCTGCTGACAAAACGCGCTAACGTGAATTCCATGGAGTCTATATCCGCCGAAGATATTGGGAAGTTCCCTGATCTAAACTTAGCCGAATCGCTGCAACGCATTTCAGGTGTCTCAATCAGCCGCGAAGGCGGCGAGGGCAGACGTATCACACTGCGGGGCCTCGGCCCGGACTTTACCCGTGCAACACTGAACGGTATGGAAATACCGGCGGAAACCGATCAGCTGGACTCGTCAATTTCTGCTCTGAGCGGCGGGCGAGCATTTGACTTCAACGTATTTGCGTCTGAATTATTTAATCGCGTGGACGTGCAAAAATCTCCCACTGCATCAATGGAAGAAGGTGGTATCGCGGGTTCTGTTAATCTGTATACCGCCAAGCCTTTTGATAATCCCGGGTTTCATTATGCCGGTTCAGCGCAGGCGAACTACAACGATGTCTCCGAAGAGACCAACCCCCGCACGGCGGTAATGGTGAGCAATACCTTTGACGATGATAAGTTTGGTGTCCTTTTCTCACTGGCTTATTCGACCCGGAACGTTAACCAGCAAGGCTTCGGAACCGTAGGCTGGCAAACGCCCGTTAACAATAATATGACTTACGCGGACACCAGCAGTACAAACGTTACCGGGTCGCCGTCGGGTGGTGATTGTCAGTTAAATGGTGCGGATGTGGACGCCATCAATTGTTTATATGCCCCCCGGATCCCGCGGCCGGATTATTTCGGTAACGAACAGACCCGCCTGGGTATTACTTCTTCATTTCAGTATGCACCGTCTGATAATGTGTTACTTACTTTCGACTACTTACATTCACAACTGGAAAATGAGCGCTCGTACTATCACATGTACGCAATGTTCAGAAATTACTTCAATCAAATCACGCCAACATTGGTTACCGTAGCGCCCAATGGCCAGCAAATTATTGCCGGCGAATTTGATGGCATAACTAACCGGATTGAGAGCCGTGAGACCACCAGTGATACAGCATTTAATCAGTATGTGTTATCGGGAGAGTTTGGCTTAACAGATCGTCTCATTGTGGATGCTATGGTGGGGTATGCAGAAATTGATTTTTCCCGTGATGAATTTCGTCACATTATGGACAGCACTGAGCCGCATAGTTTCGGTTTCGATTTTACGGGTAACCCCAATGCTGCGCTGCTCGACTTCCAGTTCGATTATAATGATCCTGCCTTGTACAACTTGTCCTCTTATGATTTACAGGATCAGACTGATAAAGAAAACCTGACCGCTAAATTTGATGGAAAATATGTGGCGGATATGGTCGAAGTTAAGGCCGGTGTGGCCTACAACAACCGCAAAGTCTCCCGCCAATATTTCGGTCTGCCAACTTTTTCTACGGGATCTGCAGAAGGCTTAACAGAAATGCTTCCCATCAGTAATTTTGGCGACGGCTTTGACGGAAATTTGTTTCCTTTTGTAGTGGCTGATTTTGATGCAGTAAAAGACGCTATCGGCCCCCTCAACTGGCAATCTCAGGATCAGAAAAACACGCAGGTAGAAGAAGAGACCATGGCCGTTTATCTGGAGTTTAATACAGACTTCGATATCGCTGATATGATTTTGCGTACCAACTTTGGTATGCGATATGTGGATACCACCGCCACGTCAACGGGATATATCCGGCTGGAAAATTCTGTAGAAACCATCGTCGCTGAACATGACTATAAGAACTTTTTACCGGCTCTGAATCTGGCACTGGAGCCTGCAGATGATCTCATCGTGCGCTTAGGACTGACGCGGTCAATGACACGCCCCAGCTTAAATACGCTGAACCCGGGTAATCCTGCTTTTCGCTACATTGAAGGCTTCGTGACGGTGGGTAATCCGTACCTTGACCCCTATGTGTCTAACAATGTGGACTTTGGCGTAGAGTGGTATTTTGACGAAGAGTCGTTATTGTCTGCCACACTGTTTTATAAAGACATAGAAACCTATATTCGAAGCACACAGGAAGAAAAACTGGTCGACAGTATTTATTACACGGCAATCAATAACGATCCGGTTTATGATCCCGCGATAACGGTTAATCCGTTCAGCGAACCTTATACCCATTATTCCTATGACAATGGCGACGGTACAACCATAAACGGCTTTGAAATCAGCTACCAGCAGCCATTTAACTTCCTGCCCGCGCCCTTCGATAATTTGGGGACAGTGGCCAACTATACCCGTGTCAGTTCCGGTGAAATCGTAGGTGTTTCCGAGAATTCTTACAATTTCACCTTGTACTACGAAACAGAGAAGTATGGTGCCCGCCTGTCGGCAAACAGCAGGGATGATTACTTTATCGAAGTACCCGGCATCACCGGCAATGCTGAAAATGGAGTGACGGGTCCCACAAATATCGACTTTTCCTCATTCTATAACTGGTCGGAAAATCTGACGTTCTCCTTTGAAGTCATCAACCTGACGGATGAGTATTCACGGCTGTTCGTCACCGGCGACGGTTCGCTGGACATGGTGCGGGAATATAACAACACAGGAAGACAGTTCTTCCTTGGCGTGCGCTATCACAACTAGGCAGCTTTACGTTACGGGGTCATAAGTCCTTATGACCCTATCCTTACCCCGCAACACTTTATTCAGGCCAAGCTCACTATGCTCACACGTTGCTTTCTCTTCGTTGTTCTGTTGTCTGCGTCACATGCCGTATTTTCTTCGGGAGAGCGGTTCACTATTTCGGTCGATGAACCGTCTGTGCGTTTTATTGTTGTACAAAGCCGTGATCCGCTCATTGAATGGGCCGCCAGAGATGTGGCGGATGATTTATCTGCCCGCACCGGTTCGACTTTTGTTGTGGTCAAAAGCGATGACGAGGCAGTTTCAACACCATTTATTCGCATAAACGTTGATGGCTCATTACCGCTACTCAATGCCAGTGCATTTCCTCATGGGAATCATGAAGCATTTGCCATTCACACAAGACAGGACACTCTGGTGATAACCGGTGCTGATGTGCGTGGCACGGTATACGGGCTTTTTACGTTAGCCGAAAAAATGGGCATTTCACCGTGGCAATGGTGGGCGGATGTGCCGGTGAAAAAAGCCAACGGGACGCTAACGCTGGTCAAGTTACCGGTTGTGGAAGGTCCCGCTGTGAAGTACCGCGGTATTTTCATTAACGATGAAGACTGGGGCTTACTTCCATGGGCGTCTCGTACATTCGAAGCGGATACTGCCAATATAGGGCCCCGGACTTATGAAAAAATTTTTCAGTTACTGCTCAGATTAAAAGCCAATACCATCTGGCCTGCTATGCATCCGGGTACCCGTGCCTTCTTCACTGTGCCGGGCAACAAAGAGATGGCGCAGCGCTACCACATTCATGTGGGCAGTTCTCATGCCGAACCCATGTTGAGAAACAATGTGGATGAATGGGACAAGCAGCAATCAGGTGATTTCAATTACACCAATAATGCGGCAATGGTCAATGAATACTGGCGAAGCCGTATTGAGCAGGTCAGTGATATGTCTGATCTGGCGATGTTTACCCTGGGTATGCGTGGCATTCATGACAGCGGAATGGAAGGTATCAATTCACAGCAGCAAGCCAAAGACACTTTACAGCAGGCTATCAATACCCAGCGTGCACAACTTGAAGCGGTTTTTGGAAAGCCCGCAGAAATGCTTACGCAAATGTTTACGCCCTATAAAGAAGTACTCTCACTGTACGAAATGGGATTGTCTGTGCCTGACGATGTCACACTGGTGTGGCCCGACGATAACTACGGTTATATCCGCCGGCACAGCAACCATGCTGAACAAGCGCGGTCAGGCGGAGCAGGGGTGTATTACCATTTAAGCTACTGGGGCAGACCCCATGATTATTTGTGGCTGAGCAGTACCCACCCCGCGTTAATACAGTTTGAAATGCAACGTGCATTTGAAAATGGTGCTGACCGTATCTGGATAGCCAATGTGGGTGACATCAAACCCCTTGAATACAATATGGAATGGTTCTTACATCTCGGGTGGTATGGGCCGGATAAAGTGTCTGACGCAAAGACGTTCGCTACTTATCAGTTGGGCAGAGACTTTGCGATTTCTGAACCCCGATATGCCGCAGATCTATTATTTGACTATTACCACCTGGCCTTTATCCGTCGCCCGGAATTCATGGGATGGAGTCAAACCGAACCCACGACGCAAACCCAATTATCCGGATGGAACGAAGAAACCATTGAAAACCGTCTTCAGCAATACCAAAAGCTTGAGACATCCATTTTTGAACTGGGCAAAGGCATTCAACCTGGTGAGCATTCAGCCTGGTTTCAACTTATGAGCTATCCGTTGCAGGCGTCCTCAGAAATGAATAAAAAGTGGCTGTTCAGGTACAAGGCTGCCTTTGCTGCTTCACCGTCTGTAGCTGACAAGCTGATGGAAAAGGCACTGGATGCACATAACACTATCGACGGGCTAACTCAGCAATATAACAGATTGTCTGAAGGCAAATGGGCCGGCATGATGGATGCTGCACCGCGCAAACTGCCGGTTTTTAGCAAGCCGGAAACGATTACGTTGACGGATGACGAAAAACAAATGCGAGAAAGAGTCAACAACGGATCCCAAAGTAAGCAAATCAAACCGGTATCAGTAAAGTTCATTTCACCTGAGGGTTACAGCTGGCAGGAAGTGAGAGATCTCGGCTATTCCGGCAAAGCATTAACACTTTATCCGCTGAAGCAACAATACTTCTCAGAAAAGGCCGCTGTTACTTACCAGTTCAACCTTGATATTGCACAGGATGTAACGTTAAACGTTGCCACGTTACCTGTGCATTCCAATGATTCTTCTCATGAGATCGCAATATCTCTGGCACAAAAACCAGTGACGATATTCACTCTGAACACCATAGGACGAAGCGAGCAGTGGAAGCAGGGCGTATTGAATAACCGCATTCACAATAGTGTCAATCTGGGAAGGCTGAGTAAGGGTGCTCACAATGTGACCCTTTCAGTGAATCAAAACGGTATTGTCATTGATGAGGTCTGGTTATCTGAACGTGGTTCTTAATAAGAGAATAGGGCACAATGCCGGCTGTTTTTTAAATAGCGGAGTTCTTATGTCTTTCAGTAGTGTTGAAGCGTTAACCTCTCAACTGGCCAGCGCACCGGATGAAATTGTATTCAGCGATGTGATTTCGTTTGTTGACGATAACTATATTTTCACGCCTTCGGCTTTTAGCAATGGCACAGTAAACAATGAAACGAATCAAAATAACGGGTCCTGTAAACTGTTGGCCCTCGGCCAGCTATTAGGGTTAACACAGGCACAGACTCTCGCACTTTTTGGCAGTTACTACCGTAATGATGTGCTTAAGCATCCTGAAGGTACCGACCACGCAAATATTCGCAATTTCATGGTCTCAGGATTCGACGGTTTGCAGTTTGATACGTTTCCCTTAGCGGAAAAATAAAGCGCCTGTTTATCTAACCCCGGCGCTTTTGTCCCTTGGTTAATCTGGCCATGCCGCCTTGTTTAACAGCCGCCTGCTGGCCATAGTGACCGGGCATTTCCGGAGAGCGCCAGCCTCCGGCAAGCTGCATTTCAGGTAGCGTGGCGCCATTTTCTGCCAGTGAAACCGCCGCTCCCACACGACCGCTGTGAGGGGTGATATTTTCCTGAATACCAGCAAGTGCAGCAATGCGTTTCCAGGTGCGATAAATGCTCGAGTATTCCAGCTTCGGGGCCTGTTTGAAATTCGCACTTTCATCATAAGGCAACAGAGCGTGGCCTCTGTTTGAGACGCGGCGGAACAACACGCCTTTGTTTATCCTTCGCGGATCATCTTCACTTCGCTCAACTTTTTGCTGAGCGTCATAATTCGCTTCAGCAACATACTCGTCAATCATATCCAGCGTATTGGGAGAAATGTACCTGTACTGGCCTTTGCCGGTCTGGTCACTTTTTGATGTTAAGACGAGCAGGGCGTTAGTACGCTTATTAATGTCAGATATACAAACGCGAACGACTTCATCGGCCCTGAGCAGCGCATCGAACATCAGATTAATCATGGCCAGATCGCGCATTTCCAGCAGTATGTCCGGGATCACCCGCTCATTAATTTTTTCCAGCAAATCCAGTGTCAGCGGTACCGCCTGATGGTGACTGAACTGGTATTTTTCATTCTCAGCCAGCGACAGCCGGATGAAGTCTTTAAGATAGACAGACTGCACAATGGGGTTCGGTAATTTGGCAATACCCAGGAATTTACTCAACGCGCTGAGCCTGCGTTTGATGGTGCGGTAAGCCAGTGGCGACTGACATAACATCTCTACATAACGTTTGACACAGAGTTCGTTATTTTCAAATGAGGCATTGAATCCGCTTAATCCGGATTGCTCGCAGAATATAACAAACTCGTTGAAATCGCTGATGTAAGCACGCTGCGTGTTACGGGGTAACCGTGAGAAAATATCATTGAAGTACTGATTCACAGCATCGCGGTAACAGTCTGTAAACTGTAACTGCTGAGATGCCGGCAACTTCATGTCAGATCCTTAAAATATACAGGTATTTAAACGGATGGCACGCATGAAGGGTAAAAGCCGGCATACGTGGGAGTACGATGCCGGCAGTATATCTAAATTGACAATAACTGTATATAAATACAGTTATTGTGTATTTCGGGCAGGGAAAGCCTATTCATCGTTATCCCTTAAAGTAAAACCCGTCAGCCATTCAAGGATCAAATCTTTATGGTTGTCTGCCCATTGTTGAGACACGGTTTCAATATCCTCACCATTTTCTACTGCGGAGAGCATTGCTACCAGTTCTGCGTCATCAATCACAAACCGGTTTAACAGCTTCAGCAACTCGGGGGAACGCTCTTCCAGTTGCGAACGAAAACCCAATTTGATTTCACTTTGCGGCCAGGAGGTACCTGTTGTGAGTTTATTGAGTCCCTGAGCTTTGAAAATGGCTTGCCATGTTGCGGCGTCATGTGCTGGCTCTTCAACGAAGTGTACATGGCGGTTTCCAAACAATGCATCTGGGTAATAGCAGAAGAATAAGCCCGGTTGTTCATTCTGATTGTTGCGGTTAATCAGCTGCTCCAGTAAGTCAAGGTCAAACACGTGATAGTCATAATACGCATCCAGACCATAGGCGTTAAGACGTCGCTTCTCAATTGCCACTGATGCCCAGCCTTTGGCACCAACCCAAATATCACCGCGACCACTACCGGACAAGTCAAAACGTGATGCGTTTTCCGGAGTAACCAGATCGTTTACTGCTAACGTCGCCGGCGCTGTAAAATCGGTATAACAGAGACCTTGTTTTCCCATGCCGGCGCTTTCACCCAATTTAACCGTTTCGAACGCCCGCACATACCGGCGGATCAGGTCGGCATTGTTAGCCAGCCAGATATCCGGGTGCACATCAATGTCGCCGTCGTGCTGGCCCATCTGTTTAAAGGCTTGCTCATGAGTAACGTTGATGAGCTGTGCCCGCGACTCTGTGTGTTCATTAATAATCGTGGCAAGAATATGAGCTTTTACCTGAGCGGTCGGCCAGTCCAGTAAGGCAATATTCAGTTCGGCATTATTTAAATCGCGCTTGGACATAATCGGCGCTGACTCATCCCGCTTCACATCATCCAGCGTTTCATATAAAAAGCCGTAGCCGAATCCACAAAACAAAAACACAAAAATACTGAAAATCCAGTAACTGTGACTCACTGTTTCGGGACCGACCGTTTTAAGGCTCAAACTACGCTCTACAGCGTCATGCTGCCCGTCAAAATCTTGCGCGCCTGATTTCTGCTTAAATTCGTCTGCATATTCCAGTAAGTCACGGCACACCAGCGCGTGATCGTGGCGGATCTGGATATACTGATTCCGTTCATTAATAACCAGAATGAGAAATATAACCGAAGTAGCCAAAATGAGCGCAAACAAGGCCGTGGAGAAACTTTCAGGACGAAATATGAGTGAAAAGAAGACGTTCGTTGCGCCAAGCAAGATGAGAATAACCAGTTCTTCCGGTGGAATTCTGTCACTTTCCATGGTCATTAGTTTCTGGCCCACCTGGAAATTATCCAGCAAACGCTCTCGATATATCGGAGTATTTTCAGTACCGGCAATCAGTACTTTCTTAATGTCCTGAATTTCCAGCTGAGCATTGCGCATATCCTTTGCGCCGTTAAAAGCCCGTAAGAACACGTATAAATGTTTAACGATATAATTATTTAACAGTGCGTTGTACTTCTCAGCAGATACGCCGCCGCCCGGTGCAGAGGAGGGGAGTTGCATCACCGAATCATTAAACTCTACCAGCAAACGTTCTCGTTCACGGTTAAGGGATGTTGTCCGCTCAAGAGCAAAGGTACCCAACAGGACAAAAAATACCGTGGATACAGCGAGCAAATCGTAATACGAGTCAATGGGATAAGTTGGCGCGAATAACACCCATATCCCCACCATGCATACGGTACTGAAAAGAATGAGCAGCGATGAACGCAGAGGAAAGCGCAGCCCGAGAAAAATATTCGCCGACACAATAAGAACGGATGCAACCGCTTCATATTGATTGAGTAATCGGCCCTGTAACAGAGCAAGGATCACTACCGCGCCAACAGGCATGAAATACCAGAACACGCTGACAGATGCATTCGTCGCTGAAAATACGGATAAGTCGTAGAGCAAACTTCCCAGTGCCAGAATAGCGATACCGGCAAAGGCCACCAACGCATAATCCATATAATCAAACTGATTTGCCGTATCGCCAAACAAAAACAGGATGGCGAGCATACCGGGAGCAGCCACACAGCGAACACCTGATTCCGTCAGTAAAGCTTTATTCAATGAGCTGAGCTTAAGATCATTTTTATCTGCGATTGCAGACCAGGCGTCCATGCATTTCATGCGCATATAGCAGTTAATTGCCATAGCAAGCCCGCCTGATGCCGCCAGTAAAATGGTATTTATCATCGGACTTTCCAGCAGCAGCCAGTCTGCAATATCCAGATTCGGGCTCATCAGAACGATGAAACCGGCAAACGCTGCTGCAGAGAAAATATAATCGTTCGCCGTGGTGGTTCTGTGCTTTTTACGCAACGTGCTGTCTATATAGAAAAATACAATCGGCCAGGCTTCGAATATCAGAATGGCAATAACATCAAATTCCTGCGACATGTTCAGTGCCGCATATAAAAGCAGATGATTTGCGCAGATAAGGGCACCGGAAAACAGTGTGGGGACAAGCAGCGCCGGTGTTTTGAAATGGGCTGCGATACCTGAGAAAAAGGCTTGTTGCCGCTTTGCAAACATGGTCATAACAACCACAAGCGTAGAAATAGCAGCCAGCGTATGCGAAGTAGCAGCGACAAAGATGGGGCTGGAGCGGTCTATCAGGTAGTTAACCACCGGCGGATAAAGCATCCACAACAGAATAGAGGCGCACATTAACACTATGGGTGAACGCATAAATTGAATGACTAGATGCTGCAAGAAGATAGCTCCTTTATCCTGTATTTTAGCGGCGGGAGATAGACGTTTCTCTACTCAATGACCATTTAATCTGTTGAATACTATCATGATTTGCTTTTGTTTATTTTCTAATTTCTTTGAATTGAAGGTGTATGTTCAAACGGGGACTGAGAACTTTATGGATTTACAGAACTAAAACTCACTGGATAAGAGGGCTAATGAATTTGGAATAATTTAAATAAAGCATCCCGGATCAGTGAGCGTGGCCTCTGATTGAGGCCCGACGGAACAACACACCTTTGTTTAACATCTTCATTTCGCGCAACTTTTTGCTGAGGGTCATAATTTGCTTCAGCAATTTACTTGTTAATTACATCCAGTGTATTTGGTCGTTTATGGTGTTGCAATCATGTTAAGTCCGACCTTGGCTTGTTCTTCAATTGTGTGCATATAATTTAAAATTGAACATTTCGTTTACATTAGCCATTCATTCACATATTATACTTTTGTCTAGGGTTAACGTTTTACCTTAGTTTTGCTCCCGGATTCGAGTGCTCAATTCAAACTGGGAGCAATAAATTGTTGCAGAATACAAACCACTTTCCGCTAATTTATTCAAGCGGTTCGCGGGACAGGTCAGACGCCGGACATGAAATCCATTTTTATATATAAAAATGAAAAATTTAATTTGCAAGGGTAAACGTATAACCTTGAGTCGTATTTAAATGCGGTGATGCATTCGAGCGATTCTGCACATATTTTTGACACATTGAGGAAGCGGGGCAGACGTTTGCCCTCTGAAGGAGACATACATGACTGCAAATACAAAATTCAATAAGAATAATAAAAAAAGAGTTTTTTTGAAAAGTTCTTTATATTTGGCAATACTTTCTTCTCTGGGCACGCCTCTGGCTATGGCGCAAAGTGATGAAGCAGAAGCGAATGCCGGAAACACTGAAGTCATTGAAGTGCGTGGATTCAGAAACTCGCTGAAAGAGTCTATGCTCAACAAGAAAGCGTCAGATGTGGTATCTGACGGTATTTCGGCAGAAGACCTGGGTAAGTTTCCCGATCAGAACGTGGCGGAATCTCTACAGCGCATTACCGGTGTAGCCATCGACCGTAGTGGTGGTGAAGGCCAGTTTATTACTGTTCGAGGATTTGGTCCGCAGTTTAACACCGTTTTGATCAACGGTCGCCAGATCGCCACGGAAAACCAGGGGCGAGAATTCAGTTTTGATACCTTACCGGCAGAACTTATTAGCGGCGCTAATGTATATAAAAGCCCGGTTTCTTCGCTGCAGGCAGGTGGTATCGGCTCCACGGTTAATGTAACTACAGCCAATCCATTCGATTTTGACGGGTTTGCCGGTGCAGCCAGTGTGAAGGGCATGTATGAAGAGATTTCGGAAGAAACCTCGCCTCAGATTTCCGGTTTGATCACTAACCGGTTCATGGATGACAAGCTCGGGGTGCTGGTAGCCGGTTCCCTGCAAAAACGTAAAGCGCAGACCAATATTCTTCAGGTACGCGACTGGCGCTCGAATGTCAGCCTGACCAATCGTTCTCAAACTGATGACCCTCAGTATGCAGATTCTGAGCAGTTCAACGGCGTATACGTTCCGCAAAACTTTGACCAGATTGTTGACCTGGCGGATCGTCAGCGCACCAGTGGGAACGTAGTGGTGCAATATGCGCCGCAAGACAATATGATGATCAAAGTCGACGCGCTCTACTCTAAATTTGAAGTAGACTCCCGTCGCAACACCGTTGGTCACTGGCTGTCGGACAGCAACCTCGATAACCTTGAAGTGAACGAAAACGGCACCGTTACCTCACTGGACAGCACATTAGTCAATGGTGTGGGTGGTGCAACCGACTTCATCCAGAGCAGTGACTCCCGTGACGTGGAGATTCAGGCGTACGGTATCAACTATGAGTGGCTGGTAAACGACTACTTCACGGCAACCTTTGATGTCTCAACGTCGACGGCGAAAAACAATAGCGGTGGTAATAACTACTTTACTGTTGTGGGCTACAACAACGCTTACAGCCTGGACTTTTCCGGTGAAACGCCCGCTATTGATATCGAAGGCGGTACAGACGCGCTGACCAACATTCCGGCCGGTCGTATGCACGTCACCAACCGTGAAGGTTACGATATTGAAGACACTATCGATGAATATCGTGCGGATTTCACCTGGTTGCCTGATTCCGCTAATGCGTTCTCGAAGATGGAATTCGGTGCGTACTATCAGGATCGTAATAAAGACAACAATAGTCTGACGTCCAGCCTGTGTAACGTGTACTGTGGTTATCAAACTGATATTCCGGATGACTTGCTGTACATCTACTCACCACAAAACTATTTCTCAAACGCCAGTCAGCAGTGGATTGCTTACGATCCTGAAGCGTATTTTGACTATGCCGTGTCAGACGAGGCAATTCAGCAGGTAGCGGATAACACTGGCCAGACTTTTGATGAAGTACGTGCCATCGTTGATGCTGAGGGCCTGAACAGCCCGTCGCTTGCTGGCAATTCATTCTCAGTGAATGAAGAAGTCATCAGCCTGTACGCACAGATGTATTTCAGCCTGTTGATTTCTGACATGCCAGTGGATATTAACTTCGGCCTGCGCTACAGCGAAACCGATACCACCACAACCGGTTACGGTCGTGAACTGCTGGACGTGGTGCCTGTGCCAAACGACCCGTCTGACTACAGCGATGTGTATGCCACCAACGAAGGTGTGCCGATTGCAGAGTCCAACAGCTATTCTAATCTGCTGCCTAACATTAATGCGAAGATGGATCTGACTGATGATTTGATGCTGCGCGTTGGCTTCTCTGAAACGCTGACCCGTCCAACCATGAGCGATCTGGTGCCGGTGTTCAATGTATCGGTTACCCGTCCGAATAACCTGCAGGCAGATTCCGGTAACGCTGATCTGAAGCCGTTCCTGTCGACTAACTTCGACCTTTCACTGGAATGGTACTATGCCGATACCAGCTACCTTTCTGTAGCGGCGTTCAAGAAAGAAGTGGAAGACTTCATTGTGGCGTCGTTCGAAACCCGCACCCTGAATCTGGCAAGTGGTGCTTACGATTTCACCGTTCGTCTACCTGACAACGGCGAAACAGCTGACGTGAATGGCCTGGAAATCGCGTGGCTGCACACCTTCGACAGCGGTTTTGGTATTCAGGCTAACGCCACTATCGTAAACAGCGATGCATCACTGGATAGCGAAGACAACAGCCAGGTGTTCGCGCTGGAAGGCCTGGGTGATTCACAAAACATCATTCTGTTCTATGAACAGGGCCCAATGCAGGCTCGTGTGGCGTACAACAACCGTGAAGGTTTTATGCAGGATCTGGTTAGCCCGCTGGGTGGCACAGAACCACGCTTTACCGAAACCTACGGTCAGTTCGATGTCAGCGCTAGTTACGATATCAACGAAAACTTCACGGTTTTTGTTGAAGGTATAAACGTAACTGGTGAAGAGTTACGTCGTCACGGTCGTTACAGCGAACAGTTCATTCAAATGATTGATAACGGAGCACGTTATACCGTGGGTGTACGCACCAGCTTTTAAGTTCTCAGCTCGACAAAGGCAGGCGCAGCAGTGCGCTTGCCTTTTTAGTTTTTCTCCATGCTGCAATTCTGACAGGATAGCTATGTTTAAAAGATTTCTTGTACTTTGTACTGTGTTGACGCCATCGGCAGCAGTTCTGGCTCAGTCCGGAAACGCAGACCTCCCTGACTGGCAAAATCCGCAGGTTTTACAAAAGAACCGTCTCGCGCCACGGGCGCATTTTTTCGCATTCTCAAAAGATCCCGGGAAGTTTGTTTCGACGCCCTGGGATAGCAGTGATTACCTGTCACTGAATGGCACGTGGCAATTTAAAATGGCGGAAAATCCGCAGGCCGCGCCAGATGATTTCATGCTCCCTGACTACGCTGAAAAAGGCTGGGGCGAGATCCCTGTACCGGGAAACTGGGAACTGAACGGCTATGGATATCCGAATTACGTGAATATCCGCCTCGATTATGGTCCGGAAACGCCTTCTGGCCAGATCCCTTCCGAAAATAATTCCACCGGTTTATATCGCAAGCACGTTACCTTGCCGGATAACTGGACCGGTGATCGTGTTGTCGCTTATTTCGGCGCGGTTAAATCTTCCTTTTCAATCTGGGTAAATGGCGAGTACGTGGGCTACTCCCAGGATTCAAAAACCGCCGCCGAATTTGATATTACCAATAAATTAAAAAGCGGCGATAACCTCATTGCGCTGAAAGTGCATCGTTGGTCTGACGGCACGTATCTGGAACTGCAGGACATGTGGCGTTTGTCCGGAATTGAACGGGATGTGTATCTGTATCGCACGCCGAAAGAACAACATATCCGCGATATTGAGGTCGTGTCCACACTGGATGACAGTTACCAGCAGGGCGTACTTTCTCTAAAAACAGATATTAAAACCGATTCCGGGGCCACATTGTCACAGTGTAATGTCAGCTATCGCCTTCTGTACAATGAGGAGGTGGTATGGCAAGGACGAGGGGAGGGTGCAGATTGTACGGCGTCAGCCACCCTTGCCGATGTGGAGAAGTGGACGGCCGAAACACCGAATTTGTATGATCTGCAAATTATCGCCGGCGAAGGTGAAACGGCACAATATGCCTGGCAACGCATCGGCTTCCGACGCAGTGAGCTGAAAAACGGCAATGTGTTGATTAATGGTGAGCCTGTTCTTATTAAAGGCGTAAACCGCCATGAGCATGATCCCCGCACTGGTCACGTGATCAGCCGTGAATCCATGCGCCGCGACATTTTGCTAATGAAACAACATAATATTAATGCGGCACGGAATTCTCACTATCCAAATAATCCTGCCTGGTATGAGCTGGCTGATGAGCTCGGCTTATACCTGGTTGACGAAGCGAATCAGGAAGCGCACGCGTTCGGCGCCACTGACAGCAATTACGATCCTGAAAAACACATCGTGAACAACCCTGCATGGAAAGACGCCTTTCTTGACCGCGTTCGTAACATGTACGAAGCCAGTAAAAACCATGCTTCGGTGGTAATTTTGTCTGTTGGCAATGAAACCGGGGATGGCCCGAACACCGAACAACTTTATCATTGGCTGAAAACCCGCACCGATCGTCCGGTTATGTCTGATCAGGCGCGCACCAAATCTCACACCGACATGTACGCCAAAATGTATGCGTCTATTCCGCTGCTGGAAAATTATGCGCTGTCAGATCCAACCCGTCCGATGATCCTTTGTGAGTATGAACACGCAATGGGCAACTCGGTGGGCGAACTTTATGATTACTGGCAGGTTATTCGTAAATACCCGGCGCTTCAGGGCGGCTTTATCTGGGACTGGGTTGATCAGACTATCGAAACAACTGATAAGAATGGCAACACCTATCTGGGGTACGGCGGTGACTTCGAACCTGAAGGCGTTTACCACGATGAAAACTTCAGTGCGAACGGTGTAATGAATGCGAATCGCGAACCGCATCCTCATGCGGAAGAAGTGAAATATGTCTATCAGGATGTGGAAGTATCGTTTGCTGGTAGCAGCGAGCGTCAGGTCAGGGTGTTCAACCGCCGTTACTTCACCTCGCTGAATGATCTTTCATTAAACTGGACGCTGGAGGAGGACGGCAAAACAGTGGCTCAGGGCGACATTGATAATTTAGATATCGCTCCGCAACAGTCAGGCACGTTTACGCTTCCTGCATTTACCAGCAAAACCCGGGAAGGAAAGCGCTACTATCTGACGTTCCGATTCTATCCAAAGCAGAACAGCGAGCTTTATGCCAGCGATGTTGCGATAGCGACTGAACAGCTTCCATTGGCGATCAATGCTATGGCGGCAGCTCCGTCTCTCGGCGAAGGTAAATTACCAGCCGTGAACGCGGCGTCTGATGCCATTACTGTTACAGCCGGAAAGCAAGCCTTTACGTTTGATAAGCAAACCGGCTGGCTGAGTCAGTGGAAAGCAGACGGTGATAAACAGTTGGCATCCCCTATGGTGCCGTGGTTCTGGCGGGCACCGACAGATAACGATTTTGGTGAGAAGTATCCAGAAAAAGCAAAGGTATATCAGAAGCTGTTTGAAGACGCGACACTGACTTCGATTTCCTCCGGAAAAGAGGGAAACCGGATTGTTATCAACACGGAACATGCACTACCAGCAATAGAAAGCCGTTACTTCACCCGCTATGCCATTGCCGGCGACGGTACAATGGAAGTCAGCGTGAATTTCTATGCGGCCGCGCACAAGAAATACCCTGAGTTGCCGCGCATTGGCTATCGTCTGGAGTTAATTGGAGAGTACGACGAGGTTAGCTGGTTTGGTAAAGGGCCCCACGAAAATTACCGGGACCGGAATCACTCGGCTGTATTTGGCCGCTACTCACGTTCTGTTGAACAGTTAGGTCACGACTATGCCCGACCGCAGGAGAACGGTCATCGTGCCTTTGTGTATCAGGCAGACTTCAGCGGTAGTGATGCGGAAGGTTTCAGCATATTCGGTGAACCAACATTTGGCTTTAACCTGGCGAAAGACAACCTGTTTGATTATGACCAGTTCGAAAAGGAGGGGCTTCACGGCTATCAGATCCCTGAGTCTGAAAATACGTTCCTGTATATCGACTACCGCCAGCGCGGCGTAGGCGGCACTAACTCCTGGGGAGAGTCGCCGCTGTATCGCTACACGCTGCCATGGCGTGATTATCAGTACAGTTTTGTGCTGAAGCCTTCTGCGAATTAACAAACGAGTAGATTGAGAGCGTATGTAAGTAGTTTTCTAGGCTCCAGCTAAAAATTTTAAGCCCGCTAAAGCGGGCTTTTGTTTATCTGCGGATAAGCTGAACTTGTTCTAAAAATCACTTAAGCACATGATTAAAATGAATAATTATAAACATCACGCATGATAACTGGAATTATCATGCGTGATGAATTCATTGATGAAAAGCACCTGTTTGCAAGAAGTCTGTGTATCTATCCAGTGTCGCGAAAATATTTGAATATCTCTAATTTCACGCTTCGTACAAACGTTCAAGTGTCTGGTGAATGATTCAATAAAGAACTTCTGGAACAAGTCAAATCCGGCCTAACGCCTGAAAACGAATCGTGCGCTACGTGAAATCTGCAAGGTCTGTGGTCGCAATTTTTCTCAGATTTTACGTAGCGTCGCGTAACAATCAGGCACTTTGTTAACCAAAATCCGCACATGCGGAGAATATTAATTTAGATAAGCTGCATGCTGAGTAATAGAAGGCTTTCAGGGAATCAAAAGAACGCTGATGTCTGGTGTCAGAAGTTTCATTTATCGTAGACAACGGTAACGGCAATGGTAATGGAACTAAGCCACTGTAAGTCACTTACAAGCGAACGGAACATGTGGAGCATTCATTTCAAATGCTTTTTGTTGGCGCGCATGAATCCGGCAGATATATGAACTGCATCGAAAGGCCAACGAGCACAAAGCTACAATTGTACGTCAGGTAATATCACAACAGCCGGAAACGACACAGTAACGCCCCAATCCACATTAATTTTTAATTGCGCATAATGTATATTTACTAGTCTGCCCTTGGGGACACAAAATAAGGACTCTTTTTGCGGATTTCTATGCCGTATTTTGATGCC
>NZ_JBSWXO010000017.1:0-79967 GCF_056160645.1 Alteromonas sp. ABH4_456
CTAAATAAATCCGGAATCAGTGTTCAAATGATTCCAGAATAGGTGTTCAAGTGTTTCCGGAATCGCTGTTCAGATCCGGCCGGAATATGCAGTCATTCAAAGCAGTATGTCTATGACTGTTTCAATGCCTTCCTTTTCTATGGGCAACGCAGAGCGGCGTTGGCATTACCCATGGGCAAAAATATCTTCCGTCTGCCTAAGGAAAAGAGAGAAATTAGGGTTAAGCAAGGTCGCCCAAATCAAATCATTCCCAAAGGCAAAGCGTTAGACGAATACGATTATCACGTGTTTGAAACTGGCAAACGCCTGTATCGCACCCGTAACGGACTGAGCATTAAAGCCGTGTATGAGCGACTCATGCAAAAGCACTACTTTGCGTCGCGCGTGAGAAATAGCATTCAACAAGAGCGAAAAACAAATGAACGATTCAAAGTCACATTAAAGCCAATCACTGAACGCCCAACGTTGTCGCAATTCGCCTACTGGCTGAACAAGGAATTCGGCGGCAATCTTCCAGCGCGAGACAGAAAGCGTAAAAACCCTATTGAATTCAACAAGGATCTCGCTGGCCGTACTGGGGACGCGTTTTTGAATGATGACGGATTTGGCAAAGTATTTGAGCTAGATGAAACGCCATTTGATGAAGAGCTGGTATCTGAATTCGACCTAACACGCCAGACAAAAATCGGTAAAGCAACACTGTATTTCGTGATTGATCGTTTTTCGCGCTACATCGTCGGGATCTACATTACGACAGAAAGTCCGTCATACAATACTGTGCGGCAAGCACTATTCAATGCGGCAACTAACAAAGATCGTTTTTTAGAGCAGTATGGCTTTGCTCCGGGGGAAATCACGTGGGATTTCTTTGGTGTTTGCACAACACTGTTTGTTGATAACGCGGAGTTTCGTAATCGTAAATCAGAATCCGCAGTGAGCGACTTGAACATTGATGTACAGTTTGCTCGCAGAGGAAGAGGCGATGACAAACCGCATGTTGAGCAACTATTCCGTACTTTTTCGCTTTTCTTTCAGGGACTCAGTAAAGCACATCAAACCAAGTCGCGTGCAGATATCGCAGCGCAACTAGCGCGAAAGAATGCTGCAATCACACTCACAGAGCTTTATATCATTGCGATTGTTTACATCAACTTCTACAACAATCACAGACGCATCAAAGACTATCCGTTTGCTAGAGAAATGCTGCAAGACTCTGTAGAGCCGGTGCCAGTAAAGTTGTGCGAGTGGGGCGCAAAGTATCGCGCAGGTCACATCATTAAATACGAAGAAAATGAGCTTTATCTGAAGCTCCTGCCGAGAAAACAAGTGTCTGTTCATCAAAAAGGCATTTATTTCCCGGGTGAAAAGCTCTGGTACAACAGCGAATTTACGTTTGAGAGTGGCTTACAGCATCGCAGTGACAGCAGAAATACCGTTATCTATTTTCAAGCACGTTTCAATCCAAATTTCATCGACATCATTTTTCTTGAAACCGAGCAGGGTTTAAAACCTGCAACGCTTGATATGCATCGGTCTGGGGCTTTTAGCGGCTTGTCATTCTATGAAGTAGAACTTCAGCAAAAAGCACTAAAGGTTCACGAAGAAAATTCCGCTCAAGAGTTACTTGAATATCGTTTAGGTGTACAGCTTGTCATCGACAAGCTCGTTAAGGCTGCTAACAAAGAACGCATCCCTGGGACGTTACCACAGCTGGCAAAAATCAACGAAAGCAGAAAAGCAGAAGCGATTATTAATCGCTATTCAGACATTGAGCGTTATCTCGAAGCTGTTCGCGCCGGGATAGAACCACAAGACCAGCCGGATCAATCTGAGCATAACGATAGTAATCGCAGTATCTATGACGACTTCTATGGAGATGATGATGAATAAGCTACCTGTTCGCGTTGCTAAAGCACAATATACACCGTCCGATATCCCCGACTATTCAGGGAATCCACTTGTAGAAGCGCTACCACCTCAGCTCGCACCATATTTACTGAAGCAGCGTTTGACGGTCATGCCGACCAGCGAGTTCATCGAGGGGATGGCACGCAAAGATCGCGAAGATCACTTAGAAAAAATCTATCGCGCAAGACTCATATCAACGCAACATCTTGAGCTGTATTTAGATATCTATAACTTAATTCGGCATGGATACTTGCACAGGAACCCGCTAAGAAGCGAAGTTATAGCATGGAGTTATGACATTGCTGATCCGAATTTAAACAATGCTGACGTCATACAACCATTGATTGAAAGTACGCTTGTCCCAAGCGTCGCCGATGCCATGTTTCTCACGGGATTTTCTGGCAACGGCAAATCTACGATGACGAAGCACATTCTGTTCAACATGTTGCCTCCTGTAATTGAGCATACTCTCGTCGAATTTGATGAGCCGCAAGTTGTCTATCTCTACGTTGATATGCCGCATGATGCCTCGCGCAGCGATCTCATTCTCAGACTACTCACAGAACTAGATAGTGCTTTAGCGAAAACGACATTTGGCAATCCGGAGTATCGTAAAGTTGTCACGAAAAAGAATGGTGATCCTGTGAAAATCGACTCTATGCTCGATGTGCTCATCACGGCTTTAAATCGACATCACGTTGGTGTGCTCGTTATTGATGAATTTCAGAATATGTTGGTCGCCTCAAAGCGGTTTCGAACTGAAACACTGCAAATGTTTGATCAACTCGCGAATCAGCTATTTATTCCAACACTAAAAATCGGCACGCCAGATAGTTTGTCGCTGTTTGACAATAACTCGCGCCACAAGCGTCGCGTGGGTAGACCGTTCGAGCTGTCTCGACTCAACGAGCAGCAAGTCTGGAATGACATGCTGAACATGCTCTATGGCTTTCAGCCAATAAAACATCCCATTACTCGTGATGAAAAAATCGATGCATTGCTACTCACGTTAACTGCTGCCGTACCGGGTTACACACTTGGATTATGGAAAGCCACGCTATTGAACGCGATCAGACTCGGTAAAGAGCGCATTACAGAGTCACTCATTAAGCAGACATTTAAACAGCACTTTCCACTACTCAGATCTGCAACTCGTAACATCAACTTGGGAAAGAAAGGCGGCTACGCTGATTTACTCACAGTACAGCAGTACTTAGATATGAATAAAAATAGCACTGCGCTCAAACACCTGGAAAACTTTATCGAAAATAACAATGTCAAAGGAGCAGCCGCTACAGATGTCATCAACGATATTACTGACGCTGTTGATACTCACAACTTTACCGCTACACAAACAAAGAAACTCGAATCGCTCAAAACTAAGCTCGCGAAAAAAGCACAAGAGAAACTGGGACCGCAAACATTGGAGCACAAGCCGTAATGAAGCGACTCCAGTTATTTCCGAATGAGCATGTATACAGCGGCTTGATCCGCTACCGCTTTCGGTCTGCACAAGCTTACATGAGTGATAAGCGATTCTTTGCACACAATCATTTGCCGTATCAGTGGTTTCGCTCGCAAGTGCCGCTTAATCATCTGATGAGCCAAACTCTGGATAGCATTGCACCGGAGTCCGCTAAGCAATTCGCCTTACGGTTGAACCATACGCCGTTTGCGCCCTGGTTATTGTCGTTGCCTGATGGCATGGCCCCGCATACTCTCAAAGAGTCAAATCATCGGCCTAATACGGAAGAAAACCCGTTTCAAGTGGATCGGCGCTGGAAGTATTGCCCGAGCTGCATGCAGATGCAAAAAGCCAAATGGGGGGTGAGCTACTGGAGAGCCGCTCATCAATTACCCGGGGCACTTGTCTGTGACGAACACGGCACGCCACTGTATAGTCATGATGCGCTACGCTATTTGAATTTCACGTTGCCTGATAAATGGGAGGGCACCAGCACCCCCGTCCCAATGGTGGATGCGTGGCAAGTCAGTTGGCAGCCATTTATTTACGCTATCGCAGGTCGCCTTCAATGCCAACCAACGTGGGGCGTTGAACTCCGCGACAGTATCTACGAAGTCTTGAAACTATCGAAACCTCTTCGACGAGGTGATCGCACGGTCGTGAATGCCCTGTTTGCGCAAATGCGCAGCGAATTAGGCGAGGCGTGCCTAGCCGGGCTATTTACCGCGTATGCCCGGCAGTTTACCCGCCCGACGAACGTATTGTGGATCACGCTCTCGCCTTTCGGGCAGTCAAAGGGTCTGCGCCATCCGTTGTATTGGCTGGCTATTGTGTTTTGGCTAAGGGAGCAGCTACCCGCACTCAAGGATGAGTATGAAAACGGTGTCACTACAACCTTATGAAACGCTGTTTAGTTGGCTAAGCCGCACGCACATCCGCTACGGTGTGGGGCCCGTGGCTCGCACGTATTACGCATTGCTAGGCAAAACCAAGGTACGGCTGCACCCGTATCTTCCCCAAGGGCTTAGGGATTTTGCAGCGCTCACCGAAAAAAGTACGGGCACATTACTCTCACAGCATACGCTGTATCCGCTGTTTCGCTTTTTCCATGCGGATGAGCAAGGGCGTCTTAAGCAAACGCTGCTGACCGGTGAGGGCTCATCGATCCATGCGGCAAACATTCCTCATGCGCGGCTACATATCCCGTTACATCACAAATACTGTCCACTGTGCGCCCGTGAACAGCGTCTGAGGCTGGGTTTTGCCTATTTTGATATCAGGCACCAGCTTCCCGGCCTTATCGCTTGTGAGCGCCACCAGGTCACTTTAACCGGTGTGCTGTGCGGAGATGGAGCGCTAGACAGTGCCATTGCCCTACCACAAGAAAAACGCCCGGTATCTGCGGTGTCCGTTATCACATCTGCCTTCAGTCAATTCTGTGTCGCGGTAAGCGAGCAGTGCAGTACCTCCGTGATGCAGCCCTACCAGATGGATAACTATCGCCACCTCCTTGACAGAAAAGGCTATCTAACACGCCACCACCAATTGCGCTTACAGCAAGTCAAGCAGGCTTTAGGGGCGCGTTATGAGGCGCTGCAACTCGATAGGGGCACCGAGTCTCTGCGTGATTATGCGTTTTTAGGGCCGCTGCTGCGCCAGCGGACAGGGTATCCAGCGCATCCGTTAAAACACCTTCTTCTCGGGTTTTGGCTCTTTGATGGTGCGTCAACAGGGTATCTAAAGACCATTACACCGGTTGAGCAACAGGTGCTGCCGCTGGCGGATACCGCCAGTCTGGAGGCTAAAACGCTGGCGTTACTCAAACAACAGGTGAGTTTTGCCACGATTGCGAAACGCTTGGGTAAATCACGGTGTTATGTACGGCGTATCGCTCAGCTCAACCAGGTAAGCTATCGGCACAATGCCCTGATGTTCGATGCCCGCGTGCGGCATCGTGTGATCATTCAAGCCTTGTTAGGGCGTCATCGACGTACCATCGCCAACAACCTCGGCGTGGGAATGGGTTATGTGGAGCAAGTGATTGCAAATACCCGGAGGCTTCGTCAATGGCGACAAGTCCTCACCCACAAGCATAAACGCGTAAAGGCGATCTATGTGATTAAGCAGGCGCGAATAGCCCATCCTGATTGGCTGCAAAAGGATATCAAGCAACAGGAAAGCCAGGCGTTTTTCTACCTGTATCACCATGATCGGGAAGCGCTCAAACAGTGTCTGCCACCCCGTCGAGCGCCGACTCCGCCGCCTTTTGATTGGGCCAAAGAAGATATGCGGCTGATCGCAGCGCTCAAGCAGCTTACTGCGCCGTACCCGCAGTCGCTCAGTGCCGCAGGCAGAGCGATAAGCGACAACGGGCACTTACGGAAAAACCTGACCAAGTTGCCGCGTACCCATGCGCAACTCGTTGCATATCAAATCATTGATAAATAATGGCTTTGTGGTCAAACCAGTCACTCTCTCGTGCCGGAATCAATGACTTAGCATTTTTTTTAAAATCGTTACTGTAAAAACCCAAAAAAGGGTCCTACAGATATAAATAAGGTAATACGAAAGAGATAACGCCCCTTAAATTGATAAGCAATTGGTGTGATAGGGCTTTTATTGGCTAATGAACAGAATGGATTTTTATCCATTTTGCGTGAGATAGGTAAGTGAAAACAACACATCGTGTAAAGCAGGCGACCTACTGGAACACGGCCAAGCGAAGCTTGGGAAAATAAGAATGGGTTGAAACCAATAAACCGCCCCCAAACCCAATTTTTTTTGAGGGGGGCTACCTCAGGATGAAAAGCATGACTCGTTGGACAACCACGCGTATTGATAACCACAGCCTCGCCCGTTTTATCGGTTCCCATCCCTATGTGGTGCTGTCGTGTCACGCTGCTATTCCCGCGCCTCATTTATTTCTATTTTTACGCCTGATGCGTGAGCTCAATACACTCGGCGCAGATGATTGTGAGTTTCATGTCTTTTACATTGATGTTGATGAGAGAACCGGTATTCCTACACCACAGGTGGAAATCATAGGGAGTAAGAGTAAACAGGGCTTATTCGAGGCGTTAGCATCACGTTATGAGAAAAGTTACAGGCAGACTTAATTCTTGCAGAGATGATCGGGAGCAAACTGCTTTACTCCCGCGCTATAGTCTTCGATTAAACCGCTTCAGCATTTAATTGCGCTTGATATTCTCTTGCTAACAATGGCAAATCAAGCATGCTATACCTAACATTCGAAGAAACTGGGTAAGTGGAGTAAACAAAATCTATAAATTCATTGAAATACATTTTGCTGGTTTTCTTGATAATCGCATCAAGAATATCAATCTCACCTGAAGCTAAGTGTTGGTCAACGTCGTTGCCATGGTAAGAAATAACAAATTTATCTGAACCATAGACAGTTTCTTCTCTTTCGATAAGAAAATCATCATCAAACTTGGCAATATCAGTAATATTATCAACATAGGGCCCGTAATGATTGAAAAGCCATTTTATGTCAGTCATTTGGGCGTCATTGATTAAGGACGAATACCAATCAGCCAGATATACTAGCTTGGTTAATCGCGCTTTAGATAACTCACTTTTATGAGGATAGTTAGAACAAAAGTAAGCCATAATTGCTTTTATCTTATTCACTCTTTCCTCCCACAGTCCTTTTTAGTTCGTTGAGTAACTCTAGCTCTATGTCTTGACGATGTGGTGCTCTCGCTGACTTATCTAAACGGATCGCACTCTTAATAAAATCAACCATGTAGCTTTGGTATGTTGAACAATAGCTTGTAATCTGATTAACCTTTTGAGAACTAAACGCTTTCTTCCGTTCAGACTCTATGACTATTACCCCTATGGGCTTATCAGCCTCCGAAATAGCAATGGCAACAAAACTACAACTTTTTAGACATAACGCATCGACTTTTGTTTCATCATAGCCGTAAACTCTGTGCATGTAACTCTTATATTCACCACTGTTTTCACTATAGGGTGTACATTTATCAATATCAACATGGACACCGTGTTGCCAAGCTTTACTAATAACACCTTGGTTTCGTGGGAATTTCTGTCTGTGAACTTCGGCGTATAAGGGATTCTTAGAGTGCCGAGCCAGTAGATAAAATTCTTTGTTCACATAGTAGTAAATGGTCGCACGTTCGTGAGTTTCCAGCTTCAGTTGCCTCGAGCTTCCTTTGAGCCATGTTTCCACCAGTTTAATCTGCAATTCTAATAGTTTATTTTGTAAGTCATTCGTGTCTTCAGAGGCGCTTTCGAGTTTCTGCTCCAGTTCACTTACCTGTGCATTTTCTTCTTTCAATCTCTTATTTTCTTTATCGAGATTAGACAAATCTTCAAATGTGCCTTTCCCCCCATAGAGGATCAATCCAATACCCAAAATAATGGCATAGCTCCATGGGTTACAGTAAACGGGGTCATATCCCTCATACCCTGCATAAAAAGATGCTGCCACACTTATAATCGCTGAGCCGATGGCAGCAAACGCGATATACCACCATTGACCTACTTTGACAGAAACATCTTTGATTGTTCGGGAGTTTCCACTAAAGCCAAATCTTAAGCTAGATGGGCTTTTGTCGAACTGACGCTGATTTTTGCGATTTTCCTTCATCATTAATACAGAATTGCCTCTCACTAGGTTAAAGGTATCATTTTTAGCTCTCAAGCCGAAGTACAATGAATCCAAAGTTCGAGAATTCGAGAAGAGCAATGAGTATTTTGATAAAAACTACCTCAACGTGCGAAAAGAGAATAGAACCGTCAAATACATCACTTACCCCCTCGAAAAATGTCCTGATTTGCGAAGTTTAGTGATTAAACATAATGTCTTCTTATGCGCCATTAGGCCCAAAATTGCGGTTGACGGTCCTTTTCCCCTGAACGTGTCATTTATCGCACGTTTCGCAAATCCCCACCGACCACCCTCTGGCATTGCCCCAAGCAACGTACACGGTGCATCAGCGCTGGGATGGCGCATTCGTGATAAGCTCCAAGTAAAAAGGGGGGAGCACACTTGCTTAAACCGTGGAGCGCTCCTTTCCCGCAACGGGCCTATGCCAAACGATAATGGAGCTTGAGTAGCATGACAATCCCGGGATCCCAGGCGCGGCTGGCGCAAATTGTCGAAGCGCTGGCGCGATTAGAAAAACAAAAAACGGCGTTGCTTAATGAACGTAGTGCGCTTTTGCAACAAAGCATGGCGCATCAAGCACAGTACTTCAGTCAGTCTGAGACGCCCGAGGCCAAGGTTGCCCTGTTTAAGCAATACTTTCGCGGACGCGAAGATGTTTACCCCTTCCGCTGGGAGTCTAAGCAAGGGAAAGCCGGATACAGCCCTTCCTGTGCCAATGAATGGCAAGCTGAGATCTGCAACAAGCCCAAAACGGCATGTTCAGAATGTGCCCACCAAGCCTTCCATCGCTTTGATGACAGTGCCATTAATGCCCATCTTCGAGGGCAACGCACGATTGGGATCTACCCGTTAACGGCGCAAAATGAATGTTACCTGTTAGCGTTTGACTTCGATAAAACGGACTGGTTTGAGGCAATATCGGCACTGCGAAACGTGTGTGAGTCACTGTCTATTGACTACTTAGTTGAGCGTTCCCGTAGTGGACAAGGCGGCCATTTGTGGCTCTTTTTTGAAAAAGCGACAGAGGCAAAATCCGCACGCCAATTGGGCACAGCGCTGCTCAATCTGACCATGGACACATACCCGGCCCTTAACTTTGACTGCTTTGACCGCATGTTTCCTAACCAAGACGCCTTACCCAGCGGCGGGATGGGGAACCTCATTGCATTACCGTTACAAAAACAGCCTCGCTTGTCGGGGAACGCCTGCTTTATTGATGCTGACGGAGGCGTTGTCGAAGATCAATGGCAAGCACTGGCGGCGACGGGCAAACTATCACCTGACACTATACGGCAACTACTCGAGCGTCTCGCCGATTACGTGGACGTGGAACCGCAAGTCGCCGAGTTAAAACCCTGGGAAAAATCGACGACCCTTAATACGCCCAAAATTGACGACTGCCCCGCGACAATCGACATCGTTGTGGCTGACAAGCTGTATATTGCTATTGCGGTTTTACCCAACAAACTGGTCGCAACGTTAAAGAAGTTAGCGGTGTTTGCCAATCCTGATTTTTTTAAACGCCAGGCGATGCGATTTTCAACGATTGGCGTACCTCGCTATCTGTGTGCGGCGCACATTGAATCGGGCTATCTGCACCTGCCCAGAGGATTAAAAGGGCAAGTTGAAGCGTTACTGGAACAACAGGCTTGTACCATCCGATATCAGGATAAACGCTATGCTGGTCAGCGACTCCCGGCCCTGCGTTTTGAGGGCACACTTCGCAGCCAGCAAGCGAAAGCGCTAAAAGCCTTACTGGAGAATGAGCATGGACTGGTCATTGCGAATACGGGGTTTGGTAAGACCGTTGTTGCACTGGCATTAATCGCCAAACGCGCAGTCAATACATTGGTATTAGTGCACAATAAGGCGCTCGCGGAACAATGGATTGAGCGATGCAAGATATTCCTCAAAGACGCTGAGATGGGATCACTCCTGGGCGGAAAGGATAAATTAAATGGACGAATAGACGTTGCGACGTATCAAAGCCTGATCAGTAGAAATGGCATTGATATTCATGACAAAGTAGATAGCTACGGGCAAATTATTGTCGATGAATGCCATCACATTCCGGCCTCAAACTATGAAACGTTGTTAAAGAACGTCGCGCCTCAATTCCTGGTTGGCTTTACCGCGACACCCAAAAGACAAGATGGGTTGGAAAAGCTAATGTATTTTCAACTTGGGGCGGTGTTATTTGAGTCTAAACCAGAGTCGGTAAAATTCAGTCAAACGGCCTATGGCTGTGATACCCAAATCGCTTTTCCTCCGTCTTGGGTGGATGGTTCGGAGCCGGTAAAAATCACCCAGATGTATCAATACCTGCAAGACAATGCGTCTCGAAATCAGCTCATCACGCGCAGCATTGCCCAGGCAATAGAAGCCAAGCATCAATGTCTGGTGCTCAGTGAACGTAAAGAACATATTGCAATACTCAGCGAGCAATTAAATACACAAGGTATCAATACTATTGAGCTGCATGGTGGCGTGAGTACTAAGATCCGTAAACAGCGGATTGAACAGATTCAGAAGGGATTACCTGAAAGGACTGTCATCATTGCGACGGGTAAATATGTGGGGGAAGGCTTTGACTTGCCTTATCTGGATACCTTGTTTTTGGCGCTCCCAATTTCATGGAAAGGGGTTGTGGCCCAGTACGCTGGCCGTATTCAGCGTCACTACCCGAATAAAACAGAAGTAACGGTGCACGATTATATTGATGATTTTCCCATGCTACAGAGAATGTGGAAAAAGCGTGCTAATGGATATAAGGCCGTTGGGTATAGTGTCAAAAGGATCGGTAGCGGCAAAACTGACAAGCTTCTTTGACCCAGAATGCTAATCCATGTTTATCTAACTGGCTGCATAATTCGAAGTGTACTCCGTGGTATTTTTAATTCTTTTCTCGTTGATACCTACGATACATTAACCCTAATCATGAGTCGTTAATCGGCTCGCCAAGATAGCTAGCGCTGCTTGTTGATTGAGATACTGTGACGGCAAGTCCACCGAGCGGGCAATGAAACCGGTAGGCACATGCAGGACTTCTACCCCGACATGGGTGGCAGCCAAGCGGGTGATCGACGATGGGATGACCGTAAAGACCAAATCAGCGGAAAATGACGACATCGGTATGTTCTTACTATCGCATGCGCTCGACCGTCAGGCCGTGGGCCTGGGCGAAGGCTAGGACTTTGCTTTCGGTCGCGACCACATTGTGCTGATAGCGACAGCAGAAAGCAATCCAATGTTGTTCGGATTTGAAGACAGCTCGCACATCATTCAAGCCATGATCAATGCCATATTGGGTGGTATCGATGGGCACAGCCTCATGGGCGTGAAAGTGTTCCCGCGCAAATTGGGTCAGCAGATCGCGAGGCTCCGTATCTGCATCCACCTTCCATACATAATTGCAATATACAGTCATGGTGTCTCCTTTATGCTTGGTCTAGGGAAATGTCGCTGAGCCGGATACGCTGCACGGTCACGTGTGCCGCACGCCAATTTGCCAGCTCGCTGTCCAATAACACCCGTTGCAATGAGCGCACGCAGCCCTCTTTGAGTGGATGCAGTATTGAGATCTCTCCATTTGAGGCGGTCCAATGATAGCTACCTTCTTCCGTGTGGATAGGTACAGCACCTTGTCTTGCGCAGTGAACGCTCATCGAATTGTCATTGAAAAGCGTGACGAGACAAACCTGGGTAGCGGCGTTGTCAGCGGTTAGTGTGTAAAGTAGCCAGCCATCGGGGTAAGTGAGCATGTCATACTATCGTGTCAGTGGTATCTCTCTTTACGCTAGTATAAGGTAAGGGTTAGATCAATAGTCTCTTATAAACAATGAGTTAGTATCACTTTGATACTAACTCCCGTGCGAATCGTTGTTAGTAGCTATGTGCTTGTAATTACGCTAGAACTTAACAAGGATTCGGATAACCGGCTGGTCAATACGCCAATTTTAGGGCGATGACTGACGTATAATAAAAGGAGAGATAAAGTGGAACCACAAGAGCATGATGATGAAGCATTCGCACTTTTGGCATTTATTGCGATAGGTGAGCAAACTCTCGCAGAAAATTCTCAAACGTTTGAAGATGTAGAAGCCTTTTTGCTAGATCTTTAAACGACTATGCTTAAGATGTAGGCACATCAGTGGGCCTCTTAACAGTCTTCGTTTTAATTTGATATTTATAGAAATCGAATGGGTTTTATTCAGAGGTCTATAAGACTACTTTGTCTTCGTTTTAGTTAAGCCGGTTCAGATACGTCTGGAGCCGCAAGATCTGTGAAATTTCCAACGTTGATTTTATCTTCGTCCGGAATTTTATCCAGTGGATATAAATAACTCCCCTAAAGCATTTTTCTTCTTTTTGCCTTGAAGGCAAAAATTCAGGCTTTGGTACAGGTTGCATATGTACTTTTCTGCGGTATGTTGTCTATGAATTCCGGCAATTTACGAAGTATGACAAAGGAATACCCCGATCGATAATTATATTCATGTTAGGGAATAATTGATGTGGAAAAGTCGTTCAAAAATTGAAAGTGCAGGTTTCTGGTTTATTCTTATCTTCATTTCTTTGATGTTGGCTGACTATTTTTTCTTTAGCAGTTAACTGTATTGGAAGTGTGGCTTGAATAAACGCTTCTCACGGCAATATCGGTACATTATTTTTCAAGAGATAATGTGATTGATTTAAAGAATGGATGTTTCACTTCATAAAGGTTGTCACACCAAAATAAATAGTCTGTTAGAGCAATTGATGAGAATTCGAAATAACCTGCAACTAAGTTTACCCGTTGTCGGGACACTCTTTTACCGATACCTTTTAGTCACGCTGAAATCGAAAGTGTGCTGATTGAAGAAGTGGAAATCACAAAATAGTCGTAAAGAACTGCTCGTATATTTAAAACCTTGAGGTCAGATATGCGGGCAGTATCCCAAATACTTCTTTATTTGCCGGATTACTTATTAATATTTTCAAAAATTCATTGTGCTGTGTGTTTCATCGGGACATTTACGGTTACATTTAGTCGCAAACATATTTCCTGATAAAGTGGTAGAATAATCCGCTTCGTACGGGCACTTTCGTTCGTGAGAGTCCTTTTCTTTCATTACCAAATATGAATTTTCAGAAGCATGACCATTTTCACACGTCTTTTCCGGGTCTTGTCAATAAGTTTGAGCGCGTTTTCACTCCTGATCTTTACGCAAAGTGCGTTTGCAAAGGGTGTATCGGGCCTTCTTCCGCTTAATTTGTCTCTGGTTTTTGAGCAAAAAATTGAACAGGTGTTCGCTGTGACCGGCGACGCGCCGTTAACAAAACCTTATCACGTTAAGGCATTGCTGGAACGGGTTGATAGTATTAAGTCGACTTATCCTGCGCTTTATGCCGGTATTCAGCCCTATCTTGAAGTGTATAAGAAGCAGGCAGGGCTTACTCAGGCGCGCGTCGATGTCACACTGGCTGAAAGTGGAGACATGAATCTACCAAATCGTCGCGGAACGCAGGTTGATGATCCTTTTGTATTTTCTGCCGGCGGTTTCTATCAACCTTCAGACTATTTGCTGTTTGCTGCAGATGCCATTTATAGCGACGAGGCAGGCATGCGTCATGCCGCCTCCTATGTCGCTGTTGGTGGCAGTTATATGCAAATGGAGTTTGGATATCGGGATCACTGGTTTTCTCCTTTCGCTTATTCATCCATGTTGGTCAGTACGCACGCGGAAGCATCACCTTCTGTCACGTTGTCAAATGCTGAACCTATTTCAGACTGGAATATTCAATACACGCTTTTCTACTCCAAACTTGAGCCCCATGAGCAGATACGGCTGGGAGATACAATGTCGCCGGGAAGCCCGCGTCACGGGGGAATCCATATCAGTTTATCGCCATTGGAAAACTGGACTATCGGCGTTAACCGCACCTTGCAATTCGGCGGGGGAGAGCGGGATTTCTCATTTGGTGACGTACTCGAAGCGCTGTTCGACCCCGCTGGTAAAGATAATGTTGGTGACGTAGAAACCGATGACCCGAATTACGAGTTTGGTAATCAGCAAGCATCGATAACCACGGCCTATCAGTTTAACTGGGGGATGCCGGTACAGCTTTATGCTGAGTTTGGCGGCGAAGATACCCGTGACGAGTCCAATTATAAGTTAGGCAATCAAACTTACGGGGTAGGTTTATTTTTACCTGTGGTCACCGATAAGATGTCATTGCGCGCGGAATTAAACCATTGGGCAGACAAGTGGTATGTCCATCATCTTTATCCTGCGGGCTATACCAATAACAACATAATTATGGGGCACTGGGCTGCAGAGCAACGTGAAGACGGTGATTCACCTGCTTCGACGGTGCTGACGTTAGGTATGGACTACCAGATAGATGCTGAGCGGCACTGGTCAACCAGGGGAACGCTGATTTCTAATGACGACGAAGGACAGGCCGGTTATGAAACCGGATATTTGTTACAAATCGACTATTCGCAAAATACTGGGACAGGAGATCTTGGCGTAGGAGTGTTTATCAGTAAAAATACACTTGGCGATACTCAAAGCGCCCTTACATTGTCTTTTTCCTGGAACTAGCATGCGAACCACTGTTGCTGAACTGTCGCGAGCTCGTAAAGCGTTATTTATGACGCATTTAGCTTTAGGTGACTACCTCTATCAGCGCACATTTCTGAAGCAAATCCGGCAACAGTACCCACAGTTGCAACTGGATATCTGGTTTGATGACTTTCGTAAGCAGAAGAAATCTTGGCATCAGGGCCGCACGTCTTTGCTTTCCGGCTGGCTTCAGCAGGAACCATTTATTACCAACATTTATGCGCAATCCCGGTCTGAAGCCCATCGTGCTGAGCAAGTGGCTAGAGCAAAGGCAGAAAAATACGATGTTGTTTTTTTCATCGCCAATACTCGCAGCACGGTATTTTCACGTTATGCACGGGAAATCGGCGGCAATAAAGCATGGTGTGCAGGTGCGGTAAGTGCAGGTGGCTGGCAGTGGCTGAATCGCTTCAGGTACCGTCATTGTGATGCCCTCTACATTCGCGAAAATAGCCATAAACCGATGCCGATATTGCAACAATATCAACGTGCTTTTTCGACTTTTTCCCCCCTGGAAGATGTTAAAACTCTTGAGCCGTTGGATCTGGATGCTGCAATTGTAAAGGCGACTCAGTCGATGTTGACGCAGTGGCACCAACAGCACTCTACATCCCGCGTGCTGTTGATAAATGGAATTTCAACAACCTCCAAGCGTGATTATCCTGACGAGAAATTGTCTGACGTATTGATTAAGATGGCGTCTGCGTGTTCCGATACACTGTTTGTAATTAATACACCACCGCATCGCTTAGCCGGTATTAAAAAGCTGGCTGACGTTTTAGTGCAGAAACATCAGGTGAAATGTGAGGTGTTTACTGCCACGCAAGGCATAACAGAATTAGCGGCGATGGTTGCGGGTGTAGACGGGGTGCTGAGTGTGGAAACGGCCATCATTCATTTTGCGGCCGCGACAAATACACCTTTCGTGGCACTTATGCGAGAGAAAACCGCACATTGGTGCCCACCCCAGTCACTGTGTACACTTTATTCACCGGGACATGTGAGTGAGCTCTCCTCTGCGTTAATCTCAAAAGTATGTCTTAAGTATCTGATTTAAGAGCTGATTTTTTATCTGTAACTGCGAGTTGTTCGGCTTTGGTTATTGTCTCAACTTCCACAGCGGTACTGCCCTGAACTGCATTTTTTGTCACGCTGGCAGGGGTGACGGCGCTGATGCCTTTTAACAGCCTGCCGAGAATATCCGCCCCGGTGATGATGCGGGGCTGTGCACCCCAAACCAGTACTACGTCAACGTCGATGGTTCCATCGTCATGGGCATCCAGTGTTTCCTGGGCTTTCAGGTGCCACAGCACTTCAGATAACATCAGCGATTCGTCCCGCACGATTAACGGACGGTGACAGAAATCATAAATATCAAACGGTTTGTCGGTATCAAAAAGGGCTGCCCTCAAAGCACCGTCAGCATCAAGAATGAGTAACGGATTGTCTTTCTCATCGGCGAGCACAACCCATTTATGTCCGCTCTGATTAATTTGCTTCAGAAGCTCATCTGCGCTGTTACGCACAAATTCAGGCACAATGGGAAAGTCTAGTTTGGCTGGCAGCCGGATAATGGATTCCGGCTCCAGCAATTCGCCTTCCTGCATCACCGATACTTCATCGATGGCAAGGAAGTTCAGTGCACCGGTACCTTCCACATGATCAACCTCTGCCTCTTCGGCATCCACATGCTGTTTAATCACTTTACGTAGGTCGTTATCCCGCATGTATTCAACGCCTTCCCGGCCCAGCCAGCCATCAAGCAGCAGGGCAGAAGGCTTGGATACGGGATACAGGATAATCTGATAGAAGCGCATTACCGGTGATAACACTGACGCCATACGCATTGCATTTCTGGAGAAATAAGCCTGCGGCATGATTTCACCGAAAATGGTAATAAAACCGGTGGAGAACAGGAACGAAGCTGCACCCGTCAGCACGGAGTCTGACAATAACGCCAGTAATACGTTAATGCCTACGTTGCCCCATAAAATAGTAGTGAGCAGGAAGTTTGAATCTTGTCTCAGCTTCAGAATTTTAGCTGCGGTTTTATCTCCGTGGCTTACCTCCATTTCCAGTTGCAAACGGCTGACCGAAAAGAACGCAAGATTGAGTCCTGAGAACATGGCTGATTGTGAGATACAGAAAAGGATCCCAAGCCATACATAAAGTTCCTGATTGCTTAACGCAAAATCCATAAATAAATACTGCCTGATATTAAACGGGTGGCGAGTGTAAACCGGTTACGCAAATATGGGTAACCGGAATTTTTATCGACACGAGATAACTACAATCGTAGCGTATAAAAAGGGAACGGCAACACAATGCTGCGCCTGAGCGGTAACATCCGGATGGAAAGACAAAAAGGCTTCTTTACTGCGGTATAAAGAAGCCGTAAATCACCTCAGATAACCTCTTTACTGGGCTTGAATAGCAATACACCAAACACCGGACCCGCGGTGTTTCCTTGTTTCGGCTCAAACCTCACGTTTACTTTATCCTTCGCTTTGGTTAGTGCTTCAGGGATATCGTAAACCATATCAAAGAATTTCCCCGGATGATCAAAATTAAGCTGCTGGGTCGCCACTTTTTGGCCATCAATGAAAATATAAAATTCTCGCGGGCGCTCCTCACCCCAATACGTAGCTTGAAGTTTTAACGGACCGGACGCGGTATCGAAATCGAAACTAAAAAATCCACCCGTCCTCGCATCACGGCCCTGTTTGCCCCTGTAAACAACAGGGTAGCTGATTTCCGACTCTAAATTATGATCACGTTCGGGCTGCATTTCTCCTAAATGCATGACATCTACGGAACGCTCTGCCAGATCTTTTGAACGGGCCTGCTCTTCAGCGTAAGCAATTTCAGCTTTCGACCATTCCGCGTTGGTAAATTTCTCAAAATACACGGCACTTCGCCGGTGATGATTGGCATAGAATGGTGAGAATGTCATGTCGGCAGGACGACCAATACCTTTGGATTGGTATATAGCTTTTTCTGGTTGCAGGCTGATGAGTCCGCCAATGAGATCGTCCCCAACCAGAGCGGGGGCAGTGCCGTTCCACGGCTCATCACTACTGCCAAGATCTGCCGCCATTACCATTGGGCCTTGCAATACTGCTACTACGTTGTCGTTACCCGGAGTGGCTTCCAGGCGAAGTGGCAACGGAAGCATCAGTTCCACTTTGTCGCCTGCTTTCCAGCGACGGTGAATAGTTGCGTATCTTCTGGATTGCGAAGCCCCGACAGGAGTCCCGTTGACGGTAACCGACCAATCATCGCCAGCCCAGGCTGGAATTCGCATGGCAAGACGAAATGCTTTGTCCGCTTTATTTACAGTAAGCGTTACAGAGCCCTGATAAGGGTAAGCGGTTTCCATAGTGAGTGCGGCCTTGCCTGCAGCCCAGTTTACTGTAGAAGGAATAAATAAATTCACAAAGAGTGTGTCGTCACCTTGCCACCAGATAGAGTCACCATGTTTGGCATGGGTCTCCATACCTGAGCCGGTGCAACACCAAAAGCTGTCAAATTTGCTTGAGTGATGGCGGGCTGCTCCTGACATAAGCGGCGTCATGTACGTTACCATGCCGGTGGCAGGATCGATTTGCGCTAACATATGGTTGAGGTGGGCGCGCTCATAATAGTCGAAATATGCCGCGTCAGGCTGCCAGCTATAAAGATGACGGGTTAATTTCAACATATTGTAAGTGTTGCACGCTTCGCAGGTTTGCTCGGTGATATGGTTAGCAATACTGTCTGGAGTAAAGAAATATTCGCGGTCAGCATTACCACCAATTACATAGGAGTGGTGATTGGTTACGGTTTCCCAGAAAAAGTGTGCCGCGTTTTGATCACTGGCTTTCCCTGTTAGTTCATAGAGTCGGGCCAGACCAATTAATTTGGGGACTTGCGTATTGGCGTGAATATTCGCCAGCTCATCTTCACCGTTAGCCAGTGGTGCAAGCACTTTTTTATGGTACAAACGTTCTGCAAGCGAAAGCCAGCGTTTGTCACTGGTTCGCGCATACAATTCCGCGAAGCTTTCGTTTATCCCCCCATGCTCGCAATCCAGTACGGTTTGTACCTGTTCATCCGTGAGGGCGGCAAATAGGTCTTCAATGTAGGTCGCCAGCCCTGCTGCAACAGGAATACCCGTGTCCAGGCCACAGTATGTTTGTGCGTCAAACAAACCCGCAAACAGCTTATGCCAGTTATAGAAGGGCACCCAGCAACCGTTTAAGTCAAAACCTGCTGAACGAATATCACCGCGCTTGATTTCAGGAAAGATTTCTTTGCCATCAACGATGGTTTTGTCTTTACGCTTGCGGGTGAATCCTGCGACGTAGCCATCTCCCTGTGCTTCCTGGCACCTGGCAAGCTCATCGATAATATAAGCTAGGCGTGTTTTTGCTTCTTTCTTACCGGTTTGAGCGTGCAAAAGCGCTAATGCGGACATGTAATGACCAAGGCTGTGTCCGGCTATCGTGTCTCCCTCCCAGCCGCCATAAATCTCACCTTTCGTTTCTAATCCGGAAAATTTGTGGAAGTTGTGTAAAAAGCGGTCCGGTGAGAGTTCCATGAGGTAATGGCTGTTTGCCGTGACGGCATTCAGAAAGTCAGAATCGAGCAGGCGCACGTCGTTAAGAGGTAACGCACTGGCTGAGCCGGGCAAAGTAGCTGCGCTGTTCTGTTTTGCCTCTTTTCCGGAGCAGGCCGACAGCGAAATGGTGGAAAGCGTGGCAAGGGCAGACATGCCTTTTAAGACCCGCCGGCGATTGGGTTCCGGACACAGATGACACATAACGATTCCTTTTAGTTGCTGGCACTGTGACAGTACTAAATATTTGTACGGTATATCTTTATCCATTGTTTGAATAAATAAAACCGTATAGCAAATGTTATTTATGCCAATAGCGCCGTATTCATAAAGGTATCGCTTTTACGATAAACCTCAACCGCGGATTAGGTGTCAGAGCGTCGAAAGGGTAGCAGGTTACGAGTTGAACCTCTTCTTTGTTCCGTTCGATCAACCAGCGGCCTGATTGTGAATCAACAATATCGGTCTTACTTACCCGATAGGTGCGCCATTGTCCGCGATTGTCCTGGATCTGAAAGGTATCTCCGGCTTTCACGTGCTGCAGAAAATTGAAATGGGTGTCGCGGTGACCGGAGTATACCTGGGTGCCGGTTTCCCCGGGCAGTGCCGTGCCATCGATGTGGCCGGGGCCAAAGGCCAGACTGCTGCCATGACTGCCCGACAATATGTAAAGGCGCTGACTATGGCCGGGAAAAGTCAGTACGGCAACGGGCCAGGTATCTGACCATGACCAGGGTTTAACGGTGTGGCCGGTAGCCAGGGTTTCTTCCCACGCTCCTGCAATAAGCCGTTGCGCTAATACTGCCTTTGCCGCAATCCACAAGGTATTACCGAAACATAGTGTACCGGCTATCAAAAGCAGCGCGGGGAGTGCCGTTTTAAGCCATTTTACTCTGTTCATCATTGCCGGCACGCCCTATCTCATGTTTCCGCGCTGCCAGAGCAACAACACAAGACCTGCAACAGTACACAGGATGCCAAGCCAAAGAGTGAAGTCAGCAGTGGTAGCGGTTTGCGGATATTGCAGTTCCTGTTGCGACATCCCCCGTGGAAGTTGATTCGCGACTTGTAAGCGGAGCGGCGGACGAGTGCTATTTTCAGAAGTAACGGGCGTCTGGTCGATAGCAACAAATGACGTAAAGCGGGACAGTAAATTATGTTGCAGGGCCACTGCTGTAATGTCGTCTTTAACCTGCTCTTCATTGAGTAAGCCACTTCGTCCTTCATCTTCAATATGGGCAATTTTTTGTCTGGCCCAGCGGGCGCCGGCGCCGCTGTTTTCGGGCATATCTGAAGATGCCAGCGTTTTCGACCAAAGCTGACTGGCTGTTTCGCCGCTCACGGTGACACTACTGACAGGTGTTTTTGTGGAGGCAAAAGACAGCAGGGGTTCGTTAAGATACAAATCCGGTGTATTTGCAGGATATACCTCTGCACCTTCCGGCCACCCCGGCACAATGTTTTTGGCAGCACTGTGGTTAAGCTTTACGAACAGGCTGTTCATCTGCGGGGCAATATCCTGCGGACTGGCAATGAATTCGTAGGTGCCCCGACCGGTTGATGCCGCTTTGTGCATAAAGTAACTGTTGGGAGCAGAGCCTATCCCCACGGTGAATAACCGCGATGTACCTGCGGTGTCGTGAATAAGACTGAATAATTCTGCTTCGTTACCTACAGCACCATCAGTGATGAATACCACCTGGTGAAGGCGTTCGTCCGCATTTTGTGCAAAGGCCGCAGTCAGCGCAGGGAACATTTGCGTGCCGCCATCAGCCTGCAACTGATTTACCCATTGCCGCGCTGCTTGTCTTGCCGGATGTGTCGCAAAATTTGCCTCTGCGAACATCAGCGAGAATTTATCGTTAAAAGCGATAACGTTAAAACGGTCGGTATCCTTAAGTTTATCAATGGCTGTAATCAGACTGGATTTAGCCTGAACAATTGACTGTCCCTGCATAGAACCCGATGTATCAATGACAAATGTAATATCACGGGCTAATGTTTGCTGCCCGGTAATTGCCGGAGGCACCACCATCAGCATGGAGAAATATTCATCACCGGATTGTTCTGAAAACAGGGCTGCCACCGGTTCAGATGAAGGAGCCGGAAGCCAGCGAAGCACAAAGTCCCTGTCCATTTCACTATGACCCTCTTTAAGGGTGACAGTGAACGTTTCGTCTTGTTTTGCAAGGTCAATGTCATGATACAGCGCGTATACTGAAGTGAGTGGCAAGCCACTTTTCAGAGAAATATTGAGCGCCAGGGGATTCGTCTTTCCACTGCCCGGCAGAATAAACGGCGGAAAAAGATCCGCAGGGTCTGCATACCCGGTGGTTGCCCGGGTCTCCGTTTCAAGGCTGTTCATGTTCATACCCGGCATGTACCTGGGTGTCAGTGTTGTTGGCAGCCTCCATGAGAATTCGCCCCGGCGGAACTCTGCAATATCAAGAAATTGCAGTGTGACCTCTATGGTTTCTCCCGGTGCGATATGACTAACTTGCTGGGTAAACAAATTGGGGCGCTGCTGTTCAGTCAGTGCAGCCCGTTTTCCCTGCACCACTGCGTCGCGGTAAAGGCGCCGGGCTTCCTGCCGTGGCTTGATAATGCCTTCAATCACCCGTGAGCCGGTACGGATAGTCATACGAGTAACAGCCGCCTTGTCCGGCAGCGGAAAGGTGTACACACCATTGACCGGACCGTTGCTCTGGTTTTTAAAAATCTGCCGGTACGTCACGTTCACCAGTACGCCGTTGATCTGAACATCTGCATCCGTGAGTACATGTAAAGCGGCCTGCCCGTTTGCGTCGTTGCTTTGTAACGTCATATTACCGGACTGGTAGCGGGGTAGTGTGTCAGCAAAAGAAGCAAAAGCCGGCCACATGAAGAGTATCAATAGCAACAAATTAAAGTGGCTGCGGGCAGGGCAGCGGCGGCTGGGGTTCGTGAGCATGAGCGTCTTCCGTTACGGTGTGTAGGGTTATTTCAGCACTGTAATCTGGCAAGTTTGCGGAGGATATGTGGCGAAGAAGCAATGAATTCAGGCGAATTATGGAGTAAAGTGAAAGATATTCCTCTACACACAGCAACACGGTTCTGAGTTATCTATGTCGCACCGGACTAGCCGTAAAAACAGCATGTTAACAGCACCTTACCGGTGGTGTTTAATGCTGGGTGCCTGTGTGAGTCTGACGCTTGGGTTTATTGGTGTGGTCGTGCCGGGTATGCCGACAACGGTCTTCGTGCTGATTGCTGCCTGGCTGGCGGCCCGCAGTTCACCGTCGCTGGCTTTATGGCTGGACAATCACAAAGTCACCGGACCGATAATTCATCACTGGCGAAACGGACGCTGTATGCCGCGCAGTGCAAAATATGCTGCCACGGCAGGTATGTCACTGTCGGCGGTGATCATGGCAGTAACAGCCACGCCGGTTTGGGTGATGGCCGGTACGGATATCATGATGTTGTGTGTGCTTATCTGGTTGTGGCGTCTGCCGGAACCTGAGTTGCCGGATGGTAAAGCCTGACATGACACTCTCCGCTGGTCATGAAGCAACACTCAGACACTTACAACTGACACTCTATGCGATGCAAAGCCGGTTCGAAGCGGGGAGCAGCGAGTTTGAGCTCATCAGCCTGTTGCAAAAACCACCGTATTCGCTTTTCGATGAAAGCGCCTTGCGCGACAGTCTGGCGCTGTTCCGTTGTCACTTTATTCTGTTCCATTGTCTTTACCGCCTTCAGGATGAGTGGCTGGCGGAAAAACAGGGCTTACTGAACATCCACACTACGTCCATCCGGCTGGAGCCCATGCCGGATGAAACAGAAACCCCTGCACTGGCAGATCCGCTGCGGGATTACTATCTGGATTGGAACAACTTTGACAGCACCGGCAAAGAAGATGTGGATGCGCTGATAGACAGTTTCTGGGTCAAAATGAGCAGCGGCTTTCACATGTCCGCAGACGAAAATACGATTAATGAAGCACGCAATGTGCTGGAGATCGCACCGGATATACGACTGACCCGCAGCCTGATAAAGAAACAATATCGTCATTTATTGCACAGGCACCATCCTGACAAAGGGGGGGACAATCCGGTTGCAGCTGAGTTGGTGAGAGCCTGTGAAGTATTGCTGAGTGCGGTTAAGCAGGAACCGCTGGTCTAAACATTATCGGTACGTAGTCCGCCGAAATAGATTTTCATCAGGATGGGGGCTTTCGTGGTGATGTCGAAGGCTTCCGGCGCTTCAAGATATTCTGACAAAATGCCACGCATAAAACAGTTCATCGCCAGGGTGTAATCTTCAGGCGTGATATCCGCTGACAGCTGCCCCAATTTAATGGCCCGTTTGTAGTATGCAGCGAACGCCTGAATTTTGTCGTACTTTGCTTTTGTGTGTTTTTCCTGACTGCACTTTAAGTCACCACTGTAATCACATTTTAACATGAAGAGTGTAAGTGTTTTACGAAGTTGCTCATCTTGATCGAGATCGAGGAATATGTTCGTACATAACTCCTGTAACTGACCGACAGGATTGGGGTGTTCAGCTTCCAGTCCTTCCATGATCCGTTCAATAAAAGGAGTATGCAGATTCTCATGGAGCGCATCGAAAATCTCCATTTTGTTTTTAAAGTGCCAGTACACGGCACCCCTTGTTACATCTGCCTTACGGGCGATTTCTTCAAGGGATGCTTTAGCGACGCCGCGCTCTGTAAAAACATCGACAGCGGCCTTTAATATGGTCTGTTTTGTGAGCTCAGCATCTTCTTTTGTTCTGCGCATCGTATTCTCCGCGAGATTGACAACATACATACAAGAACGTATCTTTAGAAGGTAAACTTTTAATGTGCAATTGTCCAGCCCTTGTGGCTGTATCAGGAAGACTTATTGTTATGAAAAAACTGCTTTTAACTGCCGTCACAGCGATAGCGCTGGCCGTTGCCGGTGGCTGTTCTGACCAAAACGGGCAACAGGCCGCACAGGCGGGCCAGGGTGGTCAGCAACCCGCACCTTCTGTGTCTGTAGTGACAATTGCCAGTCAGCAGGTAGAGCACACGGTTACACTGCCCGGACGTGTGAGCCCGATGCGCCAGTCGCAGGTGCGTCCGCAGGTAGAAGGTGTGCTGACCGAACGTTTGTTTGAAGAAGGTGCGCTGGTGGAAAAAGGCCAGCAACTTTACCAAATCGATGATGCCCGTTTCGCTGCGCAACTGGCCAGTGCGAAAGCTGATCTGAAAAGTGCGCAGGCGAGTTTGAAAACGCTGGAAGCACGTTCAGCCCGTTATAAAGATTTGCTCAGCCGCAACGCCGTCAGCCGTCAGGAGTACGATGATGCACTGGCTGAAGCCGAGCAGGCAGAAGCGCAAATCAGTGTCGCCCAGGCCGCGGTAGATTTAGCCAAAGTGGATTTAGACTACACCAAAGTGTACGCCCCTATCAGCGGTCAGATCAGCCGCAGTTATGTCACCGTCGGTTCGCTGGTAACAGCCAATCAGGAACAACAACTGGCTACCATTACCCAGTTGAATCCGGTTTATGTTGATATGCAGCAAAGCGGCAAAGGTGTTCTGACACTGCGTAAAGCGATGCAGCAAAGTGGCACTCTGCCGGTGAAGCTGATTCTGGATGAAACCACAGGTGAAGCGTATGAACATCAGGGAGAACTGAAATTCTCTGAAGTGACGGTAGATGAAACAACCGGTGCAGTTGCACTGCGTGCAGAACTGCCTAACCCTGATTCACTGTTGATGCCGGGTCTTTTCGTGAAAGCCACCGTGGTGCTGTCTAACACCGATGAGTTGCTGGTACCGCAACGTGCGACCACCCGTCAGCCAGACGGTTCGATGGTGGTCATGACGGTGAATGCGTCGGACAAAGTTGAGCCCCGCCAGATCACTGTATCAGGTGCATGGCAGGATCAGTACATGGTGAAAGGTGGCGTGCAGGCTGGTGACAGAGTCATTGTGACCGGTTATCAGAAAGTGCAGCCGGGTATGCAGGTGAATGCTAAACCCTGGCAGGCCGGTAACGCTCAGGCGAAAAACGGACAGTAAGCGCGACTAATTTTCAGGCAGGAACACATTCTTTATGGCACGTTTTTTTATTGATCGCCCTGTGTTTGCATGGGTGCTGGCTCTGATCACAATCATGGCCGGCCTCTTGTCTATACAAGGTCTTCCCATCGAACAGTATCCCAAGGTTGCCCCTCCCTCGGTAACCATCAGTGCGTCTTATCCCGGCGCCTCTGCGGAAACTATCGAAAATACCGTCACCCAAATCATTGAGCAAAGTCTGTCGGGTATCGACAATCTGCGTTATTTCGTATCAAGCAGTGAAAATACCCGGATGACGATTACCCTGACCTTCGAGCCTGGCACTGACCCGGACACTGCGCAGGTTCAGACTCAGAACAAGGTACAAAGCTCCGTCTCCCTGTTACCTACACAGGTGCAGCAGCAGGGCGTAACCGTGACTAAATCAAACGATACGTTTGCTGTGGTTATCGGTTTCTACTCTAAAGACGGGCGCTTGTCCCAGTTCGATTTGAGTGACCTGCTGGTATCAGAATATCAGGATCCCATTTCCCGTGTGAACGGCGTGGGTACAACCCGTGTATTCGGTGCCCAGCGTTCTATGCGTATCTGGCTGGACCCTGACAAACTGTACAGCTACAACATGACGCCTGTGGATGTTCAGGGCGCTGTACAAACTCAGAATACAGACATATCTGCCGGACAACTTGGTGGTCTGCCGGCCATTGAAGGTCAGCAAATCAATGCCACTATCACGGCGCAGTCTATCCTGCGTACCGTGGAAGATTTCGAAAATATTGTATTGCGGGTTAACACCGACGGTTCACAGGTGCGCGTGAAAGACGTGGCACGGGTTGAACTGGGCTCTGAAAACTACAGCTACATTGCCCGTTATAACCGTCAGCCGGCGTCCGGTATGGCGGTATCTCTGGCGACCGGTGCGAACGCACTGGACACCATTGAACGGGTAAAAGCCAAAGTTGAAGAAATGGCGGTGAACCTGCCTGACGGTGTTGAGGTGGTGTATCCTGTCGACAGTTCGCCGTTCATCAAACTGTCAATTGAATCAGTGGTTAAAACCCTGCTGGAAGCCATTGTACTGGTATTCTTCGTGATGCTGCTGTTCCTGCAAAACTGGCGGGCGACACTGGTACCCACTATTGCCGTACCTGTTGTACTGATGGGAACATTCGCGGTTCTGTTTGCCTTCGGCTATAGCATTAACGTACTGACCATGTTTGCTATGGTCCTGGCTATCGGTCTGCTGGTGGATGATGCCATCGTTGTGGTAGAGAACGTTGAACGTATCATGGAAGAAGAGGGGCTTTCTGCCAGGGAAGCAACCCGTAAATCCATGGGGCAGATCACCAGCGCGCTGGTGGGTATTGCTGTGGTGCTCTCTACCGTGTTCATTCCTATGGCTTTCTTCAGCGGCTCTGCCGGTTCGATTTATCGTCAGTTCTCAATCACCATTGTTGCAGCCATGACCTTCTCCGTACTGGTGGCAATTATCTTGTCCCCGTCTTTATGTGCCGTACTGCTGCGCAAAAAAGATGTGATGAACAAGCGTGAAACGGGCTTCTTCGGCTGGTTTAACCGTAACTTCAACAAAGGTCGTGACGGCTACGAGCGCGCGGCTGTGGGTATGGCGGGTAAAATCAAGCGCTTTCTGCTGATTTACGTAGTGCTGGTTGGTGGCATGGCGTTTATTTTCGGTCAGCTGGCAGGCTCGTTCTTACCGGATGAAGATCAGGGACGGGTAATGGTTCTGGTTAATGCTCCTCCGGGCGCAACAGCTGGCCGTACGCTGGAATCGATGAAGACGGTGGAAGATTTCTTCCTGGATAACAAAGGCGATGTGGTGAAAGACATGTTTACCATTGTCGGCTTCAGTTTCACCGGTGCTGCGCAGAACTCAGGAATGGCCTTTGCTCACCTGGTCGACTGGGAGAAGCGGGACGAGTCCAGCAGTGCGTTTACTGTTATTAATCAGGCCTACGGTGCTCTGGGACAAATCGAAGATGCCATGGCATTCCCGATTTTACCGCCACCAATCCGTGAACTGGGTAATGCAACAGGCTTTGATTTCCAACTGGTAGATCGCGCCGGTAACGGCCACGAAGCCCTGATGAATGCCCGTAATCAGTTCCTGGGTATGGCCGCTCAGAATCCGAAACTGGTGGGTGTACGTCCGAATGGCCTGAGCGATGTGCCTCAGTTCAAGATTAACATCGACAGTGAAAAAGCGTCTGCACTTGGCTTATCTCTCAGCGATATTAACAGCACGCTCAGCATCGCCTGGGGTTCTACTTACGTGAATGACTTCATTGACGCCGGACGTATCAAGCGAGTGTATATGCAGGCTGATGCCGCTTACCGTATGGATCCTGAAGATCTGGAAAAATGGTTCGTGCGCAACAGCGATGGTGACATGGTAGCGTTCAGTGCGTTCTCTACAGTAGAGTGGAATTACGGCTCACCTAAACTGGAACGTTTTAACGGTGTCTCTGCTGTGAATATTCAGGGTAGTCCTGCACCGGGCGTATCGTCTGGTGAAGCAATGGCCGTGGCACAGGAACTGGTGAAGCAGTTACCACCGGGCTTCGGTCTGGAATGGTCCGGCTTGTCTTATGAAGAACAGGCCGCCGGTTCGCAGGCGCCTATGCTTTATGCATTGTCTATTCTGGTAGTATTCCTGTGTTTGGCTGCACTGTATGAAAGCTGGTCTGTACCATTCGCCGTCATGCTGGTGGTACCGTTAGGTATTTTAGGTTCGGTAGTCGCCGCGTGGTTATTCGGTTTGCCGAACGACGTTTACCTGCAGGTAGCGTTCTTAACCACAGTAGGTCTGGCAGCGAAAAACGCCATTCTGATTGTGGAATTCGCTAAGGAACAGTACGAGCACGGTATTGACTTGATGGAAGCGGTATCGACTGCTGCCAGGCAACGTTTCCGTCCTATCCTGATGACGTCCATGGCCTTCATTCTGGGTGTAACGCCGCTGGCTATTTCCTCCGGCGCGGGCTCTGAAAGCCAGAACGCTATCGGTATCGCTGTAATGGGGGGGATGTTCGCGGCAACCTTCCTGGCTATCTTCTTCGTACCTATGTTCTATGTAATGGTCGTGAAGTGGTTTGGCGCAAAGAAAGCCACTGAAGAAGAGTAATCCATAGTACTTCTGAACGACGCCGCCCTGCAGTTTGCAGGGCGGCGTTTTTAATTGCAGAGACAGTTCAAGAGTTGTACTTGCTATGTCAGAACGAACCGCGCAAGGACACACTAAACTGGCGCGGGTAACCCAGAATCGGACTACGCACCGATGCCGACGTTATATACTCTTCATTAGTCAGGTTTTTACCAATGATATAAAGACCAAAATCGTCCCACCGGTAACCCAGTTTAGCGTTGATGAGTGTTCTTCCGTCATTGTACATATCAAAGCCATATTCACCTTCATTATAGCTGGATGTGTAGGGGTTGACTGATGTTGGCGCATTGTCTGCGTAGTTGATATTGGCATTCGCATACCATCCGCTATCGGCGTTGTATGTTACACCGGCATTAGCTGTCCATTCTGGCGAATCGGCAAAGCGACGTCCGGAAAGATCATAGACAATTATTTCATTTTCAGTGGGGACTTCGACAATAAAGTCAATGAACCTGGTTTTAGAGTGGCCTGTTGAAGTGTAGACATTCCACTCATTATTAATCATGTAGTTTAACTCAACTTCAAATCCTTTTACTTCTGATGAACCCGCGTTTTGCGTTTCTCTGTCATAAGTATTGTTAGACAGTTGTACTGAGACTTGTTGATCTGTCCAGTCAATATAAAAGACATTTGCATTCAGGGTTAAATGATCGTTTAGCCAGGCAGAACGGAATGAGAATTCATAGTTGACGGTTGATTCTGAGTCGTAATCGTATACGTAGGATTGGCCAGAATTTACCGACACGCCGCCAGAACGATAACCTTCCTGTACGGTAAAGCTAGTAACAATATCGTCACTCCAGCGGTAGCTCACTCCTAATTTTGGTAATAAGTCACTAAAGCTGGCGTCACCGGGTGTGGACGGCTGCGATGCAGCGTCAGCTACTGACATTAAATAAGCGTTTAGTCCTGCGATGATCTGTGTTACCCCGGCATAGGGTGTTCCAGCGTATTGATCCCCGGAAGGAAGTTTATCTACGTTGGAAATAGTATAAATACCTTCGCTGTTAAAGTACTGCTGTTCGTGATCCCAGCGAAAGCCGCCATAAATATCCCATTTATCATTAATGTGCCAAACCGCATCTGCAAAAGCGGCGTAACTTTCAGTTTCTATATTGATAATGGATACCTGCGATACCTGGGCAGGGTCAAAACCGGCATATTCAGCTATTACCAGATCTGCAATGGAAGTATCCAGCCCGTATGCGTATTGGAGATATGTACTGGTTAAACCCAACCGGCTTAACGCGTAAGAAGACAGGCCTTCATTTTTACTATCTTGTTGGTAATCATAATAAAACAGGCCTGCGACACCGCTAAAGTCATCGTAGTCAAAGGTTACTCTTAATTCTTGAGTCAACGTGTTTGAAAGGTGTTCGAGGAGCAGCAAGCCACCTGTATCATCAGGGAAATCCGTGCCGGTATCACCAATGTAATCGCTATCCCATGTGAACCCGGAATCCGTGTCTGACCAGGTTGTGAAGGAGGAAAAGGTGAGGAAATCATCTATGTCATAATTGACTTCAAGTGAAACTAAATCACCGTTACTAAATTGCTCCCGAAGATCATTGTATTGTACGGTTTTGTTATTAAACGGGTTTTCCCCTTCAGCTATTTGTAGCGGTTCTGAACCGCGTAAACTCCTGGTATGTGTATACGTCAGTTGAGCGTAGAACTCTGGCACGGAGTCTGGTGCCAAAAGGATTTTTGCACGATAGGTGTCATCGTCCCGGTAATCCGCGTATTCATGGCGTGTGGAGTTGTAAATATGCCCGTCGATATCCTTGGTTTCGGCACTCACCCGAAAAGCCAGCCAATCATCTACCAGCCCTCCACCCACAGCAAAGCCCAGTTCACGCTCTCCCAGCTCACCGGCCTGAACTCTGTACTGGCCTTGCCAATCAAAAGTAGCTTCGTTAGAAGTGAGTATAACGGCACCCGCCAGCGCGTTTCGTCCTTGCAATGTCGATTGAGGACCCCGTAAAATTTCAACCTGTCTGGCATCCCAAGTTGAAAACGCGCCACCCTGGATCATACGTTGAGGTAATGGCGCACCGTCAACATACACACTTGCCAGGAAGCTGGTGCCTGAACCCGATACGTTGAATCCATCTATTCCTCTAATGCTGAATTTGCCACCGGGCAAGGCAAAAGCGTTTGCTGTTTCGGTAAGTGAGTCAACAAAAGTATTAATATTCTTTTTTTCCAGTTGATCCGCAGTGAGCACCGCTACGCTGGTGGTTGTTTCTTGCAGCGAACGGGCAATTTTGTTACCCGTTACCATGATTTTTTCAATCCGCTGCGTGTCCTCTTCAGGCAGGCTTTGTATATTGTCCTGCTGTGCATAAGCAGAGCTTGTCGTCACCAGAGCGGTAAAAAGACTGTTTTGTATAGCCAAAGCCAGTTTGTTTTTTCTCATGAAATTTGCGTCCTGCGTTTGTGTATTGTTTATTTGTGTTAACTGTAAATGATAATGATTTTCATTATTGGCGGTGGCAGAGTATCACTATTATAACCCCGGTCAAGATTTCTATTTGTGAGCAGGAGCTGAGGGGGCTTATTGTGTTCCTGTTCCGTGTCCGCTTTTAGTCTTAAAAATTAATTCCGATCAATACCTTCAGAGCAGAATATGGCAAGATGCCGGTCATGCTGTAAAACGTATTGATGCGGAGAATGCTGACATGGCTGTGGTTTTACCTCCAAAACCGGTATGGAACCAACTCATCAAATCGGGCTGTCGTGTATTTGTAGGCGGTAATGCCTCTGTACCTTATGCTCTCATTCAGGATCTTATCGATCACAGTACAGGCTTCAGTGACATTGAAATGGTGCACATGCTGGCGTTGGGCGACACGCGCTGGGCAAAGGAGCAACACCGGCAACTGTTTAAAGTAAACACTTTTTTTATTGGCGGCGAAGAAGTGCGCCGTGCTGTAGATGAAGGAAGGGCCGACTACACGCCCGTGTTCTTATCTGAAATATCCAGTCTGTTTACTGACGGCACACTGCAACTGGATGCGGTGCTGGTCAACGTGAGTCCGCCGGATGAGCACGGTTACTGCTCGTTAGGTGCATCGGTAGATATATGCATGTCGGCAGTCCGGCATTGCGATATCGTGATTGCGCAAATCAATGAGTCTGTTCCCCGCACATCAGGACATTCCTATATTCATATCAGCGAAATTACAGCATGTATTCAGGCGGACCAGGAGCTGGTTGAGGTAGCCCCGCCACCCATAGACAGTATTACTGAAAGGATTGGGCAATATGTGGCGATGCTGGTGGAAGACGGCTCAACCCTGCAATTCGGCATCGGTAAAATTCCCAGCGCCACATTAAAATACCTGCTGCACCATAAAGACCTGGGCATTCACAGTGAAATGCTCACAGACAGTATTATTGAAGTGATTGAGTCCGGTGCGATTTCCAACCGGAAGAAGACTTTTCACCCTGGCAAAGTGGTGACCAGTTTTGCTATCGGTACCCGCAAACTATATGACTTCATTGATAACAACCCGCATATTGAGTTTTACCCCAGCAGTTATGTGAATAAGCCTACCAACATCGCCAAAAACGACAAAATGGTAGCCATAAACAGTGCTCTTGAAGTGGATCTCACCGGACAGGTGGTGGCTGATTCCATTGGTTACGATTTTTACAGCGGCATTGGCGGGCAGGTGGATTTTGTCAGCGGCGCATCTATGAGTAAAGGCGGTAAGCCCATCATTGCTTTACCTTCTACGGCAAAAAACGAAACGGTATCCCGTATAAAGCCCTGTATCACAGAAGGGGCGGGCGTGGTGACCAGCCGCGGAAATGTACACTACGTGGTAACTGAATACGGCGTGGCGTCTTTGCGGGGCAAGAGTATCCGCGAACGGGCCATGGAGCTTATCCGTGTGGCGCACCCGAAATTCAGGGGGCAGTTACTGGAAGAGGTCCGCAAGAATTACTGGGTGCCCCATTATCAGGAAAAGTACCCGACGGATATTCCTGAACTGGGCGCAATTCAGTTACAAAAACTGGTGATTCAGGGGGAGACCTATTATCTGCGGCCGCTGAATCCGGCAGATGAACGCCGTCTTCAGGAGTTTTTCTATTCCCATACGAAAGAGACGCTGCGCCTGCGTTACAACTATGACCCTAAACAAATGTCACGGGAGAAATCCTGTAATCTGGTGAGTGTGGATCAGCGCACTGATGCGGCCTTGTGTATTGTGCGTCAGGAAGGTTCGCGGATCACGATTCACGCGGTGGGCCGGTTCTACTTTAATCCTGAAGATAATTCCTGCGAAGCAGCATTTGTTACCCGTGAAAATCAGCAAGGGAAGGGCATGGCCAAGTTGCTGTTGTCCCGCCTGATTGATATCGCCAAAGCCAGAAAGATGCGCCGCATGCTGGCCTATGTGCGGGCTGAAAATAAGCCGATGATTGCGATTTTCGAGAATGCTAATTTTAAGCGCCTGTTTTCCAGTGATCCCAGCGATGTTGAACTGGAATTGAAACTGGAGGATGAAGCGTGACAGTGAGGATATTTCGCGGCAAGGATTGCCTGCATCATGATGTGGGGCATGACCATCCGGAATCCCCGGACCGCTTGTATGCCATCGACGATCAGTTACTGGCGTCAGGCCTGGAAATGACCTGCCAGCATGCCGATGCCAAACCTTGCAAAAAGGAACACCTGGTCTTAGCTCATGACCCGTACTATGTCGACAGTATCTTCAAACGCTCGCCGAAAACGGGTCTGGTATGGGTGGAAGATGATACCGGTATGACCCCCATCACACTGAGCGCTGCGCTGTATGCTGCCGGTGCAGGCATAGACGCAGTAGACTGGGTAATGGACGGAGAGGACCGGCAGGCATTTTGTGCCGTGCGCCCGCCGGGTCACCATGCAGAATACGCCTCGGCCATGGGGTTCTGCCTGTTTAACAACATTGCTGTCGCCGCCCGTTACGCATTGAAACAATATGATTTAAGCCGGGTAGCCATTGTGGATTTTGACGTACACCACGGTAACGGCACGGAGAATATTATTGCCGGTGATGAGCGCATTATGATGTGCTCATCGTTCCAGCACCCGTTCTATCCCCATAGCGGCGCACCGGTTTCTGCCAGCAACATTCTCGGTGTACCACTGGACGCGGGAGCTACGGGTGAAGCGTTCCGGGAAAAAGTGTCTTACTGGTTCGATGCACTGAAGAACTATAAACCCGAGCTGATCCTGATTTCTGCAGGGTTCGATGCCCATGCAGAAGACCACATGGCGCATTTACGCTTGCGGGAAGACGATTACAAGTGGATCTCCGCAGAACTGCGAAAAGTCTCTGATGCCTGCTGCCACGGCAGAATCGTGAGCACTCTGGAAGGTGGTTACAACCACAGCGCTCTGGCCCGCTCCGTCGTCGCTCACATCAAAGGATTACAAGGCGACGCCAACGAAACCGGCGGCGCGTGATTCTGATTAGCATCTGTGGTCGTTTTCGCGTGCGGGGCGAGATGTTGCCTGCAAAACTTACTACGGCAGGTGTTCGTAAAGAGCCGCAGGGAGCAAAGTAATCCGCAAAACCGTCAGCCGCATGGATGCGGCTGCCGAGCTTCCAGGGATGGATTTACAGCGAGTTTTGCGGATTACTTTGCTCCCCGCTCTGCGAACCTTTCCGCCGTCAGCTTCTGACTGCGCAATAGCAGCCTTCGCCGGCTATGTTCAGCATGGCGCCGTTGAAATCCGGTTTTTGTACTTCTGCGGCGATAGTGGTGACAAGATCATCGCCGGTATAGCAGCCGAGTCCTGTTGCATAAGCACCCAGATACCGGAGCTGGTTTTTACTGTCGATGACAGCAACGGCTGGAAAGCTGGGGATTTCAGTATCGAGGGATGAGTATTCGTTGATGTTAAGTGTTTTAAAATCGTAGCCACTATCCTGCAGCAGGTTTGTCAGCTCTTTCTGATGCTGCCGGCTCAGGGAATTGCAGAAGCAGGGCGTGTCTGCTTCAAAATGGACGATGGTGCCCGGAGTGATGCCTGCCTCTGCCATTTCAGAAACAAAACGTGTATCGAAGTCTTTGTCCTGCGAAGCGGATGTGAGGGTAAGGTCGGGATCAAAAGGGACTGTCTGATTACCGCCATATACCCACAGTCCGGTCATTAGTACGCAAAGCCAGACAATCATCAACAGCCAGCTGGCTTTGCCCTTCATCATACGCTGAATTTCTGTATGGCTGCCTGCATGTCCCTGCACAGTGAAGAAAGTTGTACTACCTGTTGCTCAAGTTGCGCTGCTGTGGCGGCTTCTTCCTGAGACAGTTCGTGCATTTTCGCCGTACTTTCCGCAATAGACTGGGAAGCGGCTTCCTGTTCAACGGCAGAACTTGCCACTTCAGTCATGTGCTCAGAGGCCGACGTAATTTGTCCTTCAATTTCAGACATGGCTGAGCTGGCGTTGGAGGAATCTTCTACGGCCTTGTCTACCAGAGTAATACAGGTCTGCATCTGCTCCACGGAGCTGGCGGTGCTGGCAACTAACTGTTCGGTAATGGTGGTGATTTCATCCGCACTTTCTTTCGAGCGGATTGCCAGCGTGCGAACTTCGTCTGCTACCACAGCGAAGCCGCGACCATGTTCGCCGGCACGGGCGGACTCGATTGCCGCGTTCAGGGCCAGCAGGTTTGTTTGCTCGGCTACCGCGGTGATAGAGCGCATGGCATCTGAAATGTTACTGCACCGCTCATTGAGTTCGGCATTGGTTTTTGCTGCCTGAGTCAGCACACTCTTAAGTGAAGCGATGGAGCTTGCCGTTGCATCTATGGCTTGCTTTGAATCGCCGGTGAGTGAGGAAGCCTGACTGGTTTTATCGTTGGCAAGCTGGGTTCTTTCTGTCGTTAGCTGCATCGACACTGCAATTTCTTCAGAAGCGGATGAAACGCTGCTGACCTCATTGGCACTTTCGGCACTTGTACGGCTCAGTTCTACCGTAGCTGACTTAATCACTTCACTGGACGATGCCACTTTGTCTGTCAACTGGCGGGCGTTGGCTACCAGAGACTTAATTTGCATGAGCAAATCAGCAAACTGACTGATGCCTTTGTTGTCCTGCGGGATTTTAATAGTCAGGTCAATGCGGTCCCGTTGTGCGAGTACCTGAGACACGGTGTTACTGAGGGCAAACGCATTGACGCCTTCGTCGTGGGAACGTTTGGCAACATACATAAGCGCCACACATTCAGCAATAGCGAACAGGGCATGTAAAACCAGAATGAAGAAAGTTATATGCCCTTCTTCAAAGATGAAAACACCCGCTCCCTGAGTTTGCAGAACGAAGAAGCCGATGTGATGAACCGCAACAACGGCGGTAGAAATGCCAATTACCAGCCAGTCGCGGAATACGACAAGGATGGCCAGAAGAACGAATATTTCGAAGTGCCACTCAATGAGGCCAAAGGTCTGGTTAATGTGCAGTGCTGTCATCAACTGCACGGCGATGGCGATTGTCGCCCTGCTTAGCAGAGAGCCCGGTTGGGTAAAACTGAAAAACAGCGGCAGTGCAACAATAGGTAAGCCGAAGATAAAGGCGGGTAACAGTTCGCCGGTATACAAGCCGATTGCAACAGCAAGCGCAAACTGTACTGGCAATATAATGCGAAAGATTCTGTGACCGTCAATAATCCAGGGATATTGCATGGGGCGTCCTCAATGTAACTATCTACGCACTGAGTATAGGTTAACTTTCTGTCAACGATGTGCGCCAGATCAAATTAACGCATAGCATAGTACGCATATGTGTACTGCTCCATGGCACTTTTGTCTAATCAGGCGCAATTGTCGCTTATATTGTTTGTATTACAGCCACCGCTTCCACAGCATCGCAATCAGCATAACCACGGCCAGTCCGCCCATTGCACTCATCAATAGGGTAAACGCGCCCGGAGATTCTGTCCCCGGCAGTCCGGCTACATTCATGCCGAATACGCCGGTAAGAAAAGACAGTGGCAGGAAGATGGCGGTGACCATGGACAGTACATACATTCGCATTCCTTGCTGGTCAGCAATCCGGTTTCTCAACTCGTCTTGCAGAACAACAGCCCGTTCGCGGGCTAAGTCCAGGTCTTCGACATAGCGGGCTATGCGGTCAGTTTGTTCCCGTAAAAAGAATGCCTGGTCTTCCTCCAGAAATCCCGAGAAACGGAACAGGGTGTCCAGCGCGTCCCGCTGCGGTGCCAGAAAGCGCCGGATTGTCGCTGCCTGCCGGCGCAGGTCTGCGAGACTTTGACGGTCCTGTTTGTTCAGTGAAATATCCTCTTCAAAAGTGATCAGTGCTTCATCAATTTCGTCAACGGCGTCGTGAATGCGATCAGCGATACGCATCACAAGGTCGAGAAGTAAATCTGACGGGGAAGAAGGCGCATTGCCAGATGTCACATCGTCCTGAAGATTTTGCACCGATAGCAGGCGGCGGTCTTTCCGGCGGGCAGTGATGATAAGGTTTTTCTCACACCAGATCCGTAACGACACCATATCTTCCGGGTCAGCATCGGGGTTTTTATTGATTCCCCTGAGGTATATCAGTACGCCATGATCCAGCTGCATAGCCCTCGGGCGGGTTTCAGGTGCGCACAGCGCATCACTGATGGCACTGGTTACTGATAAATCTGCCAGAATAGTCGCTGAGTCCGGTGCATCACTTTGTACGTGTACCCATTTGTATTCATCAGGCTGGCAGGGTTTTGTCAGTTCGTTTTGCTCAAGCGCCCGGGCGTGGCCGTCTGCTGAAATAATATAGGCGGTTAAAAATGCTGTACCCGTCATAATATGGGTTCCCTGTGCTGCGTTAATTTTTGTGTCTGTGTTAAAGTAGCGCGAGCTAAATTTACCACGAGGTCTTATGCGTAATCTAACCCGTTTCACCTTTGCGTTAACTGTAGCAATGATGTTTTTTGTTACGCAGGCACAGGCATTTACGTTTCGTTTGTCTCAGCAGGACCTGAATCAGGTTGTGCGGATGACCTTTCCGCAAACGCAGTATTACCAGGATATGAAGGTTGTTATCAGCGACCCGTCATTGTTTCTGCAAGCTGATAATAACGTGGCTGTAGAAGTGAATTTGCTGGGTACGCAGGGCGGTCAGAAGATGGAAGCGGCAGCCAGATTAAGTGGTGAACTGTTTTATGACGGCAGTAAAGGCGAGTTGCAGATCATCCGCCCCAAACTGGATGATTTTAACGTGCTGAGCAGCACACTGGAAAATGAGAAGGACATCCTGCGCTGGGCTGAACAGCTTAAAGGGCAGTCTGCACCGGTGATCCTGCTGGTGAATTTTAAAGATCTGAACCTGTCTATACTGGGTAACCGTTTGCCACGGGATATGCGTGTGGAAAGTGGTCAGTTGGTTATCGAATTTTAATCTGTCCGGACGGAGTAGTTATGTCTGTGATTGCTTTTCTTTCAATGGATACGTCGGCCCTTGAAGATTTCTTCGTTTACGATGAAATGCTTATCCCTCATTTCAACGCACATGGCTACGATGTTGAAACCGTTGCCTGGCGGGATGGATCCGTGGACTGGAACAGATTTAGCCATGTGATTGTGCGAAGTCCCTGGGATTATCAGCAGGATCCTGATGGATTTATGGCGTGCCTTGAGCGCATTGAAGCTTCACAGGCCACGCTTCACAACCCCTTGTCTCTCATGAAGTGGAACATTGAAAAAACGTATCTGCAGTCGCTGGAAAGTCAGGGCGTACCGGTAGTGCCTACAAGTTGGGCAGACTCTTTTTCGGCAGACTGGTTTGTTAAGCAATTTGAAGTATTCGAAACAGACGAGCTGGTGATCAAACCGGCGCTGAGCGCTAATGCTGACGATACGTTTCGCATTCATCGTCGTGATGCAGCAAACTACACCGCTCAACTGAGTGAGCTTTTTCATAACCGTAAGTTAATGGTGCAGCCTTTTTTACAAAGTGTTACCGGCGAGGGTGAGTACTCACTCTTTTACTTTGGCGGGCAGTACAGTCACACTTTGTTGAAGCAACCTCAGGAAGGAGACTTCAGGGTGCAAGAAGAGCACGGTGGCAGGTTATCCGCTTTTACCCCTGATGCTGGCATGCTAAGTGTGTGTGAAGCAGCACTCAATGCTATGCCTGACAGCTATTTGTATGCAAGAGTCGACCTCATCCGGACTGATTCAGGCTGGGCAATTATGGAGCTGGAACTCATTGAGCCATCGCTCTATTTTAATATCGATGAATCCTCCGCCGCCCGTTTTGTTGATGTGTTTGTAAGCCGTCACGGTGAAGGCTGAAGAAAACAAAAAAGGGCTGCAGCCGGACTGAGCCCTTATTAATAAAACGCGGCGTTAATCTTTGTCCCGCATTCTCGCGCCGTTACTTACTTTCTCCCGGCTTTGCTGATGATATTGCGGCCGTGGAGCCGATTGTTGGCGGGAGACATTATTTTTCCCCGCATACTGATTTCTGCTCACGGCTGCGTCTCTGCTATTTCCCTGTGCGGCGTAGCTGTTCTGAGCCCTGTACTGTTTAACCTGACGTTCCTGCTGTACCGGCTGCGTGTAGCGCTTTACGTCCGGCGACTGGCGTACAATGTTGTTAGTCTCCGGGCCTTTGGCCCGTGGCTCAATTTGACGGTATTGTTTGTCCGGAGTACTGCGCTTAACTGTTTCATTGCCGGTATACTGTTTCACATGTTTCTGATTGACCGGCTCCTGTCTGTTAACAACAGAGCGGCTTACTACTGCAGGCGCGTTGCGGGTAGAACTGTTGTAGTCCACTTTATGCCTCACAGGCCGCGCATCATTAACGTAACGGGTGTTTTTCGTGCTGACGACGCGGTCTGAATAGCGCACCCGGCGATGCTCCGCACTATGTTGCCATGGCTGATAATCGCGGCTGTAAGACCGCTTGATGTCATTACCATAGTAAAAGCGCTTCACCGGCCGGCGGGTGACAATCACATGGCGGTCGTGCCAGCTGATACCACCGAAATAGAAGGTGGTAGACAGCCGGATCCCGGGATTCCAGTAGAAAGACGCGGTTTGATGGTAGTGAACCGGATGGTGCCAGTACACAGGAGCGATGGCCGGATGCCACCAACTGCCGTAAACCACCCGCGTATCGTAGTAGGGAACATACACAATTTCTTTACGTACCGGTTCAATAACAATCACTTCACGGTCACGCTCAATGCGCTGATATTCATTGTTTGTCAATGTGCCGGCATTCAGTGCGTGCTGACGCAATACCTGAACTCTGGCCAGTACACGGCTTTGACTGATTAGTACATTGTCGCCAAGGGCCTGTAGCCAGTCGAGATCATTGCTTAAAGTATGCAGTATGTCGCTGAAAGGTACGATTGCTTTAACGCTGGGATCCCAGTTGAAATCTCCAATTGCGTCTTCCACTTCCTCACTGTCCATTTCTGCATGAGCCTGACGCCAGCGGTCAGCAGCCACCACTTCCAGAGGATAAGTGGATGCAATGAGAATGTGGGTAAGAATGGTGTCCGGATAGAGGGCAACCGGCGCCAGCAAACTGTCGAGTTCAGCATCGGTATAGGTCGCATTCTGCTGCTGTGTCTGCTGTGTTTCAGCACTGAATGCTGTGGATGGCAGTACCAGGGTTCCGGCAGCCAGAGAAGCGATAACGGCAAAGGTAACAGGTTTCATAGTCACTCCGTTATTCCGCAAAATGTCACGGAATGTAGTCAGTATATGAAACGTTATAGCCGGTTATACATTAACCAAACCTGAACCACCCGTTACGGGTGGTTCAGGTTTGTCAGAATTATTTGAACATGTGAGGGTCGAAAACGTGGCCGAGCTTTTCGGTTTTTGTTTTCAGGTAATGTTTGTTGTCTTTTGTCATGCCGTGATCGATGGGCTTTCTGGCAACAATTTCAACGCCTAAGTCTTCCAGCGCTTTCAGTTTGCGGGGATTATTCGTCATCAGCTCTACTTTGCCGATTTTCAGTGTATCCAGCATGAGTTTACAGATATCGTAGCTGCGTAAATCTGCATCAAAACCCAGATGCTCATTCGCTTCTACGGTATCCATGCCGCTGTCCTGCAGGTTGTAAGCGCGGATTTTATTCAATAGGCCAATACCCCGGCCTTCCTGGCGCAAATACAGAATCACACCGAAACCGTGGTCGACAATATTTTGCATGGCCTTTTCCAGTTGGAAGCCACAATCGCAACGTGTACTGAATAAAGCATCACCGGTAAGGCATTCTGAATGAATACGAATCGGCACGGTGTCGCTTTCTTTCCACGAGCCGTAAGATAATGCCACATGTTCCTGTCCGCTTAATTCAACAAAGCCGTGAATGCGGAATTCACCCATACGGGTAGGGAGTTTGGCGGAACTGATATATTCGTACTTCGGTTGCTTACTGGTCATTGCACTTCTATGCCTGCTGTTACATCCACGATAATGTGGGGATGATGCGCTATTTTACAAGATTAGCGCCTGAGCATTATAGCAATTGTTTATGGATTAGTACTGAGTATCACAACCTGACAAAATTATCCAGCGGAGCGGGGTGAGCAATTGCAAAACCCTGAGCGAAATCCACACCAATGGCACGCAGGGATTCCATCGCCAGCGCGCTTTCTACGTATTCGCCGACTGTCGACATGCCAATGGCCTTGGCCACATCATTGATAGACGACACCAGTACCTTATTCACCGGACTGGTATGCATGTCCTGAACAAAGCTGCCATCAATTTTCACGCAATTAACAGGCAAATCCCGTAAATAGCCGTAGGACGAGAATCCGGTACCAAAATCATCAAGGGCAAATTTACAGCCTAACTGTTTAAAAGTGCGGATAAATTCTAATGTTCTGTCCATCTGCACAATGGTGGCCGTTTCAGTAATTTCAAAACAAATTTTACTGTAAGGCACATTGTGTTGCTCAAAGGCTTTCAGGATTTGCAGTTTCAGATTTTCATCTGCCAGTGCCGTGCCGCACAAATTAATATTGCACTGGGCAAGGTTAGCCAGTTGAACGGGATGGGCTCCCAGCCAGCTGAGCGTATGGGTAACAACCCACTGGTCAATGAGGGGAGAAAGGTCGTATCTTTCCGCTGTTGGCAGGAATGCCGCCGGTTCGTATATCTGGCCCCGGTCTCCCTTCATGCGCACAAGAATTTCAAAGTAATCACCGCCGGCTTCCGTTTGCAGAGGCATGAGCGGCTGGTAATAAAGTTCGAAGCCGCCGGATTGCAGGGCAGACTGAATGCGCTTCACCCAGTCGAGTTCTTCGGTGTAACGTTGCAGGGCTTCATCATTGCCTTTTAACTGATGTATGCAATTTCTGCCGTTCCGCTTGGCCATATAGCAGGCATTATCTGCCAGACTTAACAGATGCTCCGCACTGGCATCAATTTGATCGCTGTTCACCATACCGATACTGACCCCCAGGTTGAATACCTGGTTATCCCAGACAAACCGGTAAGCCTGAACCGCATTCAGCATCTTGTTACCACACAAGAATGCTGATTCTTCAGTTTCGGTTGTGTATAAAGCCGCAAATTCATCGCCTCCCAGCCTGGCCAGCAGACCCCGGTTGCCTAATGTGGATTTCAGCAAGCTGGCAATTTCTTTAATGAGTCTGTCACCTGCTTTATGACCACAGGTATCGTTCACTGTTTTAAATCTGTCCAGGTCGAGGTATTGCAGGATAACCGGCGGAGAGTTTTCTGTACGTGCCTGCATCGCGCTGGCCAGTTGCAATTCAAATTCTCTGCGGTTCATCGCGCCGGTGAGGGAATCGTGGCTGGCGAGGTATTGCAGGCTTAAGTCCATTTCTTTGCGGCTGGTGATGTCAAATACCGAACCGTAAAGGTAAATATCATCACTTTCCCGTTTTAACTGACAGGAGAGTGAAAACCAGAACTCACTGCCATCAGCCCGGGTACCGCGGATTTCTTTTCCCAGAATCACATTTTTATCAAGCAACTCGGCGACCAGCGCCTTACGGTCATTTTCATCTGCATAGAAGGTGGCTGTGTTGGTGACAGATTTGAGCATATCGCCTTCACTGTCATAGCCAAATACGGCACACATAGCAGGGTTGACCGTTTTGAGCTTGCCATCAAGGGTAGAGGTATACAGCCCTTCTGCGGCAGTGCGGAACAGATCGTAAAAGCGCTGGAGATCAGATATCCGGCGGCGCTGGGTAGAGAGCTGATCATCACTCACCGTGCGCTCTTGTATTTCAGCACCAATTCCCAGTGCCATCACCGACAGCACCACGATAAGGATTTCCGGGACCGGTGACACATCGTCAAAAGATATCCCGTTTACCATGTTAGAAAAACAATGGGTAAACGCCACCATGAACAGCCCCCAGGCCAGCAGGTATATGAAGGTGAGGGACGGAATACGGCGATCGCGATATATCAGTGCTTCAAGGGCAAACAGAGTGGTAAATACAGGCATTGCAAAGCAGCCTGTACTGAACGTGAAGAACGGATTACCTAATGCCAGTGTGGCAATAGCCAGTGCGCCAAGGGCGATACTTTGCAGAAGATGGACACGCTGAGGCACACGGGTGAAGAAGTGGCGGGTCAGCTTCAAAAGAACAAAACACACCATCAGCATCAGCAGAGTGAATATAATTTCAAAGTGTTGTTGCAGGCCGCTGGCAATAACCAGTTCCCCTTGCACCCAGACCAGAATTAACAGGCAATTTGCGGCCAGTGCTGACAGCCAGAATCTGCTGCGGGTTTGTTTATACAACCAGGTCAGCAGGAAATAGCCGAACAGCACGGTCAGTGAACCTGTGGTAAGGCCGAAAAGAAGTAAATTATTTTGTTGCCGCTCCGCCAGCTTTTGGGTGTCCCATAAATACACCGGAAATGCGCGGAAGCCATGATCCTTCAACCTGACAGCTAGTGTGGTAGTGACACCGGCCTGTAAGGTTACAGGAATAACCAGTGCGCCCTGCCGGTAATACTCTGCTGCCGGTTCAGATGCGGTTAAAATCGTGGCGCTTAGCAGGTTGCCACGGGCGTCCAGCGTGTAGACACCGGCCTCATCAACGCCGGGCTTTTCAATACTGACTACCAGTGACGACGCACGGTCGAGAACGGAATGGACATCAATGAACTGCCATAACGCCTCGCCATCCTCAAGGGGCATCAATGAATCGCTGACAGGCAGGTTTGAGCGGTTCTGTAGAGCTTCTGAGGGAGTGAGGTTGTCGCCGGCAACATAAACCGGTACTTCGGCATTCAGGTTGACTGACACAAAATCGCGGGAAAGAAGTTTATCGGCGGCGATACTGCACAGCGGACTGAACAACAGCCCGGTTATTATCAGTAACACTGTGACAAAAAAATTGCCGGCTCCCGCCCGCTCAGCACGTCTCATTCCCTGCTCGCACCATCTTGTTTTGATTGTTTTTTATACTAATACAAACCTTGCAGGATCACGAATCCTATTTTGAGTTGATGTGCTGCCATAAAGTGTCTGTATTACTCGCGACGCCGCCAGCGGGCTCCAGCCACATGGCATCACATAACCATTCAATGCAAAGGAGAAAACGTAATTCTCCGGTAGAATAAATAACCTGCATACGATCAGCGCCCCATTCAGGAGGCTGAGGCACAGCATCCAGTAGTGCACCTAACCGGTTAGCAAATTGGGTTGCTCTGGCCGGTGTATCAGGCAGGGGAAACGCCAGTAAAATAAGTTCGTCCTGCCTTTTGGCTTGTTGTTTCAGAGCTTCTGCTGTTAACTGCTGCACGACAGCATACCTCCGCGGGTTTGTTTTGATGGTGTACTGAAAGGGTGGCTGTCCCATCGCGTATCGAAGGGCGAAATACATGCCTCCAGCAATTGCTCACAGGTTGTAAAGTCGCCGCTTTCTGCATCTTCAATGGCTTGTTGTAGAAGATGGGTTCGCGGGATCACCGCCGGATTAAACGGGCGGATATCCTCAGGCTGCGTCGACTGTTCAAACCGTAATGAGCGGTAATTTTGCCACCAGTTATCAAACGCTCCACGATCAACAAAATTATCACGTAGCTGACAGCTAATGTCTGAGAGATTTGTAAGTGCTAACTTTCTGAAAGAATATGTGTAGTCTGACAGTTGCTGTTCCAGCATATTAAGCCACTGATTAACCACAGGCATGGAAGAGGGAGAGGTGCTTTCCAGTCCCATCCGCCGGCACATCGCATTGCCGAACTGACTGATAAACGCCGGTTCGTAGCGTTGCAGAGCAGAGCGGATTTCGTCTACGGAGCAGTGGTCAGAAAAGCAGTGCGCCAGTACGTTCAGATTCCACAGGCCAATACCAGGTTGCTGATCAAATGCGTAGCGTCCCTGATGATCAGAGTGGTTAAAGACGGCATCAGCCTTAAACCCGTCCATAAATGCGTAGGGCCCGTAATCAAAGGTAATCCCGTGCACAGACATATTGTCGGTATTCATCACGCCATGGACAAAACCGTGAGTTTGCCACAACGCAATCAGCCGTGCGGTACGTAAAGTGATGGCCGTGAGCAGGGCCAGATGAGGATTTGCAGCATCGAGGCATTCCGGGAAGTGGGTAGCCAACGTGTAGTCAAACAGTGCATTTAGCTTGTCTTTTTCGCCGCTGTGGAAGAAGTATTCAAAATGCCCGAAGCGTATGTGACTTGGGCAGGTGCGGATCATCATCGCTCCCTGTTCCGGCTGCTCCCGGAAAACGGTTTCTGCGCTGCTGAAGAGGCACAAACTTCGTGATGAGGGAATACCAAGGGCATGCAATGCTTCGCCGCCAATATATTCGCGGATCGTTGATCGTAATACCGCGCGGCCGTCTGCGCCTCTGGAATAAGGTGTCGGACCGGCGCCTTTAAGGTGCAGGTCTGTTACTTTGCCTTCTGTATCCACCGCTTCTGCCAGCAGTAAGCCGCGGCCGTCGCCAAGAAAAGGGTTCCACTGGCCAAACTGATGACCACCATACTTCTGAGCCACTGCGCTTTCGCAAAGTGCTGAGCTTTCATCCGCCAGTAACGTGGTAATGTGATTATCTGTCCACCATGCCTCAGGCAGGCCCAATTGTGCCGCCAGTGGCCGGTTCACCAGGCGCAATTGTTGTTGCTTAAGCACTGCCGGTTTTACAGGGGAAACCATGGATGACAGTGCGCTGGCATAACTGTGAGTAAGCTTCATGGGGGCCTTAAGAAATTCGGGAAAATTAGTCTGATGTGTTTTGATACTGATTTCCAGTTAACATCAGGCTATGTAGATTACTAAAAATTAATTATAAACTCAGCCCCGGAAGAGAGCGTAATCAATAATAATCCCACTAACCACGGCAATCCCACTCAACAAGGAGTATTGAGACGTGTTAACGATTCATCATTTAAATAATTCGCGGTCGCAACGGTTACTCTGGTTACTGGAGGAGCTGAATGTTGAGTACAAATTGGAGAAATACCAGCGGGATGCGAAGACGGGTCTTGCGCCGGTGGAGCTGAAAGCTGTACATCCACTTGGCCGTTCTCCGGTTCTGACCACTGAGAATGTGTCTCTGGCAGAGTCCGGCGCCATTGTTGAATACGTGGTGCGGCATTACGGAAATGGCGCATTTGCTGTGCCGGAGGAAGAAAGTAGCTACCAGCAATATCTGTTCTGGCTGCATTTTGCTGAGGGATCGCTGATGCCTCCCAGAGTGGCGATGCTGGTGTTCTCAAAAGCAAAACAGAAAGTACCGGGGCTGTTAAGACCACTGGCGAAAAAAATCCTCGACGGCATTATGGACGCTTACTACAAGCCGAATCTTATCCAGAGTTTAAAATTCACCGAGTCCCATCTGCAGAATCATGCCTGGTTCGCAGGTACGGAACCCACCGGCGCTGATGTGCAGATGCTGTTTCCGCTGGAAACACTGGTTGCCATGGGGCAGGCTGATGATTATCCGGCGATTAAGGCGTGGGTGAAAAAAATTCATGACCGGCCTGCCTATCAGCGGGCGCTGGAAAAAGGCGGTGAGTACGATTATGCCTGAGATTTCAGAGGTAACGGTGTGCCGGCTCAGTCGTTCAGAGTACTTTCGAGATAATCGTTTATCATCTGCAGGAACGCTTCACCATAGCGTTCCAGTTTGGTTTTACCCACGCCGCTGATATCCAGGAAATCGTTAACCGTAGTCGGGGTTTTCGCCGCCATATCTGCCAGCGTTGCATCACTGAAAATAACGTAAGGCGGTACGCTGTGCTCTTCAGCCAGTGACTTACGCAAATGCTTAAGGCGCTTGAACAGTGCTTTATCGTAAACAGCGGGCGCTTTACTTACCCGTGCATCAGGTTTAAAGCTGAGCCTTGGCACTGCCAGTTCAAGAGGGACTTCCCCTTTAAGTACAGAACGGGCATTCTCGTTTAGTCTGAGCATGGCACCGGCGGTTAAATCGACTCTCACCAGACCTTTATGGATTAACTGGTTAATCATACTGTGCCAGTATCCGTCAGGCTTTTCTTTACCAATACCATAGGTGCTGAGCTGGTGGTGGCCGGCTTCCTGAATACGCTTCAGTGCTTTGCCCCGTATCACGTCGATAACATACTGCGAACCGGCCTGCTGATTCAGGCGTAAAATACAGGAAAGGATTTTCTGGGCGATAACCAGCCCGTCAATCAGCTTCGGCGGGTCAATGCATATATCACAGTTGCCACAGGCGGTATCACTGTACTGAGAGAAGTAATTCAGCAGCACCTGACGGCGACAGGTTTGCGCTTCGGCAAATGCTTCCATTGACGCAAACTTTTGTATTTCCACGTCCAGCCGGTCCGTTGCTTCTCCCTGCTCAATCCACTGACGTACTCTGGCGGCATCTTTTTCATCGAACAACAGCATGGCTTCAGACTCCAGCCCGTCACGTCCGGCCCGGCCTGTTTCCTGATAGTAATTTTCAATACTTCGCGGTACATCATGATGCACCACGTACCGCACGTTAGATTTGTTAATGCCCATGCCGAAGGCCACGGTGGCAATGACAATGTCCACCTGATCATTCAGAAACCGGCGCTGAACATATTCCCGCTCGTCTGCATCTTTACCGGCATGATAGGCGGCACAGCTGATGCCTTCGCGGTGAAGTTTTGCATGAAGGTCGTCCACTTTCGCGCGGCTGTTGCAATAAATAATACCGCTGCCATCCTGCTGTTTTACGTAATCCCGTACCTGGTCAAAGGCTTTATATTTGGGCATGACACGGTAGCGGATATTCGGCCGGTCGAAGCTGCCTTTGTACACAAAAGGATCCTGCAGATTAAGCTGCACCAGAATATCGGCTTGTGTAGCTGCATCTGCCGTGGCGGTTAATCCGATTACCGGAATAGAGGGAAAACGTTGTTTCAGCAGACCGAGAGCACGGTAATCCTGTCTGAAGTCATGACCCCAGTGAGACACACAGTGCGCTTCATCCACGGCAAACAGTGAAACCGTTTGCGACTGCAGAAAAGACATCAGCCAGGGAGTGAGCAATTTTTCCGGCGAGACGTATAACAGTTGCAACGTGCCACCGGTAATGCGGCTGAGTACCGATTGCTGCTGTTCCTGATCCTGTGTGGAGTTAATGTACGCAGCACTCACCCCGGCTTCCCGTAATTGTTCGACCTGATCCTGCATCAATGAAATCAACGGAGAAACCACTACCGCAACCCCTTCTCTTACGAGCGCAGGGATTTGGTAACAGAGCGATTTGCCGCCACCTGTGGGTAATAGCACAAGGGCATCCCGGCCATCAACCACCGCATTGATAACAGCTTCCTGGCCGTCTCTGAATTTGTTGTAGCCGAATACCTTCGACAGCACTTCAAGAGGTGTCGCAGTGTCGCTTTCCGGCAATTTTTCAGGGGTAGGGGATTCGGTAATCGTCATTGCCGGGGGATTTTACGTGTTTTCGCGCAAGTGTTCACGGCATTTGCAGTACAGTTTGCTATATGTTGTTGTGTTAGCGGAAAAAAAAGCTAACATCAGCAGCATCGAATGTGAAGGAGAGTAATATGGCTGAACCGTTACCCGATCTGATTGAAGAACTCGTATCAGAGGCGCAAAACGACGATCCTGCTGCCGTATTAACCACACTGGCCAGTGAAGACGATGTTTCCGTTGCAACAGTCCTCGAATCGTTACCGGTAGAGCACCGGATTGCCACCTGGGAAGGCTTGCCCCGGGACAGAAAAATCGACGTGCTGGTAGAAATGCGTAGCGATCCGCGGGAAATCCTCATCGACGCCACGCCTGACAGTGAATGGTCACTGATGTTTGCCGATATCGAAGCTGAATCACTGCTGGAACTGATGGATTCACTGCCGTCACGGTTGATTGATCTCGCATTTAAAGCACTGGATACCCAGCAACAGGCATTCTTCCGTGAAGCGACACAGTTCAGTGATGATGAAATCGGTCACTGGCTCTCCCACGAACAACTGGTATTGCCTATCAACGCAAAAGTACGTGATGCATTGCGGCTTATCCGCCGTAATGTGCCGGGGCACTGTGACACCCTTTTTCTGACCAACCGCTCCGGTCAGTTTTCAGCAGCGGTAAAGCTAACCAAAGTGTTCGGCGCGCCGGAGCATGTGCCTCTGGTGGAGTTGACGGTTGAGAATATGCCTGTGCTTAAGGGGACCGACGATACCACCGCGGCGTCTTTGCAATTACAACGTTCGGGCTTTGCATCATTACCGGTGGTTGATGACAGCAATAAGTTACTGGGACGGCTGGATGTTACGTCTGCCAGTGAACTGGTGAATGAAAATTATGAACGTCAGGTGATGGCATCCGCCGGTATGGATGAAGACGAGGATTTATTCTCGCCTGTCGCAAAGAGTGCCCGCAACCGTGCACTCTGGTTGGGTATCAACCTGCTCACAGCGTTTCTGGCGTCCTGGTTTATCGGTATGTTTGAAGGCACGTTACAACAGGTTGTGGCACTGGCGGTGCTGATGCCGGTGGTTGCCAGTATGGGCGGCATTGCCGGCAGCCAGACACTCACATTGATTGTCCGTGGTCTGGCACTTGGGCAGGTAACCAAAGCTAACTTCCGCGCTCTGATGATGAAAGAGCTTAAAGTTGGCGGCCTGAACGGCGTGATCTGGGCCATCATCATTGGCATAGTGGCGTCCTTCTGGTTCTCAAGCGCGGCGCTGGGCGTGGTGATTTGTCTGGCAATTCTGGTGAACATAATGTCAGCAGCCCTGGCCGGTGTCTTTCTGCCTGTGTTGCTGGAAAAGCTGAATATCGACCCTGCGCTAAGCGGCTCGGTGATCCTCACCACCGTGACCGATATTGTCGGATTTGTTGCCTTTCTTGGTCTGGGTACCCTGTTTCTGCTCTAGCGCCGGCAGACCGTCACAAGTGCCCGGCATTTTACCGGTACAGACTTGCTTCGGTTTGTACCGGCAGGAGACAATGCAACTTTCTCTTCTAACAAGGAACGTCATTGAACGACTTGCAAAGCCTTGCAGCATCCCGCGCTACCCGTACCGGTGTAATTTGTGCCATCGCGGCCTACATTATGTGGGGCGTAGCGCCGGTTTACTTTAAACAGCTTCAGGTTCTGCCGGCCATGGATGTGCTGATGCACAGAATTATCTGGTCTGCGGTTATTCTGCTGGTGTTAGTGCTGGCACTGAAGCAGGGGCCAAAGGTGATGGCAGCACTGCGTAGCCGCAAAGTAATGCAGGTGCTGTTTTTTGCGGGTTTACTACTGGGAGCAAACTGGCTGCTTTTTATCTGGGCGATTAACAATGACCATTTGCTTGATGCCAGCCTGGGTTATTATATCAATCCGCTGATAAATGTGTTCTTCGGTCGTTTGTTCCTGGGTGAAGTGTTGCGTCCGGCGCAGAAAGTGGCGGTTGGTCTGGCTGCAACCGGCGTCACTATTCTCATTGTGACTTATGGTCAACTTCCCTGGATTGCGCTGGTGCTGGCGATGACTTTCAGTGTGTATGGTTTGTTGAGAAAGAAAGTGGCGGTGGACTCATTGCCCGGACTCTTCATTGAAACAACCTTGTTGTTACCCTTCGCGCTGATTTACTGGGTAGGGTTTGCCAGTGAACACAGCAATATGTTGCATAATGACTGGCAACTGAATGCACTGCTGTTTGCGGCGGGTATTGTAACTACAGCGCCATTGCTTTGCTTTACGGCTGCAGCCCGCCGTATCATGTATTCCACGCTGGGGTTCTTCCAGTATATCGGACCGTCAATCATGTTTATGCTGGCGCTGTTTGTTTACGGCGAGCCCTTTGATATGACTAAAATGGTGACATTTGTTTTTGTCTGGCTTGCTTTGGTGGTATTCAGTACCGATTCGTTACGTGCCTACCGTCAGCAGCGGAAAAAGCTTCAGATTGCGCGGGAGCAGACCTGATTCCTACCCTGAGATTTGGCGGTGTACAGCAGTTTGTCTGCATCGCTGAGCAGGGTTTCAAGGTTATCATCGAAAGCGCTGATTAATCCGATACTGGCTGTCACACTAAGCAACTTATCTTTGTAGAGTACCGGGGTTTCTGCAACTACTGCGCGGAAATTTTCCATCCGCCTGAGGGCATCTTCAGGCGCCATAACCGGCAGATAAATACAGAACTCTTCACCGCCGAATCGTGCAGCCGGTACATCGTTAAACAGCGAGCTGATTAACTCTGCCACCGTTTTCAGCACGGCATCACCGGCATCATGGCCGTAGGTGTCATTAATGCGTTTGAAATGGTCCAGGTCTACGAGGGCCAGTGACTGGCGTTCCACATGCTGGCGATAGCGGGTAGCTACCGTATAGAAAAAATGACGGCGGTTTGGCAGGCCTGTCAGATAGTCAGAATTGGCGACCCGGCGGATAGTTTCCACGCTTTCCAGTAACTCCAGGTTTTGCATTACTCTGCACAGAAACTCTTCATGACAGAAAGGGCTGCGCAGAAAGTCATTAGCACCGCTTTTGAGGAATGTTGCCGGCAAAATACCAGATTTTCCTGACGCAATGCCGATAATCGCCATTTCTTCCTTAGCATATGCGCGGCGTAATTCCGCAATGTACTGAACGCCCTGGTCATCATCAATGCTATAGTCGATGAGCATCAACTGAATGTAAGGGTGTTCAGCAAGGTGCTCCTGCGCCTGCACTTGTCCGCTGGCTGAGTAAACCAGGAAGTTATGACGGCGGAGCAGGGAAACCATGGCCTGACGACTGCTGCGCTTGTCGTCCACCACCAGTACACCCACGCTTTTGTTTTTATCGAGCCTGGCCAGAAGGCGGCTCAGATAGTCGTAGATCTGATGATTTTCCTTTACCAGATAATCTACAATTTCTCTGCTCAGAATGGCTTTACGGGTATCATCGCTGGCGTTATCGGTAACGACAATGGTGGGCACAAAAGCATTGATGGTAAAATCAATAGCTTCTCCGTGAGGGGCATCAGGCAGCGCATAAGCCACGACGGCACAAAGATATTCTTCAGGCATAGACACAGAAAAGCGCATCTGAGCTTCGCTGAGAGAATTTGCCCCTTCGGGAATCAAACCGGCCTTTTTCACCAGTTTGGACACGAGCTGCAAGCTTTTCTGGCTATTTTCAATGACCAGTACTTTTCTTTGCATATCGTGCCTCAGTTGAATGAAATCGCTGCTTTAGCGGTTAATTAAATAATATCGGCTGACCGCAGGTAAAATTTAGAGTGGCTGCAATTTAGCATAGGCCAGTACCAGCCATTTGCTGCCGAATTCGTCGAAATTCACCTGCACTCTGGCGTGATCGCCGGAACCTTCATAGTTCAGTACCACGCCCTCACCGAATTTGCGGTGCATGACACGCTGACCCAACTGAAACCCGGTTTGTTCAAAACTTTCGTGAGACGTCGCCCTTGAAAAGCGGTTATGAACAGGGCGGGATACCGTTGATTTTAACCGTACTTCTTCTACGCATTCCGACGGAATTTCGCGGATAAACCGCGACGCCGTGTGATACTTGTCCTGACCATAAAGCCTGCGGCTTTCCGCGTAGGTAATAAAGAGCTTCTTCATGGCCCGTGTCATTCCAACGTAGGCCAGACGGCGTTCCTCTTCCATACGGCCGGGCTCATCATTGGTCATCTGGCTGGGGAACATGCCTTCTTCAACACCGGCCATAAAGACCAGCGGGAACTCCAGGCCTTTGGCGGTGTGAATGGTCATCATCTGAACCGCATCCTGGTCGGTGTCAGCCTGTGTTTCACCGGCTTCCAGCGAGGCATGAGCCAGAAATGCACTCAGAGGCGTCATTTCATCAGCTTCTTCCGGCACGATAAACTGCTTACAGGCTGTGACCAGTTCCTCAAGGTTTTCCAGGCGTGCCTGTGCTTTTTCTCCCTTTTCAGCCTGGTACATGGCATATAAGCCGGAATGTTTGATAGCTTTGTCGGCCTGTTCTTCCAGTGGTAAATCCGCCATTGCCTGCTCAAGATCGGTTATCAGTACAATAAAACTCTGCAAGGCGTTAGCTGCACGGCCTTTCAGGGAACCGTCGGTGAGTAACAAATTGCTGGCCTGCCACAACGAACAGTTGTGCGCTCTGGCTGTCTCACGGATAGCTGACAGCGTTTTCTCACCCATGCCCCGGCTGGGTGTATTAACTACCCGTTCATAGGCAGCGTCATCGTGAGGGTGGTTAACCATGCGCAGATAGCCCAGCGCATCTTTAATTTCCTGGCGTTCGAAGAATCGCAGACCACCGTAAATCCGGTAAGCCAGTCCTTCATGCAACAGCGCTTCTTCCAGTACACGGGACTGAGCATTATTGCGGTATAGAATGGCACTTTCACTGAGGGCGTTACCCTGCTGCAGCCAGCTCTTAATTTGCGACACAATAAAGCGGGCTTCATCCAGTTCGTTGAAACCAGCATATACAGATACCAGTTCACCGTCAGCACCGTCAGTCCAGAGCTCTTTGCCGAGCCGGCCGGTGTTGTTGTCGATCACCGCGTTTGCGGCTTTCAGAATTGTGCTGGTGGAGCGGTAATTCTGTTCAAGACGGATGGTTTCCGGCTTCGGGAAGTCCTTCAGAAACTTATGGATATTATCGACATTTGCACCACGCCAGCCATAAATTGACTGATCGTCGTCGCCCACAATCATGATGGTGTTTTCACCGGTGCTGCACAGCATGCGCAGCCAGGCGTACTGAATGTTATTGGTGTCCTGGAATTCGTCGACCAGTACCGCGCGGAAACGTTTTTGGTAGTGAGCCAGAATCTCCGGATTACGGGCCCACAACTCATGTGCCCGCAAAAGCAGTTCGGCAAAATCAACCAGTCCGGAGCGGTCACAGGACGCCTGGTAGGCCGCATAAATATCGCGCATCTTCTGCTGGGTATGATCGTTATGGGTATCGATGTGCTGAGGTCTTAAGCCTTCATCTTTATTGCCATTGATGTACCACTGTACCTGTCTTGGCGGCCAGTGCTTCTCATCCAGATTCAGCGCTTTCAGAATACGGCGGATCAACCTGTACTGGTCGTCAGAATCCAGAATTTGGAAATTTTCCGGTAAGCCGGCTTCGGCGTGATGTGCTCTGAGTAGACGGTGCGCCAGACCGTGGAAGGTACCCATCCACATGGTGTGCATGCTGCGCTTCATCAGATGTTCAATCCGGCCGCGCATTTCCTTGGCTGCTTTATTCGTGAAGGTTACCGCCAGAATTGAAAAAGGCGCGATGTTCTCTACTTCCATCAGCCAGGCGATGCGGTGAACCAGTACCCTTGTTTTACCACTACCGGCGCCTGCAAGCACCAGCATGTTCGACTGAGGGGCAGCAACGGCTTCGCGTTGTTTGTCATTTAGGTCGTCGAGAAGTAAAGATACATCCATCGGGCAGATCACCAGCGTAATTAATTTCAGACCGGCAGATTATGCCAGAGCAGGCTGTGAATTTATACAGTAAGGAAAAGGGAATCATTATTCTACCGTGCCATGTGACTGATGTTAAAAAGAAGTCTCAAAACTAGACTAAAGGCTAAGTGTTCGAAAAATATACACTTTGTTAAAGTTTACCTGTACAGTGCTATTCACACAGGAAATAGTATTCACGATGTCGGGTGTTTAGCGTTAATACAGTGGCTATGCGTGAAGAGTGGCAACGTTGCTCCGCCGCGCCTTAAATGACGGGATAGTCATGGATTACAACGTAGATAACGAAACCATTGATTTCGATAAACTGATTATCGAGATTTATGACGCAGCACTCACCCGTAAATGGGGCAGGGTGCTGGCGCAGTGCAATAAAGTGTTTCTGGCCAACAAAACATTTCTCGTACTTCGCGATGTGATCAACGACAGAGAAGTTGCCTGGCGTATGAAGACCGCCGGTGACGGTTGCCCGTCCTTTCCTCCTGAAGTGGATTTATCTTCACTTTCCGCCCTGAAACCTTTTTTCTTCCGGCTCCATGAAGGGGATATCTTTGATACCTGTTCACCAGCATTTCCAAGTTCAGAACATTTTACCTCTATTGCAGGGAAAGTACTGACCCCACTGGATGCAGAAAAAACACTGGCAGCACTGGTGTTGCGGGACGAACGCTACGAAGCATATCTTGGTGTATGCCGTTCGGAGCAGGACGACGATTTTTCAAAATACGAAGAAGTTGCTTTCAAACGTTTAGTGCCGCACTTTGTCCGTGCAGCCCGTTTCTTCCGTGATGAAGAAATATTTCGTCAGCAAAGACAACTGGCGCAGGGCGTTTACGAGCACATCAAAACGGCGTTTGTGGTTTGCGACAGCCAGTTAAGGGTTCAGGCCTGTAACAGTCAGGCAGAGCAATACCTGAATTCAGGTAAAGCCGTTGCTCTCAACAAAAAACGCCTCGTTTTTGCTATGCAGCACCAGCACACCCGCTTTTGTGACAAAGTTCAGGCTTGTCTCTCCGGAGCAGAGAAGGACGAAGTGGTGCACGTTGTTGATGATAACGTGGACGCGATTGAAATCTTCCATATTCACCGGCTTGCCTCTCAGGCAGAAGAGGAGCGGCGTGAGCCGCTAGCCGTTGTAAATATTGTATCCAGAGGAAAACCGGACTGGCAGAACATTCAGTCTTGCTATGCGCTGAACAAGCGGGAAGTATTGATTGCGCGCATGTTGTATAAGTGCGCTTCCTACCGTGATATTGCAGCGGCTGCGGGACTGACTACCGGTGAGGTGGATATTCAGGTACAACGTCTGATAAAAGCCATGGGCGTTAAAAATGAAGAAAACCTTATTGATAAACTGGCCATGTTTTCCGGTACTGCGCCGAAGTTCGTTTAATCTGTTTGCCTGTTCTTAAATTTGTTGTCGTGGTGCTTGTCGTAAGAGGAGTAACCGCCATCGCCTTGCATATGTTTGAGGGCGGGTTTGCACCATCTGCTGTAAAGCACGTATGAAATACATATCTTCGACTCCGGAGCGTGCGAGCAGTGCAACTTTTCAAATCCCGCGAGGCATCTTCCACCGATGCCACATCCCTGACAGATTTTTCTTTGCTGGCGTGGTGGCAAATCCTTAAACGCACATACAGCAAACAAAATGCTCATAATTTATCGCTGGTGGCCGCCGGAGTGGCTTTCTATTTCCTGCTCGCCGTGTTCCCGCTGCTTACTGCCGTTATCTCTCTGTATGGTTTGCTGGTCACACCGGAACAGTTGCAAAGCCACATGGCACACCTGGTGGACGTGGTGCCTGCTGACAGCCGTTACATTGTTGAGGAGCAACTGACCAAACTCACCGGAAATTCTGACTTTGCGCTCAGTTGGGGGGTCTCTCTGAGCTTATTGCTGACAATCTGGAGCAGCAGCAAAGGCGCGAACGCGTTGATCACGGCATGCAACATTACGTACAACGAACCTCACGGCAGGATGTTTCTGAAAGGTTTACTGGCGCGGCTGGTATTGACCATCGGCATTATCGCCTTCGTGATCGCTGCGTTACTGTGTATTTCTGTGTTGCCGGAATGGATAAGCTACTTAGCCGGTTCTGTACTCAACGAAAAGGCGGCAACCTGGCTCACATGGCCTGTACTTATATTCCTGTTTAATGTCGCACTGGCGGCACTGTACCGGTACGGACCCCACCGGAGACCAGCAAAATGGCGCTGGGTAACCGTGGGCTCGGCGTTTGCTTCGCTGGTGTGGGTAATTGCGTCTTTTGCGTTTTCCGTGTATCTGAACGAATTTGCTTCGTATAACAAAACCTACGGTTCACTGGGAGGAATTGTTATCCTGCTGATGTGGTTCTATCTGAGTGCTTACATCATTTTGCTCGGCGCGGAACTCAATTCAGCTACCGAATACCAGACCGATAAAGACAGCACTGCCGGCGAGGAAAAGCCGAAAGGAGAGCGGGGGGCTTACGTGGCTGACCATTCCCCTTCCGATAGTCAGACGAGGTGATCAGCACGCGGACAAAAAAATGGAGCGCATTAAGCGCTCCATGTGAGATATTAAGAGGGGATGATTGCCACTAGTTGAAGTAACGGTCCACTTCTTTTTCAGCTTCATCGCGGCTTTTGCCGTAAGCTTTCTGAATCTTGCCTACCAGTTCTTCACGGCGGCCATCAATTTTATCTACATCATCGTCGGTGAGTTTACCCCACTGTTGCTGAACTTTACCTTTTAACTCTTTCCAGTTACCTTCGATACGATCGCTGTTCATATCTTTCTCCTGTTTCAAAGTTTAATGATGTTACAAAATTCTGTCTGGACCGGTTTAACGGGTCCGGGCATGGTCTGTCTGACGCACTGTGCAATCAACTTATTGCGAAGTCTTACGCCGGCAGTTACCAGTACACAATCAACTCTTATTCCAATTTTCTGGTGCTGAGAATAAGTCACTGAATTACGGTTGTTATTTTATATTCCTTTTCGCTATAGCCGGAGAGAGCGGGCAGGCGTAGGATGTAGAACTTTCACGGTGCCGGCCAGTGATTTCACGGTCTGCGGTGATATTGAAATTTTGTAATGTGCGATCGGTTTGCCGGTGATGTGAGTAGACATTTATGTCGTTGAACGATAATCCTCACCGGTTGATAACATGATGCTTGATCTGTGACGTTCAGCCCTTATCTTTCAGGCTTATTTCGGGGCCTTTAAGCTTTCACGCACTTACGCCAAACCAGGAACACCTATGCAAGTATCAACAAGAAACGCCGGCTTCTGGCTTACACTTAAAAGCGAAGCGCAGCACATTGCTGACAACGAACCTTTGCTGGCGAGTTATATACACGCATGTATTCTGACTCATCATAATTTTGAGTCTTCACTGAGCTTTATTCTGGCGAATAAAATGGCTGACGATGTGATGCCGGCCATTGCTATCCGTGAAGTGTTTGATGAAGCCTACCTGCTTGACCCGTCCATTACGGAAGCGGCCGTTGAAGACATCAAAGCCGTGTTTAACCGTGATGCTGCGGTGAAAGATTACTTAACGCCTTTGTTATATTTCAAGGGCTTTCACGCCGTGCAGACTCACCGTATGGCGCATTACCTGTGGCAGCGGGGCCGTCATCAGCTGGCATTGTTCTTACAAAGCCGGAATTCAGAGACATTCGGCGTCGACATTCATCCGGCGGCAAAAATTGGTAAAGGGGTGATGTTCGATCACGCTACCGGCATTGTGGTGGGTGAAACCGCAGTGGTGGAAGACAATGTCAGTATTTTGCAGAGTGTAACGCTGGGCGGGACGGGTAATGAATCCGGCGATCGTCATCCGAAAGTGCGCCAGGGCGTGCTGGTAGGTGCCGGTGCAAAAATTCTTGGCAATATTGAAATTGGTGAAGGGTCAAAAGTGGGAGCAGGCAGTGTGGTGCTGAACGATGTGCCGCCGCATGTGACTGTGGTCGGTGTGCCCGCTAAAGTTGTGGGTAAACCGGCCTGCCAGCGCCCCTGCGATTCCATGCGCCAGAATTTCCTCGAAGACAGCGAAGCTGCAACCGGTAAATAATTTTCCTGCACGGTGCACAGCAGTGCCGTCCTGAAGTCGTTTGCTGTGCTGTTAAAGGCGTTTACTGTCAGGTAAACGCCAGCAATTCATCCAGCGACGATAATTCCACATGAGGAAGCAATGTGGCTGCCTCACGGTTCAGGAGCATGTCGCGGTTTGCTGCAAGCCATGCCGCCTGATATCCCGCTTTCACTGCACCCATAACGTCTTTTTCCAGGTTATCACCCACGTGTAAAATATGGCGCGGCGCTAACGACAGCATCGTGGCCGCTTCATCGAACATATGAGCAGACGGCTTGGCCGGACGGGTTACACTGGCGTGCAACACCACATTAAAGTACGCTGACAGTCCGGTTTTATGCGGGTCAACATTGCCGTTGGTTATCGCAATCAGTGGCATTTTCTCTGCCAGTAGAGCCAGTACGCTGTGAACGCTGTCATCCAGAGTGAAATCGCTGCGGGCGTCATAAAAGCAATCAAAACACGCTTTCGCGGCTGCCTCCAGTGCTTCAGGATCCTGAATATCCTGTTCCAGCGCCTGCCTGAGAGTATGCATACGCAACTGACCCATATCTGAAGCCAGTGCGGGTTGTGCCTTGATCAGACCCCGCTTTATATCTGTCCATTCCTGCGGCGAAAGCTTTGCCGTTTGCGGATATTCCGCAGCAATATAATGCTTAAGGGTTGCTTCTGCCCGTTTGATAATGGGGTCATTGTTATAAAGTGTATCGTCCAGATCGAAAGTCATGGCTTTCACTGGTGCTAAAGGCCGGTAAAATCGCATGGGACCTCAGTTTTAATTAATAAGTTATTTCTTCCTGGCGCGGGGGTGCGCGTTATCGTATACCTTCGCCAGGTGCTGGAAATCCAGATGCGTATAGACCTGCGTGGTTGATAAGTTAGCATGACCAAGCAATTCCTGGACTGCCCTCAGATCGCCGCTTGATTCTAATACGTGAGTAGCAAAGGAATGGCGCAGTTTATGAGGATGCACAGTCTGATTCATATTCTGAGACTGAGCTAGCTGATTGAGACGGTTTGCCACCTGACGGTTTGAGATCCTCGTCCCCCGTTTGCTCACAAACACGGCCGGCTCATAGGGCGATGCATACTGGCCCCGTACTTTTAACCAGGCGTTCAGGGCTTTGGTCGCCGTGCGTCCAAGTGGCAGGATGCGCTGCTTATTTCCCTTACCGGTGACTTTAAGCGTCCCGTCGCCCTGACAATCAGCCAGGCGCAGGCCGGTCAGTTCATTCAGGCGTAGCCCGCATCCGTAAAGTAATTCGGCCATTGCCATATCGCGACATTCTATGCCTTCATCCTGTGGCGAAGACAATAACTGTTGCATGTCATCCACACTGATTTGCTTTGGCAGAGGCTTGCCCTGTTTCGGCGCCTGAATACCCTCAACGGGGTTGCTGAACAGTTGTTCGTTACGCATCAGGTAATGACAGAATGTTCGCAGGGCAGAAAGCTGTAACGCGATGGAGCGGGCGTGCTTGCCCTGTCGTTTGGCGATGGCCATGACCCGCTTAACATCTGAAGGGGTCAGTCCGGACCAGTCTTCAAGGGCCAGTTCAGTGGCAATGGCGGTAAGCTGGCGGCGATAATTGGAAACGGTATGCTCTGATAATCCCCGCTCGATATCGAGATGCAAAAGGAATTTGTCCAGCCATTGCTGGCATGCATCACTGAGGCGAGGTTCGGGCGCCGCCGGTTGCATTAATATCCCAGCATGCCCGGCATGGTGATGTTCAGCACTTCCTGCAACTGTTTCAGCAGCAGAGTATCCATATCCGGCGTAAAGTGGGAGGCATCGTCAGAGCCTACAGCCAGAATGCCCATATCGTGATTGTCACCCAGTAAAATCAGTGCGACAGATTCTGCGGTTTCTTCACCAAAGATCACTTGTCTTTCGTGCTGGCTTAAACGGCCGAAGAAGAAGGTACTGTCTTTAAAGCGTTTTTCGATAATGAGTCTGCGTTGCAGCTCCTGCATGGCATGAGGGCCTTTAAACAGTTGCAACACTACTGAGTGAAGATTAAGACGTTCCTGCAGAACAGATTCCAGTTTGTACTGGATTTCCGATACAGATTTACAGCGTAACAGTTCGACATTCAGATCCGTATAAACGCGGTAAATTTTCTCGTTTTGTTTGGCCACGCCGATGAGCTGGTTGAGTTTATAATTTAGCTGACGTACCTTCTTGCGAAGCTGTTCGCTCTGGCGTTCAACTAAAGATACAGCCCCTTTTTCCTCATGAGGAATCACCAGCCGTTCAAGAATGTCCGGATTATTGGCGAAAAAGTCGGGATGCTTTAATAAAAAAGCACGCACTTCTTCTGCTGTCAGTCCGAACGCTTCGTCGTAATTGGGTTCCAGTGTTACCGGTCTTTTACTTTGACCTGAAGCATCACTCATAGATTAATCTGTCCGTCGTAAATGTGCTCAGCGGGCCCGGTCATCTTAAGTGCCGAGTCCTCGCCCTGCCAGCGAATACGTAAACTGCCGCCGGGTAAATCTACCCTGACTTCCTTATCTAATTTTCCCTGAACCTGTCCGACCGCTACAGCGGCACATGCGCCGCTGCCGCACGCCAGGGTTTCCCCTGCGCCACGTTCGAATACCCTGAGCTTCACATGATCTTTCGACAGTATTTGCATAAAGCCAACGTTCACCCCTTCCGGAAAACGTTCGTGACGTTCCAGTAACGGGCCGACTTCATGCACACCGGCGGTATCGACATCGTCGACTTCCATTACACAATGGGGGTTACCCATGGAAACGGCGCCTAAAAATACTGTACGTTCCTCAACACGGAAAATGTAGGTCTTTTCCTGTTTATTGGCGACCAGAGGTACTCTGGCTGGTTCAAAGTCAGGTACACCCATGTTCACGGTGACCTGTCCGTCTTTTTCCAGGTACAACACCATTTTTCCTGCCTTGGTGCTGACCTTAATTTTATTGCGGTTGATTAACCCTTTCATTTTCACGAAACGGGCAAAACAACGGGCTCCGTTTCCACACTGAGAAACTTCCGAGCCGTCTGCATTGAAGATGCGGTAATGAAAATCCTGTTCAGGATCATAGGGAGGTTCTACCAGCAACAGCTGGTCAAAGCCAATACCAAAGTGCCGATCAGCGAGTTGCTGAATCTTCTCCTTTGAAAAGAAAACGTTCTGGGTAACGTTATCGATGACAACGAAGTCGTTGCCCAGCCCGTGCATTTTGGAAAATTGAACTTGCATTAAGCGCACATCTTTCTTATTTGTATTTCTCTAGTTTACGTAAGTTTGCACTCACCTTTCCAGAGATCTTTTTGATTTTCTCGTTCACGCACCACAATTACCTGGTCACCATCCACCATAATTTCCGGCGGGCGGCAGCGGCTGTTGTAGTTCGAGGCCATAACAAAACCATAGGCGCCGGCGCTGCGAACCGCCAGTAAGTCTCCCGGTTTTATTGCCAGTTCACGGTCTTTACCGATGAAATCACCGGTTTCACAAATCGGTCCCACCACATCGTAAATACGTGGTGTGGCATCGGTTTCCTGCTCAACACGTACGATGTTCTGCCAGGCTGAATATAACGACGGGCGGATTAAATCATTCATCGCAGCGTCAACGATGGCGAAGTGCTTTTCATCGCCTTCTTTCACGAATTCAACTTCAGTGATCATAATGCCGGCATTCGCAGCAATAGCGCGGCCGGGTTCCATGATCATCTTTAAATTTTCGCGGCCAGCCATCTTTTCTACCATGGCGGCGGCGTATTCTTTCGGATGAGGCGGTGTTTCATTATTGTATGTCACGCCCAGGCCACCACCCACGTCAAGGTGGGAAATGGTAATACCTTTAGCGGCAAGCTCATCAATGAGCTTTAATAATCTTTCAAGGGCATCAACAAACGGCTCAATAGAGGTCAGCTGAGAACCAATGTGGCAGTCCATGCCTTTTACTTCAAGGTTTGACAGACTGGCGGCCAGTTCGTAAGTCGCAACGGCACGTTCGCGGGGTATACCAAATTTATTCGCTTTCAGTCCCGTGGAGATATACGGGTGAGTTTTGGCGTCCACATCCGGATTAATACGCAATGAAATAGGAGCTTTTACGCCCATTTCTGCGGCAACGCTGTTAATGCGCTCCAGTTCCGGTTCAGACTCAACGTTGAAACACAGAATGCCTTTCTCCAGCGCATAACGAATTTCTTCAGGCTTTTTGCCTACACCGGAAAATACCACTTTCTTTGCATCACCACCTGCTTCCAGTACCCGTGCCAGTTCCCCGCCGGATACGATGTCAAAGCCTGAACCTAATTTTGCCAGGACGCTCAGCACGCCTAAGTTTGAATTGGCTTTTACGGCGTAACAAATCAGGTGAGGGTGTCCGCCCAGTGCCTGGTCAAATGCATGCCAGTGACGCTCAAGGGTGGCGCGGGAATAAATATACGCAGGTGTACCGTGTGCTTTAGCGATGTCAGATACTGCTACATCTTCAGCAAACAGTCGCCCGTTTTGAAAAGCGAAAAAATCCATTACTGAGTGTCTCCGGATTGGTCGGCGGGTGTTCCGGCTGGAGTTTGCTGGTTGTCCTGAGACTCTTCTGGAAGATAGAGTGCCCCGCGATAGCCGCATGCTGACAGACCACTAATGAATATCAGCAGCACGATTAAAAAGAAGGGTTTTCTGCGCACAACGAACCCGCATAGAAAGACTAAAATTGCTGCTATGATGGCACTGCGGTGCTAAATTGCAAGCGTCAATAAACGCTCTTTCGTTTTATCGCCATATTCCACTTGTTCCCACAGTGCATTGCACAGAGAACGGGTGTCACTGAGGTCACCCTGTTTCAGCCAGTTGAGCAGCAGTGACGGGTCATGAGGGAACTGAATTGCCTCATTTTCAGGTGCATCCAGCCACTCTTCCACAATGTCAGTGTCGAGCTGAAAAAGGGAATGACATAGTCCCATTTTATCTAACGTGAGTACGTTCGATAATTGTTCAAACTGGCCGTGTAACGGCTTAATCAGCAGCTTTTTGCCCAGATGTAATGCTTCACTGGACAGCTCAAAGCCGCCGTTGGCGATCACACCGTTGCAATGCTGTAAGTGATGCTGAAAGCCAGCCTTGGAAGGAGGATTCCAGCTGATATGGCCGCTTTCGTAATGGCCCTTGATTGACGGGTGATAGCACACAAATTGCTGGTCGGTTAACGGTTCCAGCATCAGGCGGATGTCATCCACGTGTTCAAAAGGCAGATAAACCAGAACGTGACTTTTTGACGGTGAGGCAAGGCGTTCATCTGCGACAAACGGCGGCACGATAGGCTGATTAAAGTGAAACCAGTGTACGCCCAGCTGTACCTGTGTGGGAGCAAAGTATTTCAGGATGAGTTTATTGATAATATCGTCGCCGGCTTTCGGGACGGTATAAGTAAAACATGCCTGATGGCTGATAGAGATAGAAGGAAGCCCCGCACGTTTTGCAGCCCAGGCGGTGACCGGTTCAAAGTCGTTGATCAGAAGGTCATAGCCGGTGACATCAAAGTTACGCACATCCTGCCAGAACTGACCGGGGCGGTTTGCTTTGAGTGTTGCAATGCGGTCTACCTGACCGTGACTGGTAATAAAAGTAAGACCACGGAAGGTGCGGTACGGACCAAATACCTCCATGTCGAAGTACTTGTCTTCATCCCGTCCGGAAAATACAAAATCAACGGTGAAGTCGTCGCGCTGTGCAAAAGCTGCAGCCATGATGCGTGCGCGGGCAATATGACCGTTGCCGGTCCCCTGCACGCCGTAAAGAATTCTCATACTACCCCAGTATCATTAAGCTCGCAGAAGCAATGGTTAAGCCCAGAAGTGCGCCGGCTATCACGTCGGTAGGGTAGTGCACACCCAGCAAAATACGGGACAGGCCAATGAGCGCAGCCCAGCTGTAAGCCAGAATGGCAAAAGGCGGATAAAAATGCGCTACGATGCTGGCCATCAGCCAGGCCGCGGCGGTGTGGCCGGATGGCAGACTGAATTTATCTGACGGCGTAACGTGGGCCGTGAAGTTATTCAGTAAATCGCAGGGGCGGGGACGCTTGAACATACGTTTCAGCACCACATACACCGGCAGTTCGAGTCCGTAGGCCATCAGTGCGGTATACAGAAACAGCTCGCCGTGTTCAGGCTCGAAAGCCCACAACAGCATACCGATGATGAAGTACAGATAGCCGTCTCCGGTTTTCGACAACCAGATAACGCCGGTACAGTTACGCTTTTGTGTGAGTCGGTAAAGCCAAAAAAACAAATCAGTATCAGCTTTGGTCAAGGATTTCCGGTTCAGCACGGCCCTGGCCTCATTACAATTGATTACAATTATAAGCTAATCAGCATGTGTGAATCTGCCGTGACAAAAAAAAGAAACCTTTATGACAGGCCGCAGAGATTTACCGAAATAAGCGGAAGCGAGGTATTTTTATTATGGTAATTAGTGCTATGCTAACAACAGTTCTGACAACGCATCTTCTCTTTCCAATCAATCACCTTAGTAAACTTCCATGCCGTTTTAAAAACGGATGCAGTGAGGGTGTTGGCGGAATCGCGGGTCAGTGTTTCTTTTCCGGTAATTAAGGCACAGTGATGGACTATAACACTTCTGAATTATGCGATTTATTTGCAGACAGCGTAGATGTGGTCGACCCCATGTTTGTCAGTTATGGCGGACGTTATTCGTTTGGTGGTGAAGTCACAACCATTAAGTGTTTTGAAGATCGCGGGTTGATAGACCGCGTACTGGCGCAGCCAGGTGCAGGAAAAGTATTGCTGATTGATGGTGGCGGCTCTACCCGCCGCGCATTACTTGATGCCGCTTCAGCCCAGCTTGCAATCGATAACGACTGGGAAGGCATCGTTTGTTACGGCAGTGTCCGTGAAGTGGATACTCTGGCAGATTTAGACATCGGTATTCTGGCTGTGGCGTCTATCCCGGTGAACGCGGAAACGGAAAGTACCGGTGAGGTGGATGTGCCGGTTAATTTCGGTGGTGTAACCTTCCTGCCGGAAGATCATCTGTATGCTGACAGCACAGGCGTTATTTTATCGCCGGAGCCGCTGGATCTAGACTAAGCCTGCTGGCTTCACTGAGTTTTCAAAAGAAAACTTCCCGGTTTGACCGGGAAGGTTTTTTTATGGACTTATTTCGTGTTTGCAAACACATTGTTCAGGTACGCGGCAATGCGGACACCGGCCTGCTGCAAACGGGTTTTTGCTACGGGCAGAAAGTCGTACACATAGTCATAAGACATGTCGTTGGCGTCTTCAGGATAAATAGTATCGCGGATTTCCGTGCTTTCCTTTATCCACACGTTGGCATCAAGCGCCTGCCAGTCTTTCAGGTTCTTCGTGGTGATTTTCTTATCCAGCCAGTCTGTCCACTCCGTGTAGGACAACTGCTTTGAGTCCAGCATTTTTGAGTCCCACACGGTATGCAGGTTACTGTCTTGCCAGAAGAAGCGTACTTTGACCGAGTTGCCGCCTCTGTCAGTTCCGTTACCGGCGTGCAAAGGCTGATGGAGATCGCCAATGATATGCACAATAAAGCGCAGCGCGACCTGGCGGTCTTCTCTGCTGGCTTTGGTGTCTTTCAGTACCGTGGTGAAATGCTGAAGTGCCGTGTACGCATCTCCCTGTTCAGGCGCTCCCACTTCATGATATTCATGACCTTCCGGCACAGTGACATAGTGCCAGGGGGGCGAAGTTTTACGCCAGAATTCACCGGGGGCTGAGCGCATTTCGTCAGGATACGTAGATGCTTCAGCCAGTGATTCATTTGGCAGAAGCTTAACAATGGCCGCTTTGGCAGCGGGAGTCAGATGTTTTTCTGCAATTGCGCCGGTAACACGGTGACCGGTTTGTCCCCAGCCAAAGGCGGGCAGGCTCGTCATAATGGTCGATGCCAGGCAGAAAGAAAGTGCAATAGTCCGTTTAGCAAACGCCTGCATGAAAGTTCCTCTTTTATTTGTCGTTATGGTGTTGATAGCCCCAGCGCATCATTAATGTCTGATCGACGCCCAGGTGGTCCAGAATTCTGGCTACCACGAAGTCGACCAGGTCGCTGATTTTTTTTGGATTATGATAGAAGCCGGGCGAAGCGGGCATGATTGTCGCACCGGTTTGTGACAGTTTTAGCATATTTTCCAGATGGATAGACGAGAGCGGCATCTCACGGGAAACAAGAATAAGTTGTCCCCGTTCTTTTAACACCACGTCGGCAGCTCGTTCGATAAGATTGTCGCTGGCACCTGTTGCTATTGCTGACAGTGTGCCGGTTGAACACGGGCACACTACCATCTGTTTAGGTGCTGCAGAACCCGATGCCACAGGTGAAAACCATTCTTCCTTGCCACACACACGGATCTGGTTTTCACGGGCACCGAAGCGTTCACTGAAAAACGCACTGGCGGCATCCGGTTTCGACGGGATTTTCACTTCTTCTTCGGTAGCAAAAACAACTTTCGCGGCTGACGAAATCAGCACAAAAATGTCGTAATCGGCTTTGACCAGTATTTCTAGCAGGCGCATGGCATACGGTGCACCGGAAGCACCAGTAATCGCCAGAGTGATGGTTTTGTTTGTCATAGCGTTTTCTGCTTCCTCAGGAATGTGTGACTTCAGCACTGGCCAGTGCATCCAGCAGTCGTTGGTGAATGCCTTCAAAACCACCGTTGCTCATCACCAGTACATGGTCGCCCGGACGACTGATGGATTTCACCTGCTGCACAATACTCTCTACGTCATGATAGCAGTAAGCCGGTGTGTCACTGTGTTTGGCGGTCTCTGCCAGTGACCATTTCATCCCGGCAGGTTCAAACAGCAGCACTTCGTCAGCCTGTTGCCAGCTGTTGCCCAGCGTATGTTCGTGTACACCCATTTTCATCGTGTTCGAACGGGGTTCCAGAATAGCGATAATGCGGGCTTTACCCACTTTGTTCCGTAAACCCTGAATGGTGGTGGCGATGGCCGTGGGGTGATGGGCAAAGTCATCGTACACCGTAATGTCATTCACGGTGCCTTTGGTTTCCATACGGCGCTTCACGTTTTTAAATGTGGCGAGGGCTTCGATAGCCTGCGCAGTTGCCACTCCGGCATGATGCGCTGCTGCAATAGCCATCAGGGCGTTATTCACGTTGTGCTGGCCCACCAGTGACCAGTTAACAGTACCGGCTTTCTCTCCACGGAAAAGTACATCAAAAGCACTGCCATCAGGAGTTAGCAGATTGGCTTCCCAGTCTTTTCCGGTAAATTGCTGTTCAGACCAGCAACCTTTATCCAGTGTGGCCTTCAGCGGTTTGTCTTTTTGCGGTGACAGGATCAAACCATTTTCCGGCACCATGCGAACTAAATGATGGAACTGGGTTTGAATGGCTGCAAGATCAGGGAAAATATCTGCATGATCGAACTCAAGGTTGTTCAGGATCAGCGTGCGCGGACGGTAGTGAACAAACTTAGAGCGTTTATCGAAAAAGGCACTGTCGTATTCGTCCGCTTCGATGACAAAGAATGGACTTTCGCCAATGCGGGCAGACACACCGAAGTTCTCCGGAATACCACCAATCAGAAAACCGGGCGCCAGGCCGGCATGCTCAAGGATCCACGCTACCATGCTGGAGGTGGTGGTTTTACCATGGGTGCCGGCGATACCGATCACCCACCGGGAGGTAAGCAGGTTGTCTAACAGCCATTGAGGACCGCTGGTATAGGGAAGATTGCGGTTTAAAACATACTCAACAGCAGGATTGCCCCGGGACATGGCATTGCCGATGATAACCATATCCGGTGCCGGTTCGAACTGAGCGGGGTCATAGCCCTCTGTTAACTCGATGCCCAGCGCTTCCAGCTGAGTGCTCATTGGCGGATAAACATTGCGGTCGGAACCGGTCACCTTGTGGCCTAGCGATTTGGCGATTGCGGCGATACCACCCATAAAGCTGCCGCAAATGCCGAGAATGTGAACGTGCATAAGAATCCTGTGTACGATTAAGGTGGCTACTTTAGCAGAACTCCCGGTGTGCACGCCAATACCAGAGTACGCGGCAATGTAAGAATAAGCCGTTTCCCTGTGGTCCATTCGCGGTTACAATCGTTTTAATTACATTTGCTACCAGCCCGTGTGAACGAAAACACCGGCATACAATAATAAAGCAAAGTGATTCAGATTGGCTTTTGGACACTGGCGGGAATGCCGGTGCAAAGCGAATCATTACCCTACATAAATAAACAAGGCTATTGCACACAATGAAACGTTTAAATTCTCAACTACAACAAGACGGCGCTCCTCTTGAGCTTATTTTGCTTATCCGTACATTGCTGGCGGGCTGTAAGGAAATTTCTTTCCGTGTCAGTCAGGGCGCTTTGGCGGGGGTATTAGGTTCGACATTGAGTGAAAACGTTCAGGGGGAAACCCAAAAGAAGCTGGACGTGATTTCTAACCAGATATTGAAAGATACCTTAAGGGATTCAGGCTATGTAAAAGCCATTTCTTCTGAAGAAGAAGACACGGTGGTACCGTGCAACCCTGAAGGTAACTACCTGGTAAGTTTTGACCCGCTGGATGGCTCGTCGAATACTGAAATCAACAGTCTCATCGGTACTATTTTCTCTATCGCCCATGCACCGCAGTGGATGGAGCCCGACGACCCGTCTGCGTTTTTACAGCCCGGTACACAAATGGTTGCTGCCGGTTATGTACTGTATGGTCCGTCAACCATGATGGCGCTTACTACCGGCCGTGGCACACACATTTATACTCTGGATAAAACCCACGGTGGTTTCCTGTTAACGCACCCCAATGTGCAGGTGCCTGAGCAAACATCCGAGTTTTCAATCAACGCGTCTAATCAGCGCCACTGGGAAGCGCCGATGAAAGCTTATATTGCTGACTTGCTGGCGGGCACAGACGGTCCCCGTGAAAAGAATTTCAACATGCGCTGGGTGGCGGCGATGGTGGGGGATATTCACCGTCTGCTTTGCCGGGGCGGTATTTTTATGTATCCCTACGACAACCGTAACCCGTCGAAGGCCGGTAAACTGCGTTTATTATACGAAGCCAACCCGATGGCATTTCTGATGGAACAGGCCGGTGGTCTGGCCGACACGGGTACAGGTCGTATCATGGAAGTGATGCCCACCGAAATTCATCAACGTGTACCGGTAATTTTAGGTTCCAAAGAAGAAGTGGAAACGTGCCTGAGCTATCACGCGAAAGCGGAATAGCGCACATTCAGCACAAAAATACTGAAGACTGCTTAAGACTTGGGTCTTAAGCAGTTTTTATTTTACAGTAGTCACCGTATACTTAGGCGCGATTTTGCCGTGAAAGGGAATACAGTGTGTTTGTTTTCCCGGACAAATCCCGTTTTTAATTTAACAAATCAAAGGATTATTTCATGAGCCTTAACAACGTTCCTGCTGGTAAAGATATGCCAGAAGTGGTGAATGTCATCATCGAAATCCCAGCTCACGCTGACCCGGTAAAATATGAAGTAGACAAAGACACCGGTGCAATGTTTGTTGACCGTTTCATGGCTACCTGCATGCACTATCCGGTAAACTACGGCTACGTGAATAACACACTGTCTTTAGACGGTGACCCGGTTGACGTACTGGTTATGACGCCGTTCCCGATCATCAGCGGTTCTGTGATCAAGTGTCGTCCTGTTGGTGTTCTGAACATGACTGACGAGTCAGGTACTGACGCGAAAGTTCTGGCAGTGCCGGTAGACAAGCTGTCTACGATTTACCGCGACGTGAAAGACATCAACGACGTGCCAGAGTTGACTAAACAGCAAATCGAGCACTTCTTCTCTCACTATAAAGATCTGGAGCCTGGCAAGTGGGTTAAGATCGACGGTTGGGCAGATGCAGAAGCAGCGAAAGCTGAAATCGTATCCAGCGCCAAGCGTTACGAAGAAGGCGAATAAGTCTTTCTTTCCGCAGATTGAAAAAGCCCGGTTCGCCGGGCTTTTTTGTGCGTATTGGATCGCGATCTGATCTGTAGCTGCACGTTGAGACATTGAGACTGCCCCTTCAGATCCCGATGTAGTAGGATTATTTCCACAAGCCAAACTTTTGTGGTATTGGTGGAAAGCAATCAAAAAAGAGTTGACTATTTATTATTGTCGAATTGATAGACACCGTATGGTTTCTGCGCTGCGTTGGTATCAAAGGCTTTAATCTGTCGGCTCGGGAGGGGACTGGCAATACAGTCATCAACGCCATGTATACAAACAATGCACAAAGTTATCCACAGCCTTGTGCATAAAAAGACTTGATTTGCGGGTAAAAATGATCAATGCGATCCCCGGATCAAACCGGAGGCCCAATGTTTTCGCAGCTGATTATGATCCCGGTGTGTACTTTGGAATAAATTCGATGTTCAGGCCGGGTAGTTTGGACAACCCGGAGCTATGCTTTAGTTCAGAGTTTGTATATGATTTCAGAGCAGACTGTGAAATCCGTTGAACGCGCGGATTTGGCGTCCGGCTGCCGGAGATTAATGTGAGTTCAGATATTCAGAAGTTGCAGCAGCAAATTGCATTGTTGCAGAGAAAATTGAGTCGTGAGCAGCTGGCGCGTACGGCGGCTGAAGACATGCTCAATAATTACTCCCGCGATGCCTATCTGGCAAATCAAAACCTGCGCCGTGCTCTCAGCGAAACCCGCGCGATTTATCATCAGTTGCTGTCTCAACTTCCTGACAGTGAGGCTGATACATTTAAGCAATCAACCAAGCCTTCCTCTGACAGCATAGCCATGGTGGACCGTATGACACTGCTTAGCCAGCTTGCTGCGGGTATTGCTCATGAAATTAATAACCCCATCGGCTTTATTAAAAGTAACTGTGAAATTCAGGAATATATGCTGAAGGATGTGTTCGATGCCTGGGATGAACTTAAGGATGAGTTAAAAAAGGGCGGCACCTCTGCAGCTACATTACCCGCTGACATGGAGTTGAAATACTTACTGCGGGATGTGAGAGAAATGCTTTCAGACATGCAAAAATCATCTCTGGAAGGCGCTAACCGCATTGCTGAAATTGTCTCCTCACTGCAGATTTTTTCTTCTCCGGTTACCGTGGAACGTAACTGGGAAGATGTAGATGATCTTCTTGAGTTTGGTCTGGAGGATATCATCAAGCGAATTCCTGCAAATGTTTCTCTTAATTTCGATGCGTCGGATTCCCGCTCGCAGGTACTGGTTAACAGGAAACAGATCAGGCAGGTGCTTGAGGCAGTAGTTGAAAACGCAATTGATGCCTGTGTATCCGGCGGCACAATCAGTATCGCTGTTGCTGATCTGCCTGGCGCAGTTAAAGTGTTTATAAAAGACAATGGTGAAGGAATAAAGCCCGAGCACATGCCATTAATTTTTACGCCTTTCTTCACTACCCGTCCTCCCGGCAGCGGCACAGGCCTTGGCCTTTCTGTGGCGCAGGCTTTGATGGAATCTCATAATGGCTGGATAGATATTCATAGCGATACCGGTTCCGGAACCACTGTGACCCTCAATTTCTCTCTGCAGTGATAACTCTATGTATTTACATTAGTAAATGCTAACTTTTCAAACTCAATTCCGGGCTGTAAACTCCGTTCCCTCTATTTTTTTATAGGTCAATTACTCGAAAGTCTAATTATAGGCTAAGGTTAATGTGCCCCTTAACCAATTTCTGAGAACGCAGGGATATGAGTCAATTATATGCGAAATAATCAACCGGTTACCCAGAAGCTTTACAGCATTCCTCAGCACTACCGGCTCATTTCATCTACCGATACACGTGGTGTGATCACGCACTGCAATGATGGGTTCGTTGAAGTCAGTGGCTTCAGCCATGATGAACTGATTGGAAAAAACCATAATATTGTGCGCCATCCGGACATGCCGCCCGGTGTGTTCCGCGAAATGTGGGATACCTTGTCTGCTGGCAATATCTGGATGGGACTGGTAAAAAACCGGCGCAAAAATGGAGACCATTACTGGGTTTCGGCGTTCGTGACCCCGGTTTTTGAAAATTCTCAGATCACGGGTTATGAATCAGTACGTGTGCCGGCCTTACCGGACGAAATTGCCCGTGCAGAATACCGTTACGAGCGGCTACGTGAAGGTAAGTCCAGTACGTCAACCGGTGAACTGGCCGTTCACTATATGAAAAATTACCTGCCATTTATCGTGATGGGTCTTATAACCGTGGCTGCCCTGTTCGTCACAGCGGGTGTGTTGCCGGCTGTTCTCGCTGCCGCAGGTTTCGCGCTGTGCAGTTTCTGGATGGCCTCTAAAATTAAAGGTGACTGGCAGGCGCTTATTGATATTTCTCCGGACAGCTATTCGAATCCGGTGGTATCGCAAACCTATTTTGCCGACTTCGGTAACCGGTCACGTGCCAAACTGGTTTTGGGCTGTGAGCTTGCGCGCAGCCGCACAGCTCTTGCCCGCATTCAGGATGCCGCCGGGGGGTTGGATACGATTGCCAACACCACCCATCAACAGGCCGAAATCACCAGTACGGCTGTCGTGCAGCAAAACGAGGCAACGCAAAACATTGCTTCAGCCGTTAACGAGATGTCGCAGGCTATTCAAAGTGTTTCAGAGCGGGTTGACATGAACGCCGACAGCGCCCGTTCTGCTTCTAAGAATGTGGAAGCCGGTAATCAAAAAGCGGACGAAGCGTTATCTGCCATCATGGCGCTTAAAGAAGCGGTCAGTTCTATTTCGGTCACCGTGCAGGAACTGGCGCAGTCAACGAATGATATTGGTGAAGCTGCCAGTTTAATATCGACCATTGCTGAACAGACAAACCTGCTGGCACTGAACGCCGCCATTGAAGCTGCACGCGCCGGCGAGCAGGGACGAGGCTTCGCTGTAGTTGCTGATGAAGTACGGTCACTGGCATCAAAAACCAGAGAGTCCACAGATAAAATTCATAATATTATCCATGTTCTGGCTGAGCGGTCAGAACGGGCTGTCAGAGTATCCAATGACGGTATGGCATCAGCCGAGCAGGGCACGGCCATTGTTGAAGATACCCGCAAAACACTGGCAGATATTAATCAGGCCGTGAGTGTTATTGCAGATCAAACCTTCGAAATGGCCTCCGCTGTAGAGCAGCAAAGTTCTGTGGCAGAGCACATCAATCAGCAAGTCGTAGAAATTGCCGATGGTGCCAAAGATACCCAGCGGGCATCAGAATCATCATTAGATGCCAGCCAGCGTCTGCGTAAAACCGTTAACGAAGTACACTCGGTTATCACCCGCTTTACCAATAAGCGGAATGTGGTGTAACCCGCTTTTAGTTTTTACTGTTTGCCTGAAGCTTTACCACTTCTGCTGATTCGGCGTCGAGGACGTCATCAGCAGAAGCACCTTTGAGCAATTTGCCGACGGCATCTTTATTCTTTGCCAGCATGACAGACAGATTCTCAATCACGTCGTCTTCCAGCTTGATACCTTTCGCACCGATGTAAGCAGCCAGATTGTCTGCCGCATCCAGCATTTTGTCATACTGATCAGCTTCCTTCTTGTCTGTAGTGACCAACTTTTCTACCCCTTTATGCGAAACAACATATTGCACTGTAATAGCCATGATGGTTCTCCGATGTCGAACGTAAAATGAAATTTAATTTTAACCTGATTCATAATTACTGTATAAATAAACAGTATCTGAGGCAACTGTTTTTTGTACTATGTTGAGAATTATTCCGGTTATTGCACAGGCTGGTATCACCGGCTTCGAGTCCCCTGCTGCCGAATACCGTCAGCTTGGGCTTGATCTCGACGAGCTGCTTATCGACCATCCCACTGCTACGTTTATTGGCCAGGCACAGGGAGAGTCGATGACCGGCGTGGGCATTTTTGATGGTGATTTACTCATTGTCGACCGCGCTGCTGCACCCACTTCGCTGGATGTGGTGGTGGCAAATTTGAATGGTGTGTTTGTGTGTAAGCTGTTCGATCGCAAAGCCATGGTTCTGGTATCGCCCGGCAAACACCAGCAGCCTTACGTGTTGGGGGAGGGAGATACCTTCGAAGAAGAAGGCATTGTTGTCCGTTCTGTCAGAATGCATCGCTATACCAGGCAGTTAAGACAATGTTTGCGTTAGTCGATGCCAACGGCTTTTATGCGTCCGCCGAAAAGGTGTTTGACCCCGCTATCCGTGACAAACCCGTGGTGGTACTAACAACAATGATGGCTGCATTTGTGCATTGTGCGACAAGGCGAAAGCCCTCGGCGTAAAGAAATTCGGCCCGTACTACAAGGTACAGAAACTGCTGGAACAAAAAGGGGCAGTGGACATTACCGCGTCGGCTCATACTTCCCTCCAGACCATTCGCTTTCAGGAAAGCCTGCCAGTCGTGGCTGGTATATTGGCTTCCTTGATCTGAGTGCACCTTCACTTGTTGCTTTGGGTTTCGACGCCATACAGCCATCAACAGAGCGTTGAGAGCAATGTCTTTCGTTATTCGTTGCTGCATTGACCAGCCGATTACCTTTCGGGAGAACAAGTCGACAACAACCGCCAGATACAGCCAGCCTTCGTGAGTTCGGACATGCGTGATATCCGTTACCCAGGCTTCATCAGGCGCACCGGGACTAAACTTCCGGTTCAGCCGATTTGGCACCACAACGTGACTTTCTCCGCCTCGATGCCGAGGTCGAGGATAGCCAACCTTAGCTCGTAATCCTTCCTGAACCATGAGTCGGTACACGCGGTTAATACCGCATCGTTCACCGATGTCCCGTAAATCTGAATGAATTTTGCGGTAGCCGTACACGCCACCAGACTCCAGCCAGAATTGCTTAATTAGTCCTGTTAGACGACGGTTGGCTTTGTCGCGTTTCGACAGAGGCTTACTGCTCCAGGCATAGTATCCGCTGGGATGAACATCCAGCATCCGACATAGCCAACGAACAGGCCAGCTATTGACTTACGGCGGCGTAACAATATCAAATTTCCCTGAAGTGAGGTTACTGGTGAGTCCGATTTGGCTGGTAAGTATAGGGCAAAGCCTGGAACAGACAATGCGACAAAATGCCGCAGTTGTGACATTACTGATGATCTTTTAATTTAAATATCATGGTGTTGTATAAATATTAAAAGTCTACATGAGTATCTTAAGTCATATAAACCTTTCATACAGTCAAGATTTAATTTGACCTAGATCAAAATAAGTCATAAAGTTTCAGAAATTTCTGAAACTTTATGATGGTTCGTTAGTGAAAATGTCACCTCTTTCTACTTCTGCCGTAGTGCACTTTGGCGAAATGGGCAGTCGGTGGGGCTTTAACCGCACGGTCGGACAGATGCTGGCCTTAATTGTTGTTCACGATACTCCCTTGTCCGCACAGGAAATTGCCGATGCGCTAAGTATTTCAAGGGGAAATACCAGTATGGGCTTAAAGGAATTGCAATCATGGCAGTTGATAAAACAGCATCACATACCCGGTGAGAGAAAAGAATTTTTCGTACCTGCTGGGACTATCTGGGAGCTCGCCAATAGAGTATTTGAAGAGCGACGGAAAAGAGAAATCGATCCGACTATGACGCTGTTACGGAACTTGATGATGGCAGAACCCGAGGGTGAGCGAGACCAAAGTGTCCAGACAAGGCTTCACGAAATTCATGATTTATTAGAATCGGTAACTGCCTGGTCACAAGAGTTACAGAACCTCGGACCAGAGAAGCTTGATACGCTAATGAAGCTGGGATCGGGAGTCGGTCGGATCCTCGACTTGAAAGACAAATTTCTTCCGGGCAAATCTGAGTAAGAGGGGAGCAATTATGGATGCGTTTGTTTTATCCAGACTACAGTTCGCATTGAATATTAGTTTTCACATTCTTTTTCCAACTATCACCATTGCACTGGGATGGTTTCTGTTTTATTTCAAGCTTCGATCTAACCTCACCGGACATCCTGTTTGGATGCGGATCTATCGTTTTTGGGTAAGGGTTTTTGCCCTTACTTTTGCCCTTGGTGTTGTATCAGGCGTAACCATGTCTTTTCAGTTTGGTACTAACTGGCCGGGTTTTATGGAAAAAGCGGGTAACGTGGCCGGACCATTGCTGGGCTATGAAGTTCTGACTGCTTTTTTCTTAGAAGCAACGTTTTTGGGCATTATGCTATTTGGTATGCGTAAAGTGCCAAATTGGTTACATACATTTGCTACGTTTGTGGTGGCGGCAGGTACGACATTATCGGCATTTTGGATATTGTCTTTAAATAGCTGGATGCAAACGCCGCAGGGTCATGAAGTTATCGATGGGGTAGTATACGCTAAAGACTGGTCAGCCATTATTTTTAATCCTTCATTTCCCTATCGGTTCACTCACATGCTACTAGCATCAGGGCTAACTGCCAGCTTTCTCATAGCAGGCTTATCCGCGTATCGTTTGTTCAGAGGCGACGACAAAATTGCGCCTAAAATTGCACTTAAGACGGCAACTTACACGGCTGCGGTCTTGATCCCTCTGCAAATTTTTGCAGGCGATATGCACGGACTTAATACGCTTGAGCACCAACCACAAAAAGTCGCGGCGATGGAAGGTGTATGGCACACAGAGCAAGGCGCACCTTTATTACTTTTCGCAGTTCCGGATGAGGAAACAAAGACCAATCATTTCGAAATCGGCATTCCCAATATGGCCAGCTTTATTTTAACCCATGACGTAAACGGAGAAATTAAAGGACTAAATGAATTTGAGGGTGTGCATCCGCCGGTTGCGCCCGTTTTCTATTCATTTCGCGTGATGGTGGGGATGGGGTTATTGATGCTTGGCACCGCCTGGATCGGCGCTTTTTACCTCTATCGTCGCAACGTTATGCCTGATTGGCTGAATAAGGTGTTTATAGGCATGAGTTTTAGCGGATGGATTGGCACACTGGCCGGATGGTACGTCACAGAGGTAGGCCGGCAACCCTACCTTGTGAGCGGTGTGTTGACTACACAGGAAGCGGTAACTGGTCTACCACCGGCCAATATAGCACTGTCATTTACGCTTTATGCAGTTCTTTATATTACTCTGCTGATTGCCTACATGGGAACGCTCACCCTGATGTGCCGCAAAGCAGTTGCAATTGAAGAAATTACGCAGGAAGAAAAAAATAAAGCACAGCGTATCCGTTTTAATCCGGTCCAGACTAATTAGGAGAAGATTATGCCCTTTGAATCACTGTCAGCAGACACATTGGGAAATATTTATATCGCCTTGTTGGGACTGGCGGTACTGCTTTATGCAATTCTCGATGGTTACGATTTGGGCGTAGGCGTTTTGTTTCCGCCCCGCAACGAGCAGTTTAAAGATGCTATGGTAGCCTCTATTGGACCTTACTGGGATGCCAATGAAACCTGGTTGGTACTAGCGGTGGGTTTACTTTTAATTGCCTTTCCACAGGCGCATAGTGCAATTTTACAAACTTTATATCTGCCCGCCACTTTTATGCTAATGGGGCTTATTTTAAGGGGAGTGTCTTTCGACTTCCGCGCGAAAGTTGCTCAAACGAAAAAGAAAAAGTGGGACATCTGTTTTAAATACGGTTCGTTGCTGACAACGCTCTCCCAGGGATACATGTTAGGAATATGGGTAACCGGTCTGCGTACCGATCTGTATGCACAGGGTTTTGCTTTGCTATCCGCTTTCGGCGTTACCGCAGCTTATGCGTTTATTGGTGCATGCTGGCTTATTCTCAAAACAGAGGGGAACTTACAACGGAAAGCCTTCTACTGGGCAAAGCGATGCCTGATGATCCTGGCTGGGGGCATTATTGCCGTAAGTTTTTTAAATTTAACGCTGCACGCAGAAGTACGGGCGCTCTGGTTGGAAAGTTCCCTTGGCTTTTTATTGATGGCTATACCTATCACGTGTTTTGGTTTACTGGCTTTGTGTGGTGTCGTGCTGCAGAAACTGCCGGACGCGGACGGGAAAGGTGAATGGCTGCCTTTTGCGTTAGCTCTGCTTGTATTTCTGCTATGTTTTGCTGCGTTTGGGATAAGTTACTATCCCTATGTTGTACCGGGTAAGCTCACTATCATGGATGCGCTGGCAGACGCGAATTCTCTTCGCTTTTTGTTGGTAGGTACCGTTGTTGTTGTCCCTTGTATTCTTGCTTACACTGTTATGGTGTACCGAATATTTGCCGGTAAATCGGAAAAACTTTCTTATTATTAAGAACAGTAAACAGCCTGAACTTTTCAGGCTGTAGATTTGCCTCATCTGTATTTAATAGTAATTAAAGTGATGTTTATAAAAGTCAGCTGCAGTCCCGTCACCGTGACTAGATGATGATGAGGTTCTGATATTTATTTGTTTCTTGCATTCAGACTAGATTTGACATGAATTTCGAGGCGATCTGAATTCACTTTATGCGTTTTTTAAACTACACCTTGCTCAATCATTGCGTCTGCAACCCGACGAAAGACAGCAATATTAGCTCCTAATACAAGGTTACCGGGCGCACCGAATTCTCTTGCAGTCTCACTGGCTCGTAGATAAATATCCTTCGTTATTTGTAGTAATTGACAATCGACTTGTTCGAAAGTCCATTTTTGCATACTGGCGTTTTGCGCCATTTCTAACTGACTTGTCGCTACTCCCCCGGCGTTAGCGGCCTTACCCGGACCATAAGAAATACCGGCTTTAAGAAAGTACTCTACCGCACCTTGTGAAGAAGCCATATTTGCACCTTCACTAACCAATTTGCATCCATTAGAAACCAGTGCTTCGGCATCACGAGTTGTTAACTCATTTTGTGTGGCACATGGAAATGCTAAGTCTGCCTTGTATCGCCAAATAGTATGTCCTCCTGAAGGATATTCACTGATCGGAATGAACTGTGCCCTGGGGTGAGAATTTAAGTAACGTAAAAGCGAAGTACGTTCTTTTTCTTTGAGTTCCTTAATAAAAGACAGATCCAACCCTTGCGCATGATATAGCGTACCGGTTGAGTCACTACAGGCAATAGGAGTAGCACCAAGTTGATAAAGCTTCTCCATTGCATAAATAGCGACATTTCCAGCACCGGACACGAGGCAACGTTGTCCTTGTAAGTTTTCGCCTCGTGCATTAAGCATGTGATCTGCGAAATATACTGTTCCATATCCTGTTGCCTCCTTTCGCGCGTACGAACCACCCCAAAGCAAACCTTTTCCGGTAAGCACGCCCTCATATTTCCCGGTCAGTCTTTTGTATTGACCGAACATGTAGCCTATTTCTCTGGCGCCTACACCAATATCACCGGCAGGCACATCTGTATTGGGTCCAATATGGCGATAGAGTTCGTTCATGAATGACTGACAAAAACGCATTATTTCGGCATCGCTTCGTCCTTTTGGATCTAAATTTGCGCCTCCTTTGTCCCCCCCAATTGGCAGGCCAGTTAACGCATTTTTAAATATTTGTTCAAATCGGCTTTGTTGCCTAAATTGAACTTTACAGCGTTTACCTGATCAGATCGTCATATTTCCTGGTGGCGAATAAGAATGGGCAAGGCGAAAAG
>NZ_JBSWXO010000018.1:0-76257 GCF_056160645.1 Alteromonas sp. ABH4_456
GATTGTCTTGTTATAAATTTTTAAAGAACAATTGCTAACCTCGGCTAGCTGCTTCAGCGTTTCTCCCTGAAGCGGGACGCGCATTCTACGCGTTTCGTTTTCAGTGTCAACATCTTTTTGAAATTTAATTTCTCAAGTGTTTTCAGTAAAAACTGCTTATCGAATTCAGCTCTAAGCTTTATTTTATAAGCACTTCGCGGTGTCTGTCAGTGACGTTCCCCGTCGAAGTGGTGCGCATTATAGGGAGTTCAGTTCGCACGTCAACGGTTATTTTCAAAAAACTGAAACAATTCATCCGAACGCTTATTTCTTATACTTTCACGCCTATAAAGCGAGCGATCACACGGGTATAGTACCGTTATTATTGATTATGAGAGCTTTACTATGCCTGTCAGAAAGTACAATTCTGTTTCCCCTTCTATTGCTGATAACTGTTATATCGATGATTCAAGCGTGCTTGTCGGAGATATCGCTATAGGATCAGATTCAAGTATATGGCCACTGGTTGCAGCCAGAGGCGATGTTAATTATATAAAGATAGGCGACCGCACAAATGTTCAGGACGGTTCAGTGCTTCACGTCACCAGGAAATCTGCCGGTAATCCTGAAGGTAACCCACTAATTATTGGTGATGATGTAACGATAGGACATAAATGCATGCTTCACGGATGCACACTGGGCAACCGTATTCTTGTTGGTATGGGTGCCATTGTTATGGACGGTGCTGTTGTAGAAGATGATGTGTTTATCGGAGCAGGTACATTAGTCCCGCCAAACAAGCGCCTTGAGAGTGGCTACTTATATGTAGGCAATCCAATGGTGAAAAAGCGCCCGCTCAAAGAGAGTGAACAGGCCTTTCTTAAGATTTCGGCAGACAACTATGTCCGGCTGAAAGATGAATACCTTACACAAGGCTGAATCTGAACTACCGTTTAAGGACGAAGTTTCTGAATAACACCGGCAGTCTCCGGCCTTTTACCTGTCCAGATGGTGAATGCTGCAGCTGCCTGTTCCACCAGCATACCAAATCCGTCTTTGGTTCCTGCAGCCCCTTTCTCAGCAGCATACTGCATAAAGCGTGTTGGCTGACTACTGTATACCATGTCGTAAGCCAACTCGCATTTACCGAACATACTGTCAGACACAACTGGCAGATCGCCCGTCAAACTCGCTGACGTGCAATTAATAATAATATGGGCTTCAACGCTGACGAGCTCGTCAGCCGTTATCGCTTCAAACTTAGGGTTTGCTATATCTGACACAATCGCCTGTGCTTTGGCAAAAGTACGGTTAGCAATAAATAATGATTCCGGATTTTCTCTCAGTAATGGCCCTGCTACACCGCGGGTAGCGCCACCGGCACCAATAAGTAAAATACGCTTTCCGCTTAAAGTTCCTGTTGTACTGAGTAAGTCCGCAACCAGTCCCATGCCATCAGTCGTATAACCATTCAGGCAGCCGTCTACTTTATGCAGGGTATTAACGGCTTTTGCGGTTGCCGCCTCTTCATTACAATTTGCTTCACTTAATTTGAACGCTCTTTCCTTGAATGGGACTGTAACATTACATCCCACAGCCCGCTCATCAGCAAAAAAATTCGTAACTGTATCTTCGAAACCTTCAATGGGCGCTTCAATCTTTTCATATTGAATGGTCTCCCCGGTTAAATCAGCAAACATATGATGAATTGCAGGTGATAAACTCTGAGAAATCGGGTTTCCAAATACAGCGAATTTTTTCATGGGTCTCTTTAGCTTATTAAACAAATCAAAGAAAACGTTTTCAGACACAACCCCCTCCACACCCTATGAAGCAATCGGGGGAGAAGAAATGGTAAAACTTATTGCCAACCGATTCTATGACATCATGGAACAAGATCCTATGGCTGAAGAGTTACTAGCAATACATCCGCAACCAATGGACAGAATAAGACATGTCTTTTTTCTTTATTTAACCATGTGGCTTGGCGGTCCCAATGAGTTTGAAAAGCAATTTGGTCATCCCCGCTTGCGTGCCAGACACCTTGGTTTTGCTGTGACACCTGCACTGAAGCGTCAATGGATGTATTGCATGCGAAAGGCAATGTTGCAATCGGTTCACGACATTGCTCTTGCAGAGAAGTTACTGGAAGCGCTGGATCAACTCGCAGAACATATGATTAATACGGAACAATAAAAAAGCCCTCCGGATAAGGAGGGCAAAAGGCAAGTGCGAAAAACGCATGGAAACTAAATGTCAGATGCTCAGAATGTGTAACCTACAGAAATAGTGTAAACCCAGGGATCAATCTGAATATCGTTTACGCTTCCCTGAGCTTCACCCACATTGAAGGTGGCTTCGGTATCAATATCAATCCACCTTACTGACGCATTAATGTGCCAGTCGTTATTCAGCATGTAATCCGCACCGATTTGTGCAGAAACACCAAAGGAGTTATCCAGATCTAAATCTGTCAGTCCTGCATCCCCGTTAGCTGAAGTAAATTCCTCGTCAAAAATGAATGTATAGTTCAGACCCGCACCGATATAAGGCTGGAACACTGCCGCGGGATCATTGAAGTAGTAATTAACGGTTAACGTAGGGGGTAAGTGTGTCACTTCTCCCAGCTTATCACCTGTGCCCAGCGGATCAGACACACCAAAACTGACGTCATGGGTGAATGGTGTCGCTGCGAGTAATTCGATATTGATATTGTCGGTTATAAAATACGCAACATTCAGACCCAGTTGGGTATCGTTATCAACCGACAAATCTACGCCTAAATCTGCACCACCGGCAATAATTGTGGATGTTTCGTCGTCAGGTGCAACCGTTGTAAGACCGCCACGTACAACCCAGTCGCCTTTTTCATATGCTTGAGCGGCAGGAGCAGCAATGATGGCTGCAAGGATAACAGTAGCCAGAGTGGTTGTTTTCATTTCGATTCTCTCGTGTGTTTAACGTTGATGTGCGTACTGTACGCCTCAGGAGAATCAAAATGTTGATCTGGAACAACAGAAAAAAATGGTTTTAAAATCAGCTTCCTGACCATTGATCTGAATCAATAGTCAGGATAGGCAGAGCTTACCAGTCTGTGGGTTTCAGCCAGTTTGTCAGCTTCGCTTCAGCGCTGCCTGCGGGCGCTTCGAAGCCATATTCCCAGCGGGCAAGGGGCGGCATGGACATCAGAATGGACTCTGTACGGCCACCGGTTTGTAACCCGAACAACGTGCCGCGGTCATACACCAGATTGAACTCGACATAACGTCCGCGACGATAAAGCTGAAATTGGCGTTCACGTTCTGAGTAAGACATGCCTTTACGGCGTTCAACGACCGGAACATATGCGTCCAGATAGCCATTACCTACTGACTGCATAAATTCGAAGCTTTTATCAAATCCCCATTCATTCAGGTCATCAAAAAAGAGACCGCCAACGCCACGGGTTTCGTCACGATGTTTCAGATAAAAATAGTCATCACACCATTTCTTATATCTGGCATAAATATCATCACCAAAAGGAGCACAGCACTTTTTAGCGGTGTCGTGCCAGTGCTGAACATCTTCTTTAAAGGGATAGAACGGCGTGAGGTCAAAGCCACCACCAAACCACCAGAAGGGTGTCTCTCCCGGCTTTTCAGCAATAAAAAAACGCACATTGGCATGAGAGGTGGGTACATAGGGGTTGTGGGGATGAATAACCAGAGACACCCCCATTGCCTGAAAACTTCTGCCGGCCAGCTCAGGACGTGATGCAGTTGCTGAAGCCGGCATGGCTCCGCCGAACACGTGACTGAAATTGACACCGCCCTGCTCTATCACCGCGCCGTTTTTAAGCACTCTTGAGCGGCCACCGCCCCCCAGTTCTCTTTCCCAGCTGTCTTCTACAAACTGACCTTTGCCATCAACCAGCTCCAGTGTCTGACAGATGTTATCCTGCAAGGCCAGCAGGAAAGCTTTAACTTTTTCTATTGCCTTGTTTGTGTCTTCAATATTCATTGTTTGCATTTTTTTAATCTCTGATCACCCGGCCGGAATCGCAATCCCGGATTGTACTGGGCCTGTCCAGTCCGCCCACATCGCCGTCAATGTAGATAACACTGTCTGCAAAGTATGCTCTTGCTTCACCCTGTGTTCTTGCAGGTTCTTCACCGGAAGGATTGGCGCTGGTAGAAACCAGAGGCTTGCCCAGCTTTTCACACAATGCTTTCACTACCGGATGTGTTGTCACCCGAACTGCTATTTTTTCGTGAGAACCTGTGATCCAAACTGGCGCTGTTTTGGACTTCGGCAGAAGCCAGGTATTCGGCCCGGGCCATGATGAGAAAATTTGCGCTCTGCGATCAGGCGGAACAGCATTGTCATTAACGTAAGGCAGCAAACGGGAATAGGTATCAGCAATAAGGATCATGCCTTTTTCAACAGGACGTTGCTTCAGTTGTAATAGTTTGTGAACCGCCAGCTCATTATCAGGGTCGCACCCTATCCCCATTACCGCTTCGGTGGGATAAACAATTAACGCTCCCTGTTCAAACGCTTCTTTTACAGGGTCAATCTGTTGTTCATTACTCATTTTCGGGCTCTGCCTGATAATCGCATTTAACTTGCGGGCAGCACACTTTGCCTTTTTTATTGATCAAAAGGCCCCAGCCACAATCTGGACAGCTACCCGGAACGGGCGGGAAATTTACCACATACTTGCATTGAGGATAATGATTGCACGCATAAAAGCGCTTTCCGTATTTATTTGTGCGCTCAATGATGTGTCCGGTATTACATTGGGGACAAGTGATCTGCGTGTCCTCCTGCTGTTTTACCGGCTCAATATGATGACATTCAGGAAAATTTGTACAGCCAATAAACATACCGTAGCGACCTTTTTTAATGGCCATCGTACTACCGCAGTCGGGACACACCGTGCCGGCGATTTCTTTTAACGTTGTGGTTTGTTGATCGTGTAACGGCTTACTGAAATGACATTCGGGATAAGCCGTACACCCAAGGAAAGGGCCACTCTTGCTATTTCGGATTTGAAGATGACTGCCGCATTCCGGGCAGTCACCGAATGCGTGCTCAAGCGCATGCTCATGAGCACTGAATAAGGAATGATCTATTTTTGACATGAACCCCTGATACCTTAGAGCACAAATTCAGGAGGCATCCCGGGGACCATGCCGGTACTACTCCTGATTAATGCAGCGTACCATCAGATTCTTCAAACAGAAGATCTTCCATCTGTGCATACGCATTCTCTTTACCGGGCACGTTGAATAACACCATCAACACGACCCATTTTAAATCTTCAAGACAGAACTCAGGAGAGTCTATTTCCATCACTCTGTCGATAACCATTTCACGTGTAGAAGCGTCGAGTACACCAACCTGCTCTAAAAACAGCAGGAATCCCTGGCACTCCACATCCAGACGCATTTGCTCTTCCTGGGTATAAATGCGGCTGACGCCAGATGATATACGCTGACAGAAATACGGCTTATTATCCGTTTCCTGGAGCGCAGCCAGTTTCTCCAGCCATGCTAACGCCTTATAGATTTCATCATGATGAAAGCCAGCGCGTATTAACTCATCCGTCAGTTCGTCCTGATCGACGCGGATTTCCGTTTCGCTATGAATGAAGTTCTCAAACAGATACATGAGGATGTCGAACATGGTTTATTTCCCCCTCAATTTGACGTAACCACCGGGAACGGGGGTTACGAGACCACGCAGTTCATATTCTAATAATGCCGCCATAACCGCTGATACAGGCAGTGCGCTGCGTTCGGCAATGATGTCAACGCCAGTTACATCAAAGTCCACACTATCTAATAATTTATCGGTTGCCAAGTTTTGATCTTCACTTTTTTGTTGTTGCTCAGCTGCGGCAGCAACGGGCGATCTGGCAAGATGGTTAAATTCCTCCAGGATGTGGTCTGCAGTTACCACAAGTTTAGCACCTTGCTGAATAAGTGCATGACAACCTTCTGTCTGCACATTTGCGATATTGCCCGGCACAGCGAACACTTCGCGTCCCAGATCTGCGGCCAGATTGGCAGTTATCAAGGTACCACTCTTTATTGTTGCTTCGACCACCAGCGTACCGGCTGAAATGGCAGCGATTAAGCGGTTTCTGCCAGGAAAGTGATGACGCTTCGGTGGTGTGCCGGGTGAAAACTCAGACACGAGCAATCCATTATGACTGACGATTTCCTCTGCCAGATTAATGTTCCGGCGGGGATAGATAACATCCGGCCCGCTTCCCAGAAAGGCTACCGTTCTGCCCTCTATGGCATTGGCAGCCTTATGGGCTGCGGCATCAATTCCGCTGGCGAGTCCGCTGGTCACAGTGATGCCGGCAGCGGCCAGCTGTGAGGCAAATAATGCAGCATTTGAAAGACCTGCCCGGGTAGCCATTCTGCTGCCGACAACCGCAATCTGCGGATCGCCAAGACGTGAAGTATTCCCTCTGGCAAACAAGAGTAATGGTGGTGATGTTAGACTACTGAACCCTGATGGCCAGTCCGGCATGTCCCGGGTAATGATCTGATTCGCCGGGTCTCTGTCCAGCCAGCGATAAGCCTGATCAAGAAGCCTGTCATTTGCAGATGTCCGTAACTGGCGAATCTGCGCCAGCTGTTCAGAAGTGAGAGGATGGTCAGGATTTGTCATCCACTCATCGGAATGGAGAAAGGCCCGGGCTGAAATGCTGTATTTATTGAGTAGCGCATTCCATTTCACTGTAGTCATGGCCGGCACTGATGCCAATGTCAGCCATGAATTCATTGAAGTATTTTGATGATTTTTCCGCATACCGCAGCTCCTCAGCTACGGTATGGTTTATCCCGTTTAAGGATTAGCGACAATAGCGCCCGTCTTCACCAGTTCTCTGGCACGGGTAATGATGCCGTAGCTGGCTTTATCAAATGTTTTGAAAATGACTATTTCGCCGATTTTAATGGCCGGCTGATGCACCGTGCTGCCATCGTTAAACACGCTGTACATGGCATTATTTTCGCCAGCGTATTTGGGTAATTCACCGTCAATAATATCTGGCCCCTGAGAATAAAGTCCCATCACAGTACCGGGAGACACTTGCTCAGAACCTAAATCCACAATGACCACATCGTCTTTACCCAGCAACTGATGCTGATGAAGGTTCCCTACCACAAAACCCCGCTGTTCAGGCGTTGCAGCCTGCAGCACGAGATCCTGCCGGTCTGTGAAATCTCCGTCATACAGCCGGTCGCCACGGGCTGCTTCAAAGTTTGATTTGGTGACTTTGACCAGCCACTGGAACGGCACGGTATCGTCAATCATATTGGCATCAGCAACATGATGAACCTGAATCCCGAGAATCTCTCCGTCCAGGTTTTCAATAGTAGATTGTCTGCGGACTACACGATACTGATCTGAAGATCGGCCGTAACTCCGGCTGATCACTAAATCATCGGTGACAAAACGGATATCGCCGGTTTGATTACCGAGAATATGGGGCAGCTTTTCATAGACCTCTTCATCCAGTAATTCATTTTGATTGATGTAAGGAGCAATAACGGACCAGGGCAACATACTGATGGGGTCAGGCTTATTTTGTTTACGCAGGGACGGTCCGAGGGTGATGTGTTTTTTATCCCGCTGAACTACCAGTACCGGCTGACCGTCGACAATACGTATTACCAGCACGTCGCCGGGGTAAATCAAATGAGGATTGATAATTTGAGTATTGTTACGCCACAGCTCCGGCCATAGCCAGGGCTTGTCCAGAAACAGGCTGGCAATATCCCATAACGTATCATTGCGTTTCACTGTATAGGTTTGCGGGGCATCTTCTTTTAACGTGACTGCCTGAGCTAACCCTGTAAGGCAGCTTAAGATCACTGTCACTGCGGTCAGGGCAGCGGTAAAGCGCTTTTTTATCGATCCGGTTGTCATGTTTGATCCAACCACTCCTGTTGAAATTTTCGACATTGACTCTATATCGGCCATGTATCCGCTATTTCCAGCAAAAAACTGCACGGCAGTTACCGTTATACGATAGAATAGTATCAGAAACCAATGTGTAAATAGCGCTGGCTATTGGATCGTATATTAATTCATACACGCAAGCGAAGCAGAACGACAGATGGCAATTTTAGACGTATTAAGTTTTCCTGACGAACGCCTACGCACCGTAGCGAAACCCGTTGAGTCAGTAGATGAAGAAATTAAGCAACTGATCTCGGACATGTTCGAAACCATGCGCGATGAGAAAGGCATCGGCCTTGCCGCCACGCAGGTAGACAGACATGTGCAGGTTGTAGTGATGGATGTATCTGAGAATCAGGATACGCCCAGAGTATTCGTGAACCCTGAAATCACAGCGAAAGACGGTTCCACCATCAGTGAGGAAGGCTGTTTATCGGTACCCGGTAATTACGCCAAAGTAGACCGTGCAGAACGGGTGACTGTTAAAGCTCTGGACGGTGAAGGGAATCCTTTTGAGCTTGAAGCTGACGGTCTGCTGGCTATCTGCATTCAGCACGAACTGGATCATCTGAAAGGTAAATTGTTTATAGATTACCTGTCACCGCTGAAACGCCAGCGTATCCGGAAGAAGTTAGAAAAAGAAGCAAGACTGGCTGCTAAGGCCTAGGACTATTTGTGACCACACCACTACGAATCATTTTTGCCGGTACGCCGGATTTTGCTGCCGACCATTTACGCGCCCTGCTCGGTTCTGAGCATGAGGTTATTGCTGTTTATACGCAACCTGACCGTCCTGCCGGACGGGGCAAAAAGCTGACGCCCAGCCCTGTAAAAGTATTAGCTGAAGAAAATGGCATCGATGTTTATCAGCCTGCTTCTTTAAAAGCACAGGAAGCTCAGGAAACGCTGAATGAGTTGAACGCTGATGTGATGGTAGTAGTGGCTTATGGTTTGTTACTGCCGCAGGCTGTTCTGGATATGCCCCGCTCAGGCTGCATAAACGTACATGGCTCTATTTTACCGAAATGGCGCGGAGCGGCACCTATTCAACGCTCTTTGTGGGCAGGCGATGAAGAAACCGGCGTGACCATTATGCAAATGGATGTTGGCTTAGATACCGGCGATATGTTGCATATTGCCAGGCTGCCTGTTGAACCGGAAGATACCAGTGCCACGCTCTACGATAAGCTTGCGAAGCTGGGGCCTGAGGCTCTGGTTAACGTGCTGAACGATTTGGAAAGCTATACTGCAAAAGCAGAAAAGCAGGATGATAATCTTGCCTCCTACGCGAAGAAGCTCAGTAAAGAAGAGGCTCTTATCGACTGGCAGGACAGCGCAGAGCAAATTGAAAGAAACATCCGTGCGTTTAATCCCTGGCCGGTGGCGTGGATGCAAATCGGCAAGGATAACGTGAAAGTATGGTCTGCACATGTGAGCGACAATACGTCAACACAACAACCGGGCACAGTGGTAAGTGCCAGTAAACACGGTATCGTTATTGCCACTGCCACGAAAGATTTAATCATCACCCAACTACAAATCCCCGGCAAAAAAGCGTTGCCGGCAGGCGATGTTGTGAATGCACGGCAGCAATGGTTTGTGGCCGGTAAACTGGTTGGCGGAGAAGCATAATGGCTTCGGTTCAGCCGGTTCCCCTTCCAAGACAAAAGAATTTACGCGCCGATACTGCCTGGGTAATTTTTCAGATCCTGGAAAACGGCAAATCCAGCAGAGAATGTCTTGCTAAAGTACAACGCCGGCATCACGGAAAGGATAACGCCTGGATTCAGGAAATGTCGCTGGGTGTCATGCGTCAACTACCAGTTCTCCAATTCTGGTTGCGGGGATTACTCGATAAGCCTCTGAAAGGGAATAAGAAGATCCTGGAGCACCTGATGCTGCTTGGTCTCTATCAACTGGCTTTCAGCCGGGTATCATCTCACGCAGCAGTAAGCGAAACAGTGAATGCTGCTTCTTATTTGGGTGGTATGTCTTTAAAAGGACTCGTTAACGCTATCCTGCGTAACTTCGAACGTCAGGGGCTGGCAGATAAGCCGGTAGACGATCCCATTATTGCAAGCGGATTACCCAAATGGCTATTTAAACGCATTCAGGATGCTTACCCACAGGTGGCCGACCGCATTATTGAACAAACCAATGATCAGGCGCCTATCTGGCTAAGGGTGAATACGTGCCAGGTTTCACGTGAAACCTTCTGTGATGCCCTAACTGAAATGAACATCCCGTTTGAAACAGTGGCTTCCCACCCTCAGGCGGTAAGACTTATCACCCGCAGCGACATTACTGCACTGCCGGGTTACGACAAAGGCTGGTTTGCTGTGCAAGATGGCGCAGCTCAGCTTGCCGCACCTTACCTGGAACCGCAACCCGGTGAAACCATACTGGATTGTTGTGCTGCTCCGGGCGGCAAAACCGGTCATCTGTTTGAAGTTCAGCCTGAACTGGCCCGCTGTATTGCGATCGACAGCGATGCAATACGCCTTGAGCGGGTTAAAGAGAATATGACGCGGTTAAAGCATCATCCTGAAATTAAAACCGGTGATGCATTGCGTCCCGATCAATGGTGGGACGGGAAATTATTCGATCGCATTCTGCTGGATGCGCCCTGCTCTGCAACCGGCGTTATCCGTCGTCATCCTGACATTCGCTGGCTGAGAAAGCCTGCTGATATTGCAGCACTTGGTGCATTGCAGTCGGAAATTCTCGATGTTATGTGGTCATTGTTGAAGCCGGGTGGCACCTTGCTGTACGCCACCTGTTCCATTCTGCCTGACGAGAACCGTGAACAAATAAAGCAATTCCTGGCACGTACTACAGATGCGGAATTGTCTGAGCTTTGTGAGGGTGAAAGCAGAGATTTCCCGGGCCGGCAGATAGCAACCGGTGAGGAACAAATGGATGGTTTCTATTACGCGAGACTGATAAAGTCTTCTCATTAAACTAGTAAGAGTCTGAATTACATCAATGAAAATCATCATTCTTGGCGCGGGACAGGTTGGCGGTACTCTGGCAGAAAACCTGGTTGGTGAAAAGAACGAGATCACTGTGATTGATTCAGATCCCACTATACTGCGAGCCCTTCAGGACCGCCTTGATCTTCAGGTAGTAGAAGGCGTGGGCTCACACCCTGACATTCTCAAAAAAGCCGGCGCTGAAGACGCCGATATGCTGATCGCTGTTACAAATAGTGATGAAAGTAACATGCTTGCCTGTCAGGTTGCATACAGTCTGTTTAAAACCCCGACTAAAATTGCCCGCGTTCGCAGTGAGCAATACATCATTTATCAGGAACAGTTGTACCAGGAAAATAACATTCCTGTGGATCACATCATTGCGCCTGAGCAGTTGGTAACCACTGCAATTAAACGTCTTATTGATTATCCCGGTGCGCTTCAGGTTGTGGAATTTGCCGAAGGTAAAGCGAGCCTTGTTGCGGTTAAAGCCTACTATGGCGGTCTACTGGTTGGACACGCCTTATCAGCCCTGAAAGAACATATGCCCAACGTGGAAACCCGTGTTGCGGCAATTTACCGTCGCGGCCGTCCAATCCGCCCGCTGGGCACGACGGTGATAGAGGCTGATGATGAAGTATTCTTCATTGCTGCCACCAAACATATCCGTGCGGTGATGAGTGAACTGCAGAAACTGGAATCCAGCTACAAACGCATTATGATTGCCGGCGGCGGTCTTATCGGTGCTGGCCTGGCAAAACGTCTCGAGCACAAACACAACGTGAAGCTGATTGAATTCAGCCCTGAACGCGCACAGTATTTATCTGCGAATCTGGATAAAACCATCGTATTTTGTGGTGATGCCTCTGATCCTGAGTTGCTGAATGAAGAGAGTATCGATCAGGTAGATGCCTTCATTGCCGTCACCAACGATGATGAAGCAAACATCATGTCAGCGATGCTTGCTAAGCGTATGGGTGCACAAAAGGCCATGGTACTTATCCAGCGCAGTGCTTATGTGGATCTGGTACAGGGAGGTGAAATTGATATTGCATTCTCTCCCCAACAGGCAACGATTTCCGCATTGCTTACCCATATTCGCCGCGGTGATATCGTTAACGTATATTCTCTGCGCCGTGGTGCCGCAGAGGCCATAGAAGCCATTGCCCACGGTGACGAAAACACCTCAAAAGTGGTGGGCCGAGAAATTGGCAATATCAAATTACCGCCGGGCACAACGATCGGGGCTGTCGTCAGGGAAGATACGGTAATCATCGCTCACAGTGATACGAAGATAGAAGCCAACGATCACGTGATTCTTTTTCTGGTAGATAAGAAATACATCAATGATGTAGAGAAGCTTTTCCAGCCAAGCGCATTCTTCTTCGGCTGATAACAAGTGATCTACTGATACCACGTTCCGCGCAGAGTGTTTGCGTCAGCTGCGCCAGAACGTAGGTGAAAACAATACCAGCAGTGAGAATACTTCCAGCCGCCCGAATACCATAGCCAGTACCAGCAGCCATTTACCGCCGTCACTCACCTCTGAATAAGTACCCGCTACGCTGCCCAGTCCGGGGCCAAGGTTATTCAATGATGCAGCGGTCGCCGTAAAAGCAGAAATGTTATCCAGACCCGTAGCAATCATACCAATCATGATCACCACAAACACAATGGCATAAGCAGAAAAGAATCCCCACACAGCCTCTACCACCCTGTCAGGCATCGCTCTTTCGCCCAGCTTTACCGAATAGACAGCTTTAGGATGAATGAGGCGGTCAACTTCACGTTTACCCTGCAGGAACAATAACAGTACCCGTACGACTTTCAGACCACCGCCTGTTGAGGACGCACAGCCGCCGATAAAACTGGAGAATATCAGCAAAATAGGCAGGAACGCCGGCCAGGATGAGAAGTCAGTGGTGGCAAAACCGGCAGTGGTACTGATAGACACCGCCTGAATCATAGCCTGATCCAGCGCTTCCTCTGCAGAGGTGTAATAGCCGGATAATGTAAGCACCAGAAAGCAAATCATGATCAGCGTAAACTGAATAAACAGAAATGCCTTAAATTCCGGATCCCGTAAATACCCTTTCAGGGAACGGGAACTTACTGCTGCGTAATGCAAAGAGAAATTCAGTGCCGCAATCAGCAAAAAGACAGAACAAATCACATTCACCATGGGACTATCGAAATAGCCCAGGCTGGCATCATGGGTCGAGAAACCACCTATCGCGACGGTGGCGAAGGAATGACATATCGCATCAAACCAGTCCATACCGGCCAGCCAGTAAGCCACCATGCAGGCAATGGTTAGGGATAAATAAATATACCAGAGATGCTTGGCAGTATCGGCTATACGAGGTGTCATCTTGGAATCTTTCACAGGGCCCGGCGTTTCTGCACGGTACAACTGCATGCCCCCGACCCCCAGAATTGGCAGGATAGCCACCGCCAGTACAATGATACCCATACCGCCCAGCCACTGTAATTGCTGACGATAGAATTGAATTGAATGGGGTAGAAACTCTATACCTTCTATCACGGTGGCGCCCGTGGTAGTGAGACCGGAAAAAGATTCAAAAAATGCGTCGGTCACGGTCATGCTGGGCTGTTCAAGCAAGATAAACGGAATCGCACCGAAGCTTGCCAGTACTGTCCAGAACAGGACTACGATAAGAAAGCCTTCTTTCGCACGCAGTTCTTTGCGGTGATAGCGGTTCGGATACCACATCATCATGCCCGTGCCCACACAAAGCAGGAATGCAATGATGAAAGGCAGGCCGCTTCCATCTTCGAACATCAGCGATATCAGTGCCGGTGGGATCATTGTCACGCTGAACAATGCAACAAGTAATCCGAGAATCCTTACGATTGCACGATAGTGCATGTGCCGTTGAACCTTATTGTTTTTTTACCCATGCCAGGCATGGTTGTGTGTACTACCCCAATAGCTGACATTATGCGGTGACAAAGGCGAAAGGGAAAGTCCCATTCGCCGATACTCCCCGCCTTGCGGGGAGGTTTTAATTCATTGCCAGTACAGTTTCGACCATTTTGTCGATCCCCGCCTTTGCTTCAAGGATGTCCCCGGCGAGCATATAAGCAGGCGTGGTTACCAGTTTGGCGTCGGTATCAATTACAATCTCATCTACTGCACAGTCAACGTGAACAGCACCCAGTGCATTAATACCTGCGGCAGCACCTTCATCATTGCCAATGGTCACCTTACGCTGACTGCCATAAACAGCTGCTGCCAGTGCCGGAGCAATACAAGCGTAACCGGCCGGTTTGCCCGCCTCTGCAAATGCTCTGCATACAGTGAGTACATCTTCATTCACAGAGCAGTCTGCACCATCAACTGCAAATGTACACAGATTCTTGGCCGCACCAAAACCACCTGGCAAGATGATGGCGTCAAAGTTGTCAGGCTGACATTCGGTAACAGGTTTAATTTCCCCTCTGGCGATACGGGCAGATTCAACCAGCACATTACGCTGTTCGTTTTCAGCCACTTCACCGGTAAGATGATTTACCACATGCATTTGCATGACATCCGGTGCGAAACATTGATATTCAGCGCCATTGCTGCGAATCGCTAACAAAGTAATCACTGCTTCATGTAATTCAGTGCCGTCAAATACACCACTTCCACTTAAAATCACTGCTACTTTTTTCACGCTTCACTCTCCTTTGCTCTGCAAACCAGCCACAGCAGGCGTTATGCCATTTGCGATTAAAAAACAAACAAAAACTATACAAAAATTATTAAACTCTGCTGTCACTGTTTGTTATCAGTATGCTACATTAACTGACCAACTTGGTTAAACAACAAATTCTTAATTCACCAAGTTATCCACACTATCAGGGAAGAATTCGTCAAGGTAATGACATCTCTTCGAATTCCTGCAAGACCTTATATATAAAGATCTACGGATTTTTTTGCCGTATCAGATCTGTGTACCCGATCCAACTTCTTTTTATTTTGATCACAAAGTTATCCACAGGCGATCCGCTTTTGTGGATCGAACAGCTCCGCAGACGGTTATATGGCTTTAACAGGCGGCCTGTGGCATTCTGCTCACTTTACTAATGCCTGCGATTTAAGTTTCCTTATGTCTGAAAACAAAACTCCTCCCTTTATTCTGGTTGACGGATCTTCTTACCTGTTCCGCGCCTTCCATGGTTTACCTCCACTGACAAATTCTAAAGGTCAGGATACCGGTGCGATTTACGGTGTGATCAACATGCTGAGAAGCCTTATCCGTCAGTACAACCCCACTCACATGGCGGTAGTCTTCGACGCCAAGGGAAAAACCTTCCGCGACGACATGTATAAAGAATACAAGGCAAACCGTCCGCCGATGCCGGAAGAATTACGATCTCAGATTGCACCTTTGCATGACATTATCAGGGCAATGGGCTTGCCGATCATCGTGGAAGAAGGTGTAGAAGCCGATGATGTGATCGGAACCCTTTCACGTCAGGCCACCGAAAAAGGGATCGACACACTCATCAGTACAGGTGACAAAGATATGGCTCAGCTGGTCAATGAGCATGTCACGCTGATCAATACCATGAACAACCAGATCATGACGACTGAGGGTGTTAAGGAAAAATTCGGTATTCCTCCGGAGCTGGTTATTGATTTCCTGGCCCTTAAAGGTGACAAAGTCGATAACATTCCGGGCGTGCCGGGAGTGGGCGACAAAAGTGCACAGGCACTGCTGAATGGGATCGGTGGCATTAAAGCCATTTATGAGAATTTGGACGCTATCGCAGGCCTTTCATTCCGTGGCAGCAAAACCATGGCTGATAAGATGCGTGAGTATGAAGAGCAGGCGCGGCTATCTTATGATCTGGCGACAATAAAGCTGGATGTTGAGATGGATTTCCAGCCGGAAACGCTGGTGCCTTCGGAAGCTGATAATACAAAGCTTGCCGCCCTGTTTGCCGAATATGAATTTAAGCGCTGGTTTTCTGAAGTCTCATCCGAATCAGCCGCAGAGGAATCTGCTACCAGCGCAAAAACTGACGAAAGTACCGGTGAAGACGACTCTCCTGCACTATCAGACATCGACAATAGCAAATACGAAACCGTTACAGATAAAGCTGCTTTTGAAAACTGGCTGAAGAAGCTGGAACAGGCACCACTTTTTGCATTTGATACTGAGACCACCAGTCTCGATTATATGGAAGCTGAAATTGTTGGTGTATCTTTCAGTACGGCACCGGGAGAAGCCGCTTACGTACCGGTAGCACATGACTATCCTGATGCACCGGAGCAACTTGACCGTGATTACGTGCTTGGTGCATTAAAGCCGTTGCTGGAATCAGATTCAGTTAAAAAGGTTGGCCAGCATCTGAAGTACGACAAAAACGTCCTGGCCAATTACGACATCAATTTACAGGGCATTGCTTTTGACACCATGCTTGAGTCTTACGTGCTTAACAGCACGGCAACCCGCCATGACATGGACTCACTGGCGATGGCGTACCTGAATCACAAAACAATCCACTTTGAAGAGATTGCCGGTAAGGGAGCGAAGCAACTTACCTTTAATCAGATTGATTTGAACGAAGCCTCGCCCTATGCCGCCGAAGATGCAGACGTTACTTTAAGGTTGCATGAAGAAATCTGGCGCCGGCTGGAACAGCACGAACCACTGAAAAATTTATTACTGGATGTCGAAGTGCCACTGGCCAGCGTACTGTCCAGGATGGAACAGCTGGGCGTGCTGATAGATTCACAAAAGCTGAATCAGCAAAGCCAGGATCTGGCTAAGCGTATAACTGAACTGGAAGCCAGTGTGCATGAAGCCGCGGGTGAAACATTTAACTTAGGTTCAACTAAACAGCTGCAACAGATTCTGTTTGAGAAATTGTCTTTGCCTGTGATCAAGAAAACGCCCAAAGGCGCCCCGTCTACGTCGGAAGAAGTATTACAGGAACTGGCGCTGGACTACCCTATTCCTAAAATGATCATGGAATACCGTGGTCTGACAAAGCTTAAAAATACTTACACAGACAAGCTGCCAAAGATGATCAATCACCGTACAGGCCGTGTGCATACGTCTTATCATCAGGCAGTCACCGCAACGGGACGGTTGTCTTCCACAGATCCTAACCTGCAGAACATCCCTATCCGCACTGAAGAAGGCCGCAGAGTACGGCAAGCGTTCGTACCACGGGAAGGTTATAAGATGGTCGCCGCGGATTACTCTCAAATAGAGCTGCGTATTATGGCTCATCTTTCTGAAGATCAGGGTTTGCTTGATGCATTCTCGCAGGGCAAAGACATACATAAGGCCACAGCGTCTGAAGTATTTTCAGTGCCTCTTGAGGAAGTAACTGCAGATCAGCGCCGCAGCGCGAAAGCTATCAACTTCGGACTGATATACGGCATGTCAGCTTTTGGTTTGTCCAGACAACTGAATATTCCCCGTAACGACGCACAAAAATACATGGATTTGTATTTTGAACGTTATCCGGGCGTACTGCGCTATATGGATAAAACCCGTGAGCATGCGAAAGAAACCGGCTATGTTGAAACGGTATTCGGGCGCAGACTGTATCTGCCTGACATTAAAGCAAGTAACGGTGCCCGCAGGAAAGGTGCAGAACGTGCGGCAATCAATGCTCCTATGCAGGGTACAGCAGCTGACATCATCAAACTGGCAATGCTGCGTGTTGATGAGTGGATCCAAAAAGAAGCCGCCAGTGACGTATTTATGATGATGCAGGTTCACGATGAACTGGTTTTTGAAATTAAAGAAGAGGTGGTGGAAGAACGTGTTGCCAGCATTGTAGCCCTGATGGAACAGGCTGCCGCCCTGTCAGTTCCTTTACAGGTTGAAGCCGGTACGGGAGAAAATTGGGACGAGGCACACTAAAACAGTAAGTAGATTACAGCATTTAGCGTGTTTATCGTGACAATCACCGATATTTGGTAATTTTATTACAATTTCACTTGCCTTTTCAGCATTCTGTTGTACCCTAATGGATGTAGGGTACAGAGGTGAGAAAGCTGTTTTCAAACCTTTGCTTTAACCCCGGTAGTTTTACCGGGGTTTTTTTATGCCCGTAGAAAAGTCATTCCGAAATCAATCAACTTATTGTTTTTATTGAAAAATAAAATAAATCTCAAAAAAACTTCTATTTTTCTTCAATTAATTTGAACTAACCGGCTTCAGGGACACTCTATATCTTCGGTTTTTATGTGTTTTCTCTCAGTCCTTTTCCCCGGCCACTTTGGTCGGGGATTTTTCTTTCAGCTACAAGAAAACCCAAAAACGCCTAAGCGTCCTCCTGTTCGTTCAATTCAAACCACTTATCCAGAACAGCAGCCGCTTCGCTGACACCAATCTTTGATAAAGACGAGAATGCCTGAACAGTAACATCCCCGTTAAAGGCAAGTGCCGCATCTCTGGCAAACATAAATGCTTCTTTTCGTTTACCAGATTTTAACTTATCCGCTTTGGTCAGAAGTGCGAGAACAGGTAACCCTGCATCGACTGCCCAGTAAATAAGATCCTGATCGAGATCTTTAAACGGGTGACGGATATCCATCATGACGACCAGTCCCCGCAAGCTTTTCCGCTTTTGCAGATACTCACCCAGCGAGGCCTGCCACTTCTTTTTCATTGCAATAGGAACCTGCGCAAAGCCATAGCCCGGCAAGTCAACCAGCCTGCGGGTTTCATCAAGTTCGAAGATATTGATAAGCTGGGTCCGGCCCGGTGTTTTACTGGTCCTCGCCAGGTTCTTTTGCCTTGTCAGTGTATTTAACGCGCTTGATTTTCCGGCGTTTGAACGGCCGGCAAAGGCGACTTCTATGCCCTCATCCTGCTTTAGATGGCGGATATCAGGCGCGCTCATCAGAAACTTAGCTTTTGTGTAATACGACATGTTGAATATCCGTCTATACTTTGCATTTAATTTTAATTTATTTGACACCTGTCAGAAAACGGTTATAAAACCATAGTTTTATTATGGAATAGGTTTTTCTGGCGTGCTAAATGTGTAAAATACAATGATATCACGTATATCGTCGAAGCCGTTTGGTCCTTTGTAGAGATTAGTTATGAAAAAACTGTGTTTAGTTGTTTGTATGACGTTAGGTTTCACCACAAATGCCATGGCGGCAGGCGACCCTGAAGCCGGTAAAGCGAAATCGGCCGTGTGCGCAGCTTGCCACGGAATGGACGGTAACTCTATGATTCCTATGAATCCGAAGATCGCCGGCCAGCATGCAGGGTACCTGGAAAAACAACTAAAAGAGTTCAAACTGGCTTCTCAGACCGGTGGTCAGGAAGGTCGGAATAACGCAGTCATGAATGGTATGGCAGCACCTCTCTCTGAACAGGACATGGCTGACTTAGCCGCCTATTTTGCCTCCCAAGAAGCAAAAGCCGGCGAAACGCCAGAAAATTATGTTGCTGCGGGTCAGGCTTTATATCGCGGCGGTGATGAGAAACGTGGGATCCCCTCCTGCAGCGCATGTCACGGTCCGGATGGTAATGGCATGGGTCTGGCCGGGTTTCCGGATATCAGTGGTCAACATACCGATTACGTAGCCGCACAGCTGAAAGGTTTCAGAGCGGGTCAGCGCGCCAACGATATGAACGCAATGATGCGGGATATAGCGATGAAACTTACAGATGAAGATATCGAAATACTGTCAAACTACCTGGCAGGCCTGCACTAAGTACTTGTTATACAAAGCTTGTTAATTAATTGTAAAAATTACCTTGTTTTTTGAAATTTGTTCTGTAGTATACAACTTCAAGTTTGGTGCTTTGCCTGAAAGCGCACCAACTATACAACAATAATAAAAAGCAACAGTATAGGATTTTGGATAAAGTGTCAGGAAGACCTTGAACAATAATTCCAGCTCTGTGAAAAATAAGAATAAGGGGAGCACACCCTTGCACTTAGTGCAAATACGGGAGAGGTGTCATCAGACACTGATAAACGAGGTGATGGTTTAGGCCATCACCTTTTTTTCTTTCCGGCGCCTGTTACACTTCACGAATAGCATTTATCCTTTTTAATCCGATGCCAAAACTTACCTGCCCTCTTTGCCAGCATTCAGACATTCAGTTTTATCACGAAGATAAACGTAGACAGTTTCATCAGTGCTTGCGGTGTGATCTTGTATTTGCTGACGGACGCTTTCTGCCCTCCGCAGAAAGAGAAAAGCAGGAGTATGATCTCCATGAAAACAATGCTGCAGATGAGGGCTACCGTCGATTTTTACAGCGAGCGATGGATCCTGTAGCCGCCACGGTTACCCCGCCTGCAAAGGGACTGGACTTCGGTTGCGGGCCGGCCCCGGTGCTCGCCGGTATGTTAAGCGAATCCGGTTATCATATGTCGGTATACGACCCTTTTTATGCTGATGACAGCACTGCCCTTGAAACATCCGGGTACTATGATTTTATTACCTGTACGGAAGCCATAGAACATTTCCATACGCCGCACCGTGAAATTTCATTGTTAACCCGGTTGTTAGCCGCTAACGGTGTGCTTGTCATTATGACCAAGCGTGTTGAAAGCGCATTGAAATTTCCCAGCTGGCATTACAAAAACGACCTCACCCACGTATCATTTTTCTCTGATCAAACCTTCGCCTTTATTGGTAAACAATATGGGTATGACGTCACTCTTTATAGCAAAGACGTTGTTTTGTTGAAGAAGCAATCACAGATACCTGGTATAATCCGGTAATTAGTTTTTATTAGCAGGAGACAACTATGTCGTCCCGTTCGAAGAAGACCAGAAAAATTGGTCGCATTGGTGTCCGTAAAGATCCGGACTTCCGGAAAAAGAAGCCCGCCGGCTCAGAGAATTCCTCAAAAACAAACAAACATAAAGGTAATCCAGCGGGAAGCCGTAATGTTGTTGAGTCAAAACCAGAGCAAACGAAGGCGGTACGGGTGAACAAAGATCCCCGTCATGGCAGTAAAAAACCAGTGCAATTGATTAAAGCACCGGTAGCCCGTGCGGCAGTGAAAAAGTATGCAACACCGGCTGATGAACTGGCAGCTCTGGAAGCAGATAACCGTTTATCTGATTTGCTGGATAAACTGGATGAAGGACAAGCCATTTCAAAAGCTGAACAACAATACGTTGATGACAAAATGGCACGACATCGTATCCTGTGTGATCTGCTGGGTATTGCTGAAAGCGACGATGAAGATGATGACGATCCGATGGACAGTCTCGATGCCATGAGTATGGACGAATTTAAAGACTAAAGGTGTCAGGTTTTATGTGGTTAACCATTGCTATCATTGCCGGTTTAGTCATTATTCTCGGCCTCGGTTTTTACGCAGGCCGTTTGCTTTTCATGCTTAAACAACAAAATGAGCGGCATAAAGCGGCCCGCGACGGACGGATAGAAAACATTACAGAAAGCATTATTGTCATCAGCAAAGCGATGCAGCAACAACAATGTGAGTTATCTGAAGGTGCTATCCGGATCACGAAGCTGTTAAACGCTTTACCACTGGAAACCCCGCCTGATTACCGCTCTGAGTTTCCTCACATTCATGCTTTGTACGTGGAAATCAGTGGCTTTGCTATTTTGGAAGAGCGCAAGCAGCTTCCGTTAAAAGAGCGTAAGAAGCAGGATGATGCACGGGAGCAGATTGAATCTGAATACGAATCCCGCGTTCTCAGGGAACTGGATGCGATAAGAAGCTGGAGCGAAAACCTTAGCCAACGTACTTCAGCATCGAAATAACTGACAGCTCTCTCAGCGGCCGTATTTTACACGGCCGCAGCCCTGCAAAAGCTAACGCCTCGCCTCCTCGCAACAAGCCTGGTAACAATGACAGGTGACCGTATGGTCGTTTACCATTCCCACCGCCTGCATGTAGGCATAGCAAATAGTTTCTCCGACAAATTTAAAACCAGCTTTTTTCAGTGTCTTTGCCATCAGTACGGACTCTGCTGAACTTACCGGAGCATCTTTATAATTCTGCCAGCTGTTAATAATGGTTTTATGGTCAGTGAACTGCCAAATGTAATCTCTGAATGACATATTCTCTGTAATGGCCAGATATGCCTTTGCGTTCGCAATGATGCCTTTGATTTTTAGTCTGTTGCGGATGATACCGGGTTCCTGCATCAGACGTTCAACATCCTGCTCCCCCATTTGCGCTATTTTTTCCGGATCAAACTGATGAAACAGTGTTTCGTAATTTTTTTGCTTTTTCAAAATGGTGATCCAGGACAATCCGGCCTGCTGACCATCAAGGCAAAGCTTTGCAAACAGTGAAATATCGTCCATTTCCGGCCGTCCCCAGTGCGTGTCATGATAAAGCTTATACTCCTCATCATCTGATACCCAGCCGCAACGGTTAACATCAGGTCGCACTGTCATGGCGTTTCTCCTTTTAATTACGCGCTTTTTAATCAGTTTTCGCTGTTTCAGCCTACATTCATCAGCTTACAAATTGTATACTACTCCACCTTTACATTGGTCAGTTATAAGCAGCAAACATGCAGAAATACGATATTAAAACCTTTCAGGGTTTGATCCTCGCACTGCAGGATTACTGGGCACGCCAGGGTTGCGTGATTATCCAGCCTCTGGATATGGAAGTAGGTGCAGGTACATTTCATCCGATGACATTCCTGCGTTCTTTAGGTCCGGAGCCTATCAGCAGTGCTTATGTACAACCTTGCCGCCGTCCTACAGACGGCCGTTATGGCGAAAACCCCAATCGTCTGCAGCACTATTATCAGTTTCAGGTCATGCTGAAGCCGTCTCCTGATAATATTCAGGAGCTATATCTGGGCTCACTAAAAGAGCTGGGCTTTGATCCGCTGGTACATGATATCCGTTTCGTAGAAGATAACTGGGAATCCCCTACCCTGGGTGCATGGGGTCTGGGCTGGGAAGTCTGGTTAAACGGCATGGAAGTGACTCAGTTCACTTACTTCCAGCAAGTGGGTGGTCTGGAGTGCAAACCGGTTACCGGTGAAATCACCTACGGTCTGGAACGTCTCGCGATGTACGTTCAGGGCGTAGACAGTATCTACGATTTAGTCTGGACTGACGGTCCGATGGGCAAAGTAACTTACGGCGATGTATTCCACCAGAACGAAGTGGAACAGTCAGCCTATAACTTCGAATACGCCAACGTAGGCTTCCTGTTCAGGACTTTCGATGAATGTGAAGCAGCCAGCCAGTTACTGATTGAAAAGAATCTGCCATTGCCCGCCTACGAGCAGGTAATGAAGGCGTCGCACGCATTTAACTTGCTCGACGCCCGTCACGCCATCTCAGTGACGGAAAGACAGCGTTATATTTTGCGTGTCCGAACGCTGGCGAAAGCTTGTGCTGAAAGCTACTACCAGGCCCGCGAAGCCCTCGGCTTCCCATTGTGTAATAAGGAGCAGTAATCGTGCGCACTGAAAATCTTTTGGTAGAAATTGGTACAGAAGAATTGCCACCGAAAGCCCTTAAATCATTGGGTGAGAGCTTTGCTGCTAATCTACAGGCAGCACTGGATAACGCAGAACTGGCCTACTCAGGCATTCACTGGTTTGCAGCTCCCCGTCGTCTGGCAGTATCTGTATCTGATCTTGCCGGGTCGCAGGAAGATAAAGTGGTAGAAAAGCGTGGTCCTGCCTTGTCAGCAGCATTCGACGCCGACGGCAATCCGACTAAAGCGGCCATGGGCTGGGCACGGGGCAACGGCATTGAAGTTGCTGATGCAGAGCGTATGGTCACAGATAAAGGCGAGTGGTTGTTGTACCGCGCCAGTGTCGAAGGACAAGGTATTGGTGAACTCATTGAAGGTCTGGTGAATCAGGCCATCAGTAAGCTACCTATACCTAAAGCGATGCGCTGGGGAAGTTCAACAACTCAGTTTATTCGTCCGGTACACACAGTTACTGCTTTGTACGGCGCCGAACTGTTACCTTTGACTGTATTAGGTAAAGCCAGCAGTCGCGTAGTTCAAGGCCACCGCTTCCATGGTGAAGCTACATTTGAACTTGACCATGCTGATAGCTACGCTGCAGCCATGAAGTCTCACTACGTTATAGCTGATTTTTCCGAGCGTGCTGAGTACATCCGTAACGAACTTGAAAAGGCCGCTGACTCTCTGGGCCTGAAAGCTGACTATAATGAAAGTCTGCTGGAAGAGATCGCCTCTCTCGTTGAATGGCCGGTAGTCATGCAGGCATCTTTTGAAGCGTCTTTCCTGGAAGTGCCCAAAGAAGCACTTATCTACACCATGAAAGATGATCAAAAGTATGTGCCTCTGTTATCAGCAGACGGTGCGCTGGATAACCGTTTCCTGTTCGTCAGTAATATTGAGTCTCAGGATCCTGTTCAGGTTATTTCCGGTAACGAAAAGGTTATCCGCCCCCGACTTGCTGACGCAGAATTTTTCTTCAACACCGACAAGAAGTCCTCGCTGGAGAGTCGTCTTGGCAGTCTCGAAACCGTGTTATTCCAGAAACAACTGGGTACGCTTAAAGATAAATCTGACCGCATCTCTGCGTTGTCAGCGTTTATCGCTGAGCAGACAGGTGATGACACTGAAGCAGCTGCGCGTGCCGGTTTACTAGCAAAAACGGATTTAATGACGCAGATGGTCATGGAGTTTCCGGACGTGCAGGGCGTCATGGGTAAATACTACGCTATCAATGATGGTGAAGCCCCTCTTGTGGCTGACGCATTGTATGAACAATATATGCCGCGCTTTGCCGGCGATGAATTACCTGTATCCGGTGTCAGCGCAGCAGTATCTCTTGCAGATAAACTGGATACGCTGGTGGGTATTTTTGGTATCGGTCAGTTACCTAAAGGTGACAAGGACCCCTTCGCACTTCGCCGCGCAGCAATTGGCGTACTACGTATCATCACTGAAAAGGACTTAGCACTGGATCTTGAAACTCTGGTGGCTAAATCTGTTGAAGTGTATGGCGATAAGCTTACCAATGCAGACACTGTAACGCAGGTCGTTGATTTCGTACTAGGACGCTTTGTTGCCCTGTTACAGGACCAGGGTGTCAGTATTGATGTTATTCAGGCCGTTGCAGCCCGTCGTCCTACCCGTCCTGCAGACTACGCAGCACGTGTTCAGGCGGTAGCCGCGTTTAAGGAACGGGAAGAGGCAGAAGCACTTGCAGCAGGCAATAAACGTGTTGCGAACATTCTCGCCAAGCAGGAAGGTAACGTTGCAGGGTCTGTAGATACCGCACTACTTCAGGAAGATGCTGAAAAGGCACTGTACGAAGCACTGGAAGGTGTTCAGGCTGAAGTGAAAGCTGGTGTTGCTTCTCAGGACTATAATGCTGTGCTGAGCGCTCTGGCGACTCTCAGGGAAGCCGTTGATAACTTCTTTGATAATGTCATGGTTATGGCTGAAGATGAATCCGTACGGAACAACCGGCTGGCCTTGTTGTCTGTATTAAGACAGCAGTTCCTTGAAACCGCTGATATTTCGTTACTGACTAAACAGTAACTGGTATCGCATTATTAACGATGCCCGGCTACATCAATGTCGGGCATTTTTTTAGTGGAGTCACAGTGAATAAAAAGTTCGCTTTTTTATTAATGTTTGTCTTCCTTTCCGGGTGTAGCAGCCGGAGCGTAGTCAGTTTACCCGGCATCATGGAACCGCCGGAAATTAAATTTGAGAACCTTTACCTGCGTGGTGTTTTTAACTGGTGGGAAGCCAATGCCAAATATCAGTTAAATGAAGGTTCACAAGGCTGGTACGTGGATGTTGATTTGATTGCTGATGGTCAACCCTATGACTTCCGTTTATCTGACGGTTTCTGGACGCCGGATCAAACTTGTGGTGCCCGCTACAAAGGTCAGGTTGTCACGGTGCAGTCTTCCATTTATATGGTCTGCGGCACCGAATCTGAAAACCTGCAGTTCACACCCGAGAAAACCGGTGTGTATCGTTTTACCTTCACCCCAGCCAGTGGCGGTGAGGTTATGCTGTTGGTTACACCGAAAGCGTAAACAAAAACGGCTTCATTACGAAGCCGTTTTTTTATCTCTCATTCTTACCTTTAATTACACCCACTCCGCTACTCTGACTTTCTCCCCGGCGAGTTGCTCTGCCCGACCTTTTAACTTTTCAGAGGGATTGATAAGCGTAATGCTTTCCGTGCATTTATCCATAACAGGCATGTCAGACAAGCTGTCTGTATAACCGTGCACCCATTGTTCAAAACATTCTTTTTTCTGTGTAGCCATCGTCAGTTTATTTTTGCCAAAGCAGTATTCTGAAGTAAACAGACCATAGAATGCATGTGTGAGACGCGAGCCGATGATCCTGTCAAAAGGAATACGGCATTGCCGTGCGATATATCTTGCCAGCCAGGATGGGGCTCCGGTAATGATAACAATCCGGTAGCCTTCCCTTTGTCTTATTACTATCTCCTCCAATGCACTTTCGTAAATCAGTACATCCTGCCTTTCAGATAGTTGCTGATAGTATTCACTCAATCTCAATTTGAGATCCTTACCTGTCACGCCCAACGTAGCCAACCAGCATACGAGGTGCAACGACATCAATCTGGTTTTTCTGAACGCAAATAGAATAAGCAGCAGCGGGAATAAAAGAATAAACAGAACAACCTTCCTTTTGGATGCGCATATCAGATACCGGTAAAACAAATATCCGGAATCACCATTGAACAGGGTTTTATCGAAGTCAAAGACGACGGTTTTTCTCTTTGCCTGCCTACTATCAAGTAGTTTCAAATTCTGCTCCATCAGTATCTCAACGCTTCCTGTTCTGGTTATGACTCATTTTTACCGGACGCCGTCTAACTGAGTGTGCATCCACTAACTTTCTTAAATGCACACGGCATTTTATATTTACAATAAAAAAGGGTGACTAATGCCACCCTTGTATTGATTATCAGTAAACTACACGTCGAGGTTTTCTACCTTCAGTGCATTCTGCTCGATGAATGCTCTGCGTGGCTCAACCTGGTCTCCCATCAATGTAGTGAATAACTGGTCACAAGCGATGGCGTCTTCAACGGTAACCTGAAGCATACGGCGGCTGTCAGGGTCCATCGTTGTTTCCCACAACTGATCAGGGTTCATTTCACCCAGTCCTTTATAACGTTGAATATACTGACCGCGCTTAGCTTCACCCATCAGCCATTCAAGGGCATCTTTAAATGACTCTACCGGCTGTTTCTTCTCACCACGCTGAATGTATGCTGAGTCATTCATCATGTCGTTGATAGATTCATTCAGGTCACGAATTTTTGCGTAGTCAGTAGAATCGATGAACTCCTGGTTCAGTTTGTAGAAGTAGTCGATACCGTGCATACGCATGGTGATCTGAATAAAGAATTCGCTACCTTCTTCTTCTGGCAGGATGTCGTAACGATACGTTGCGCCATCATTCTCTTTTTCATTGAGGCTGTTTACGAAACTTTCTGCTACGGCGCTAAGCGTTGACTCGCTCTTCAGATCTTCGTGTCTCAATGTTGGAGAATATATTAAACGGTACAGAATCGCCGGCGGCATTAGACGGTGAAGACGCTTGATCATCTTCTCAACAGACTGGTATTGCTTCACAAGATTCTCAAGAGCAACACCGGAAATGCCCGGTGCATCTTCACTGGTAAACAGTGCTGAACCATCAATAGCAATATTTGTCAGGTAGTTAGTCAGTGCATCTTCGTCTTTCAGATACTGTTCCTGCTTACCCTTTTTCACTTTATAAAGTGGTGGTTGAGCAATATAGACGTATCCACGTTCGATGATTTCAGGCATCTGACGATAGAAGAATGTGAGCAGCAACGTACGGATGTGCGAGCCATCCACGTCCGCATCGGTCATGATAATAATGCTGTGGTAACGCAGTTTTTCAGGATCGTATTCGTCTCGACCGATACCACAACCTAATGCAGTAATAAGGGTAGCGACTTCCTGAGAAGACAACATTTTGTCAAAACGGGCTTTTTCTACGTTAAGGATTTTACCCTTCAATGGCAGAATAGCCTGATTTTTTCTGTTACGACCCTGCTTGGCGGAACCACCTGCAGAGTCACCCTCCACTATATACAGTTCAGATAGTGCAGGATCTTTTTCCTGACAATCAGCAAGTTTACCGGGAAGACCAGCCAGGTCCAATGCACCTTTACGACGCGTCATTTCACGAGCCCTGCGAGCAGCTTCACGAGCCCGTGCTGCATCGATAATTTTCGAAGCAATGATTTTACTTTCGTTGGGGTTCTCGAGCAGGAAGTCAGCCAGCTTTTCGTTCATCGTTGACTCAACCGCATTCTTCACTTCTGAAGAAACCAGTTTGTCTTTTGTCTGTGATGAAAACTTAGGATCAGGTACTTTAACAGAAATAACGGCCGTCAAACCTTCACGGGCATCATCACCACTAGCATTAGTCTTAGCCTTTTTATTCAGGCCTTCTTTTTCCATGTAGTTGTTCAGTGTACGGGTAAGCGCACCACGGAAACCGGCTAAGTGTGTACCACCGTCACGCTGCGGAATGTTATTCGTAAAGCAGAATATGCTCTCCTGGAAGCCATCGTTCCATTGCATTGCGACTTCTACAGAAATTCCGTCTTCACGCTCAGTACTGAAGTGGAAGACCTTCTGGTGGACCGGAGTCTTATTTTGATTAAGGTACTGTACGAATGCCTGAATACCACCTTCGTACATGAAGTGGTCTTCTTTTCCGTCACGCTCATCTTTGAGTCGAATGGACACACCTGAGTTCAGGAATGACAGTTCACGTAAACGTTTAGCCAAAATTTCATAGTGGAATAAGGTATCGGTGAAGGTATCGGAACTTGGCCAGAAACGTACAGAAGTACCGGTTTTGTCCGTATCGCCGGTTATCGCCAGTGGTTCTTGTGGAACGCCATGGTGATATTCCTGCTCATGAACTTTGCCTTCACGACGAATTTTCAATTTCAGTTTGCTGGATAACGCGTTTACAACCGAAACACCTACGCCGTGAAGACCGCCCGACACTTTATAAGAGTTGTCGTCAAATTTACCGCCGGCGTGCAGTACCGTCATGATGACTTCCGCCGCTGACACACCTTCCTCCGGGTGCATGGCAGTAGGAATACCACGACCATTATCTGAAACAGATACTGAACCGTCAGAGTGAATTTGAATCACAATTTCAGAGCAATAGCCTGCCAGCGCCTCGTCGATAGAGTTATCTACAACCTCAAATACCATGTGGTGCAAACCGGTTCCATCGTCTGTATCACCAATATACATACCCGGGCGTTTACGTACGGCATCCAATCCTTTCAGGACTTTAATACTCGACGAGTCGTAGTTGTTTTGCTCTGACATAGTCTAACCTTTACTCCTCGTTCACGTGGCCATGTTCCACGTGAAACATTTTTTTGTCTTTATATTTGCTTATAAACTCAAGTTGTTCACGCTCTATAGCAGTCACAAAAAGCTGCGTGTCCATCGCGACTAACCCGTCTATAAACCGCTCTCGCTTATCTAAATCAAGTTCTGCTCCAACATCATCAAGTAAGAAAATACTGCGTCTTGATGTTTCCTGTTGAAACAATGTTGTCTGTGACAACTGTAATGCAGCGACAGCCATTCTAAGTTGCCCTCTTGAAAGAACTTCCTGCGCCGCAGAACCATCCACCTTAAATCGTAAGTCTGATTTGTGTGGCCCTGAAGTTGTGTAACCTACCTTTGTATCGTAGTCACGTTTTCGCGTCAGGCTTTCGATCAAAGAAGCATCTTTATCCCACCCCTTATAATACGAGATTTCGAGAGAAAACTCAGGTAGAAATTCACTACAAATGGCATTAAATATTGGCTGTAACCGCCCTATATAGTATTTTCTCTTCTCACTAAGGTGTTCCCCTACGGTTTGGAATTGTTGCTCCCAATAGGCGTTCTCGGGCGCACTCAGATTTGCTTGTCTCTTAAGTAATGTATTGCGTGTTTTTAGCAACTTTTGGAATGTTTGAAACAGCAAATTGAATTTATGTTCCACGTGGAACAATCCCCAATCGATGAAACGACGGCGTTCTCCGGGTGACCCGATAATGAGGTCAGTACTCTGAGGTGTAAATAATTGAACCGGTATAAGACTAACTAAGTCAGCGAGACGGTGTGAATGGTTGCCGTTTATTGAACAAACAAATTGCTCATGCCTGCTACGCTGTAATCCGATGTTTTTTACGTTGCCATCATCCCCCGCACAGCGGGTGAAAATGCTGAAACGGTCTGCATCATGACGAATAGCAGACTCATGCTTGTTTGTGCGAAATGAACGCCCATAACCGAGATAGTAAAGCGCTTCAATAAGAGATGACTTACCACTGCCATTCTTACCACTTATCAGCGTTAAAGAACGGGACGGGATAAACGAAGCGTTTTGAATATTTCGGAAATCAGTCAGCTGGACTTTGTCCAGTTTCATAGGCGTTGCCCGGGGGAAGTATAAAACAGAGAGACGAAAGCAAAGCCTTCGCCCCTGCTTAAAGATGGCCTACAGACGCATCGGCATGATGACATATAACGCAGCATCATCACCGGCATTTTGGATAAGAGCACTGGAGTTAGAATCAGATAAAGTTAGTTGCACTTCTTCTGTCGTCAGAGCATTAAGAACGTCAATTAAGTAAGCGACGTTAAAACCAATTTCTAAATCGTCGCCTTCATAGTTCACATCAACAATTTCTTCCGCTTCTTCCTGCTCAGGGTTGTTGGCTGTGATTTTAAGCTCGCCACTGGAAAGGTTAAGTCTTACACCGCGGAATTTCTCGTTCGATAAAATTGCAGCACGGGCAAACGCATCTTTTAATACTGCCTTACTGGCAAGAATAGTTTTATCCCCGTCTTTCGGTAGCACACGACGATAATCAGGGAACCGCCCGTCAACCAGTTTACTGGTGAAAATAAAATCGGAAGAGAAAAGACGAATATGGTTAGCACCTATTTGTACTTTAATAGACTTATCGTCATCTCCGATTAAGCGGGAAATTTCCAGTACACCTTTACGGGGTATGATCACCTGACGCGCTGGTAAGGATGCACTTTCATAATCCAGCCTGCATAAAGCAAGGCGGTGACCATCAGTAGCGACGGTACGGATAATATGTTCTTCGGTTTCCAGTGACATACCGTTTAAATAATAACGCACATCCTGTTGCGCCATGGAGAAATGGGTACTGTTGATCAGGCGTTTGATGTCAACTGAAGAAAGCTCGAACTCAACCTCACCTTCCCAGTCTTCAAGATTTGGATAATCGCTGGCAGACAGCGTGGATAAAGTGTAGCGACCACGTCCTGCACGGATAAGCGCTTTGCTTCCATCGAGGCTGAACTGGATATCAGTACCGTCAGCAATACCACGGCAAATATCAAACAATTTCTTAGCAGGAACTGTAATTTCACCTTCTTCATACTCGCCTTCAAGACGGGTACTGGCGATGAGTTCTACCTCGAGATCCGTTCCGGTTAGCCAGAGTGCATCCTCACTAACTTTAATAAGTACGTTAGAAAGAATAGGTAATGTGTGTCTTCTTTCTACTGCACCGGAAACTAACTGTAACGGTTGAAGAAACTTTTCTCGACTGATGGTAAATTTCATTGATTTACTTTCCTGCCTGGAATGTCAAAGATTTATGAGGACAAGGTTCTTATCAGGTTTTTATAGTCCTCTTTTATATCATGACTTTCCTCTCTAAGCTGCTCTATTTTTCGGCAAGCGTGCAGAACCGTAGTATGGTCTCTGCCACCGAAAGCGTTACCCAATTCAGGTAGACTGTGATTGGTCAATTCCTTAGCAAGCGCCATAGCTACCTGCCTTGGTCTTGCCACACTGCGGCTACGACGTTTAGAGAGAATGTCAGCAACCTTAATCTTATAATAATCTGCGACAGTTTTCTGGATGTTATCGACTGTAACGAGTTTTTCCTGTAGAGCTAACAGGTCACGTAATGCTTCACGGACGAAATCAATAGTAATAGGCCGACCGGTAAAATTCGCATTAGCGATGACACGATTAAGTGCGCCTTCCAGCTCACGCACATTTGAACGTAATCGCTTGGCAATAAAGAACGCCACTTCATCAGGCAGGTGAATTTTGTTTTCTGCCGCTTTACGCATAAGAATGGCCACCCTGGTTTCAAGTTCAGGGGGTTCTATCGCTATGGTCAGGCCCCAGCCAAACCGGGATTTCAAGCGATCCTCTACCCCGTCAATCTCTTTAGGGTAACGGTCTGAGGTCAGTATGATTTGCTGGTTTCCTTCAAGCAATGCATTGAAGGTGTGGAAAAACTCTTCCTGCGAGCGCTCTTTATTCGCAAAAAACTGAATATCATCAATGAGCAATGCATCTACAGAACGGTAAAACCGTTTAAAATCTTCAATAGCATTATTCTGAAGTGCTTTTACCATGTCCTGTACAAAGCGCTCTGAATGCATATACACAATTTTAGCACCCGGACGGTTTACAATAATGCCATTACCTACTGCGTGCAATAAGTGGGTTTTACCCAAACCGGTACCACCGTATATAAATAACGGATTGTAGGAACCACCTGGATTATTGGCAACCTGAGTCGCAGCCGCTCTGGCCAGCTGGTTTGATTTACCCTCAACAAAATTATCAAACTGATAGGTCGGATTGATATTGCTTTTATGCTTCATCGCTTCAGGAATGGGGATAACTGCTGGCCCACGGCCTGCTGGTGTATTAGTCCTCCCCGTCTGCTGATGAACAAGTTCAGGTTCGCGATATGCACCGGCACCGGAACTGGCTTTGGTGATGTTCGGAGCAGACAGGTTGTCATTTTGCTGTTCATGTGCAACATGCGCGGGGGCATTCACCTCAGGCCGGCTCATCCCTGTCTCTGCGGATGAAAATTGTGCAGGAGGTTGAGAACGGCTGAAAGTACCTGATTGAACCGGAGCCGGTCTACCGGACGGGATGCCGCTGGCAGGTCGGCCTGTTCGGGTAGCAACATCTAAATGAAGTTGTGGTGAATCCTGCCCACAAAACTCGGTGAACAGCTCTGTAATTTTATCTCTGTACTTATCTCTTACCCAGTCCAAAACAAAACGGTTCGGGGCAAATAACGTCAGAACGTCTGCATCTTCCTGAGCAGTAAGCGGACGTATCCACATACTATATTGTTGGGTCGGCAATTCCTGGCGTAGGCGCTCAAGGCACATATTCCACAGAGACATAATAATGTAGGCTCCAAAAGCTGCTGCAGACGCCAGTAAGACAAAAAACGGCGAAGAGAATACGTATTCCTGATTGAGAAAAAGGAAAAGCAATATTTATTCTGGGTAACAGCGGTGAATGTTGTATTCTAATTGTGATCGCTGTGGATTATCTGATCTTCTGTGGGTAAAGTAAATCACGATCTGGTGCGATCTTCTGGATACAAAGGTTAAACTATTGAAATTTAACCCTTATTTTATTTCGCTATATCTCTATCACAGATAATCACTAAAACACTGTACGCTTGATCAGGCTGTGCGATCCGGGTAAAAAAGCCATGATCTTTACCGATCATCTATTGACTTGTGGATAAATTTATATTTGCAGACAATTTATTCACAGCAAAATTATGATGGTTTGAAATCTTTCCGCAAAGCTGAACAAAATTTCTGCACTATTTTATAAAAAATATGCAGTATAAAGGCGTTTTGGATTGACATCAGGTGCCGGGATCTCTAGAATTCAGCGTCCTTTTTGGATGAGCGGCGTAACATGCTTATCAACGGACACAATGTTTTGTTGGTAAGACTGCTATTTTGCACGTCTGATATTTAACTAGAAAAGTGAGACTTTGGTCATGAAAAGAACATTTCAACCGAGCAACTTAAAGCGCAAGCGTTCTCACGGTTTTCGTGCTCGTATGGCGACTAAAAATGGTCGTAAAGTACTAGCAGCTCGCCGTGCTAAAGGTCGCGCTCGCCTTTCTGCTTAAGAGTACTACCCAAAAGTGGGTGAAAATAATTTTTCCAGGGAGTTACGTCTGTTAACTCCCTCCCACTTTACCCATGTGTTTAATGACGCAACTCCTGCTGTATCCCCTGCTTTTACTTTACTTGCCCGCAAAAACGAATTAGCACATGCCCGTGTCGGGATTACTATTGCTAAGAAACGCGTGCGAAAAGCCCATGACCGCAACAGACTGAAACGTATCATCAGAGAAAGTTTTCGTCACCGTCGTCACGCACTGCCTGCCGTCGACATTATTGTGGTTGGCAAATCCGGCGCAGATAAACTCACCAATGACGAAATATTTTCTATGTTGGATAAGCAATGGAAAAAGTTAGCAAAACGCTGCGCAAAATAACCATCGCTCTTCCTCTGCTACTGGTTAAATGCTATCAGTGGTTCATTTCGCCGGTTTTGGGACAACGGTGCAGATTTCACCCGACTTGCTCATATTATGCAATTGAAGCATTAAATTCGCATGGATTGCTAATTGGCGGTTGGTTATCGATTAAACGCATATTAAAATGCCACCCTTTCAATCCGGGCGGAAACGACCCCGTGCCGGAATCACGGAATAATAAACACTCAGAATAAAGAGACCTCTATGGAATCGCAACGTAGTTTTCTGTTAATCGGCCTTGCCCTTGTGAGCTTCTTACTATGGCAACAATGGCAACAAGATTATGGCCCGCAACCTGTTCAGCCCGCCGCATCTGAACAAACTAGCACGAATGCCGGTAGTAACGGTGTACCGTCCTCTCTGCCAGGCAGCGATGATGTGCCGGTTGCTTCTCAGGACGACGTGCCCGGCATGGTACAGGAAGCTAAGCCTGAATCTGCACGTACAGTTCACGTACTTACTGACACGCTGGATCTGAAAATTGATTTAGTCGGCGGTGATGTAGTTAAAGCGAACCTGGTGAAATTTCCGTTAACTCAGGAATCATCAGAAAACTACAGCCTGCTGCGCCCTCAGGATGGTTTGTATATCGCACAAAGCGGTCTGGTTGGTCGTGATGGTCCTGACGGAAACCGTTCAGGGCGTCCGCGTTATGATGCCTCACAACAAGAATTTGTCATGCAGGGCGATACCTTGTCTGTGCCTCTTACCTGGCAAAATGCAGATGGCGTGAAAATTATCAAAACCTTTAATTTTACTAAAGGCAGCCACGACATCGCACTGACCTATACCATCGAGAATAACTCAGGTAATACGACAACTTACCAGCAGTATGCACAACTTAAACAAACCACACAGGTACCTGATGGCGGAAACATGTTCATGCCAACCTACCGTGGTGCAGCATACGGTAGCGAGGAAGATCGTTATGAAAAGTACACATTCGACGACATTGAAGATAAAAATCTGAAAGTGTCAACGGAAGCCGGATGGGTCGGTATGCTCGAACACTACTTTGTTTCAGCCTGGATCCCGCCTGCTTCTCAGGTGAATAACCTTTACACCAAACTGGTTCAGAATCAGTACGCCATTATCGGTTTCACCGGTACGCCGGTAAATGTAGCCAGTGGTGAAACTGCGACAATCGGTGCAGAGCTGTATCTGGGCCCTAAAGATCAGGACAACCTCGCGCAGCTGGCAAATGGTCTGGACCTGACAGTGGACTACGGCATTTTATGGTGGTTATCACAGCCATTATTCGCACTGCTTCAATTCCTGCACAGCCTGGTAGGTAACTGGGGTGTCGCCATTATTCTAATCACTGTTATCGTTAAGGGTGCTATGTATCCGCTGACGAAGAAACAGTATGAATCCATGGCCCGCATGCGAAATCTCGCACCTAAGATGCAGCAACTGAAAGATCGCTTTGGTGATGATCGTCAGAAAATGTCTCAGGCGATGATGGAACTGTATCGCAAAGAGAAAGTAAACCCGATGGGCGGTTGTCTGCCAATCATCCTGCAGATGCCAATTTTCCTCGCGCTTTACTGGGTATTACTGGAAAGTGTTGAATTGCGTCACGCAGATTTCTTCCTGTGGATCACAGACCTTTCTGTGAAAGACCCGTATTTCGTGCTGCCGGTACTGACCGGTGCGAGTATGTGGTTACTGCAAAAGCTGCAACCCACAACCGTAACCGACCCAATGCAACAGAAGATCATGCAGTTCATGCCTGTGGCCATGAGTGTGTTCTTCCTGTGGTTCCCGGCCGGTCTGGTACTTTACTGGTTAGTCAGTAATATAATCACCCTCATCCAGGCAAAACTGATTTATGCCGCAATGGAAAAGAAAGGGCTAAAATCTAAGTAACTATCCCGTCATTATCAGCCCGCTATAGCGGGCTGATTCATCTAAGAGAGGTCAAACAATGCCATCTTTCGACATCGTATCTGAAATCAATATCGAAGAAGTCCGTAATGCAACGGAAAACACCCAGCGGGAACTGGCTACCCGTTTTGATTTTCGCGGCGTAGAAGCCAGCATCGAATTTAAAGAAAAAGCCGTGACCATGAAAGCTGAGGGTGAATTTCAGGTTCAGCAGCTTGAGTCAATGTTCCGTAACGCCTGCTCCAAACGCAATCTGGATACCAGTATTCTGGATTTAAAAGATTACGATCACCGCGGCAAAACGGTGACCCAGGTCATTACGTTCAAAGAAGGTATCGAGCAGGATACTGCCAAGAAAATTGTAAAGCTTATCAAAGACAATAAAATCAAAGTGCAGACAGCCATCCAGGGTGATCAACTTCGGGTCACCGGTAAGAAGCGTGATGACTTACAGCAGGTTATTGCACTGGTGCGCAGCTCCGATTTAGGCCAGCCGTTCCAATTTAAGAATATGAAAGACTGATATGCACCCTATTGCCTCCTCACAAGATACCATCGTCGCACAAGCTACAGCCCCTGGCCGTGGCGGTGTGGGCATTGTGCGTGTATCAGGGCCCGCAGCAATGGAGATTGCGCAGGCACTGGTACCTGTCACACTGGCTCCGCGCTCAGCGACTTATACGCCTTTTCATGATCAACAGGGCGATGTGATCGATCAGGGAATAGCACTTTATTTTAAAGGGCCGAATTCCTTTACCGGTGAGGATGTGCTTGAACTCCAGGGCCATGGCGGACAAATCGTCATGGATATGCTCATTGATGCTATCCTGGCCTGCGGGAACGTACGCCTGGCAAGGCCCGGGGAATTTAGTGAACAGGCATTCTTGAATGATAAGCTGGATCTCGCTCAGGCCGAAGCCATAGCAGACTTGATTGATGCCAGCTCTAAACAGGCTGCGAAAAGTGCTCTGCGCTCATTGCAGGGAGAGTTCTCCCGCACAATAACCGCTTTATCTGAGCAAATCATTCATCTTCGCATGTATGTAGAAGCGGCTATCGACTTCCCTGATGAAGAAATCGATTTTCTGTCAGATGGTAAAGTCGCCGGGGATCTGGCTGATATTGTTGAATCCCTTGCAGCGGTACAGCAAAAAGCCAGACAAGGCTCGCTTTTAAGAGAAGGCATGCAGGTGGTTATTGCCGGTCGTCCTAACGCAGGCAAATCAAGCTTACTGAATGCGCTGGCGGGTCGCGAAAGTGCTATCGTCACAGATATCGCCGGTACTACCCGTGATGTCTTAAAAGAACATATCGACATTAACGGCATGCCGGTGCATATCATCGATACAGCCGGCTTACGGGAAAGTCCGGATAAAGTTGAGCAGATCGGTATTGAGCGTGCCTGGAAAGCGATTGCGGAAGCAGACCGCGTGTTATTTGTCGTCGACAGTACAGACACCGCTGTAATCGACCCGTATGAGATCTGGCCTGAGTTCATGGCACGACTGCCTGAAAACATACCCACGACAGTAATCCGCAATAAGGCCGATTTATCAGCAGAGACTGTGGGCATTCAGCAGCTCACCACACAACATGGCAACGTCAGCGTGATCGGCCTGTCTGCCAGCACCGGTGAGGGTGTGGAATTACTGCGTCAGCACCTTGCCGATACCATGGGTCTGGACACCACCACAGAAGGACAGTTCATTGCCCGCCGCCGTCACCTTGACGCACTGGCGCAGGCAGCAGAACATGTGGATAACGGCCAGCAACAATTGCTCTCACATCTGGCCGGAGAATTACTGGCCGAAGAGTTACGTCTTGCTCATCAGGCACTCACTGAAATTACCGGTGAATTCACTTCAGACGACTTACTGGGTCGTATTTTTTCTTCATTTTGTATCGGTAAATAATTATGTCTAAACATCTGTCAATCATCGTCGGATCTGTACTGGGTGCATCTGAGTACGTTGCTGAAGCCCTGGAGCAGGTAGCGCAGTCTGCCGGATTCACTACTACACTGCAGTTCGAGCCGGATCTGAATGCACTGGAAAAAAAGGGGTCATGGTTAATTTGTACCTCAACACATGGAGCCGGCGAGCTTCCACAGAATATTCAGCCTTTTGCGAAGGCTCTGGAAGAAACCGATCTGAGTGGTATTGACGCCTGGGTTGTCGGGCTGGGCGACAGCAGCTATGACACCTTCTGTTATGGTGCCATGGAAATGGAAAAGCGCTTAACTGACGCCGGTGCAAAATTAACCGCGCCGCCTTTGCATATTGATGTACTTAACCATCCTATCCCTGAAGATGTAGCGGTAGAATGGTTTGAACAACAAGTAAAGCAATAACGTTTTATGTTTACCGAAGCAGAATATCACGCCCTCACCTCGCCGCTCTCTAACGACAGCAGAGTGTTATATTGCCTCGGTCTGAAGCCGACAGCCGATATGAACGCCGCCCGTTCAGATGTCCTCAATTATAAGTTTCTTATCACCCTGTTAAACGGCAACGATCAACAGGAAGATGCCTATACCCGTGGCCAGCAAATCAATACGCTGCTCAGCGAACTGGATCAGGCCGGCCTTATCGCCCTTGAGGGAGAGGCAACCTTTGAGACTTCTCTGAGCGGCCAGCACGTGTTGTTGCCACTGTGTCGTCACGCACAGGATGACTTCACCCATCTTCACAGACAATACACAGCAATCCACGGACGCTGGCGTCCTGATCCTGCGCTGTTTGAAGAAATGGCAAACCTTATCGGGCTTATCGATCGTGAATTCGGTGATGAAGATATCGGTGAATTTGTATCCTACTGGCTGGGCCGGCCGGATGCCGTTTTCAGCCACTTCCAGTGGACACAGAAATTTGCTTATGCCATCAAGAGAAAACGGATGACGACCGGCCATACCACAACCAAAAAAGTGGGAAGTCAGAGTGTACCCGTTGCAGCAGGCATAGAAGCAGACGATAATGCCAGAAAGCTGGTGGAAAAATACGCCTCACAAAAGAAGAGCTGAATGTCATGCAATCGTTAAAAGATAAGCTTAATCAGTTAGCCCGCGCCATGGGCAAACCGGAAGTTAAAGACGGTTTTACAGAATACGAAACGCTCAGAAAAGAGTATGAGCGTAAGGCGAATGAGGAAGTCCGCCAGTTACAGCAGGACAGTAAAAAACAACGCATCACAGATCTGCACGGCCGCTCTGATCTGAATCCCCGCTGGACCTTTACAAACTTGATTGAAGACAGTGAAGACGTGATTGAAGCGGTCAGTATCGCTCAGTCATTTATTGCTGCGCACAGTGACAGAGAGTGGCGTCAGGCCGGTTCTCACATGATGTTATTTTACGGTGACTATGGCCGCGGAAAATCACACATCGCCGGGGCTATTGCCCACGAACTCATTGAGCAGTACGAGATAACGGTGTTATACCGCCAGTTGTCCACACTGATGGAAATGCGTCATTTCTCTTTCGACTTCGGTTCACAGGATAATATAGGCCAGCGCTTCCGCGAAGCCCACCAGGAATTGCTGGATGTGGATTTGCTGATCCTTGATGAAGTCTGTGTGAATGAAAGTATGCTCAAGAAAAATCAGCAAAGCTGGCTCGGTAATCTGCTCAGACAACGTCTGGTGAATAAGAAAAACTGTATTTTGATCACCAACCACAATCTGACAGAACTCGAACTGGCGTTAGGTAAGTACTGTTTTGAGTCAATTAAAGAGTATGACACCTATAAGGTGCGTTTTTCCGGCCCCAGCCGCCGTGATGGTCTGGTTAATGATGAACAGCCTTCTGAGACGCAGCAGACGCGTTATCAGCCCAATCAGGTACGCTGAGGCGAACTGACCGCAGGAAAAGCGTCATAATGACGCTTTTTTTATTTCTTTTTGCCTGCGGGTTACTAATCGATACAGAAAACAGGATCCTGAAAGTGTGTGTGATCTTGTGGAAAAGATCTAATCACAGGAAGATCACCCTTCAAACACGCGTAAAACAGGGATTTATGCGATCATTAAGTGATCGTTGCCGACAAGTTATCCCCAATCGGATCACATCTTGATCACGCCTGTGGATAGGATCCTGTAAACCACTGTGCATAAGCTCTGATCACGAAAAGAATAACTTTTCTCAAGATTTGGATTGTGGATAATATACCTGGTTATGCACATGATCCCGGGTGGGTTATGATCGGCTCTGTACCGAACTTATTCTTTCTGTAAGATCATGATCTAAAGAACGAAAAAGCACTTACTCACAGATCTTCGCGATCCTAATAAATATAAAAATAAAGATCTTAAAAGAGATCTTATATTCTATAAGCCGGAAGCCTTTTCCGGATCCAAAGTGAATTGCAGAAAATTTAACCATTTTAATCAGGCAATAAGTCAGCTAAAATACGCGCCCTTTTTCTGACGGCCCGTAAAGCCAAAGAAATATACGATTAACTACATTCCCCGTGTTATGTGAGGTTCAACATGTTTTATCAGGAAGCATTCGATGTCATCGTTGTGGGTGGTGGTCATGCCGGCACCGAAGCAGCATTAGCATCTGCCCGTATGGGTGCAAAAACCCTGTTATTGACACATAACATGGAAACCATCGGACAAATGTCCTGTAATCCTGCTATCGGCGGGATCGGAAAAGGCCATCTGGTTAAAGAGATCGATGCCTTAGGTGGTGCAATGGCACTGGCAATTGATCAGGGCGGGATCCAGTTCAGAACTCTGAATTCAAGTAAAGGCCCTGCTGTGCGTGCAACCCGCGCCCAGGCTGACCGGGCACTGTACCGTCAGGCTATCCGTAACGTGGTAGAAAACCAGCCAAACCTGTCGGTTTTCCAGCAAAGCTGTGATGACCTGATCGTAGAGAACGATCGCGTGGCCGGTGTGGTTACCCAGATGGGTCTTAAATTTAAAGCCAAAACGGTTGTTCTGACAGTGGGCACATTCCTTGGCGGCACTATTCACATTGGTCTTGAGAACTATCGTGGTGGCCGTGCAGGTGATCCGCCGTCACTGGCTCTGGCAGAACGTCTGCGTGCATTACCCTTCAGAGTGGATCGCCTGAAAACCGGTACCCCTGCCCGTCTTGATGCCAGGACGCTGGATTTCAGCGTTATGCAGGCACAACCCGGCGACACCCCTGTACCGGTATTCTCGTTTATGGGTAACCGTGAAATGCATCCGCAGCAGATCAGCTGCTACATCACCCATACTAACGAAAAAACCCATGATATCATTCGTGGTGGTCTGGATCGCTCACCCATGTTTACCGGGGTTATTGAAGGTGTTGGCCCGCGTTACTGTCCGAGTATTGAAGATAAGATCACCCGTTTTGCTGATAAGGACTCGCACCAGATCTTTGTGGAGCCGGAAGGGCTTAACAGTATCGAGGTATATCCTAACGGTATTTCAACCAGTCTGCCCTTTGATGTTCAACAGGCGCTTATTCACTCGATCCGTGGATTTGAAAATGCCCATATCATCCGTCCCGGTTATGCCATCGAATATGATTTTTTTGATCCGCGGGATCTGAAGCAAACGCTGGAAACTAAATTTATCGGCGGACTTTTCTTTGCCGGACAAATTAACGGCACTACCGGTTACGAAGAAGCCGGTGCACAGGGACTGATGGCGGGAGCTAACGCAGCACTGCAGGTTCAACAGAAAGATCCGATGATTTTACGTCGCGATCAGGCTTACATGGGTGTACTGGTTGACGATCTTGCGACCATGGGAACCAAAGAACCTTACCGTATGTTTACCAGCCGTGCTGAATATCGTCTGCTGTTACGGGAAGATAACGCTGACAGTCGTCTGACAGCACTTGGCCGTGAAATCGGACTGGTTGATGACGCACGCTGGGCAGCATTTAACACGAAGATGGAAGCCGTTGAACTCGAGCTGCAACGTCTGCGCGGCCAGTGGGTGCATCCTGATCACAAAGCGGTGCCGGAGCTCAACACGCTGCTTAAAAATCCCGTGAGCCGTGAACACTCCTTTGAAGAGCTTATCCGGCGTCCGGAGATGACGTATAACGCGCTGATGAACATTGACGGTATCGGGCCGGGTATTGACGATCCTGTTGCTGCTGAGCAAGTGGAAATTCAAATCAAATATGCCGGTTATATCGCCCGGCAGCTGGATGAGATCGCAAAAGCGCAACGCCATGAAAATACATTGCTGCCAATGGACTTCGATTACAGTAAAATATCCGGTCTTTCAAACGAAGTGGTTGCCAAGCTTACCGAAGCCAGACCGGAAACCATCGGTAAGGCATCGCGGATCTCGGGTATCACGCCGGCGGCTATCTCGTTGTTACTGGTATATCTGAAAAAGCATGGCATGTTACGTAAACAGGAATTAAAGACAGCGTGAGTAACGTCGATACTGTAAAACTCAATGAAATTTTGTTGCAGGGCTGCGAAAAGTTAGCGCTGGACATCAATACTGAACAGGCTGACAAGCTCACCGGATATGTTCAGCGTATCGACAAATGGAATAAAGCCTACAACCTTACCTCGGTGCGCGATCCTGAGCAGATGATGGTAAAACATATTCTTGACTCACTGGCCGTTACCCGGTTTGTCAGTGGTAAGCGGGTTATCGATGTGGGCACCGGACCGGGCCTGCCCGGCATGCCTCTGGCAATTATGTTGCCGGATATTGAATTCACGTTACTGGATAGTTTAGGCAAACGTGTCCGGTTTATGAAACAATGTGCGTTCGAACTTGGTCTGACAAACGTCACTCCTGTGCACAGTCGCGTAGAAGAGCATGAACCTGCACAACCTTACGATATTGTGTTGAGCCGTGCTTTTGCGTCGTTGAAAGATATGTTGCACTGGTGCCAGCATCTGGTAGATTCATCAGGAGTCTTTTTTGCTCTGAAGGGACAATTTCCTCTAAGTGAGATAGACGAAGTAAGTGATCACTTCCAGATCGGGTCCGTAGAGGCGTTATCCGTGCCGGATCTGACCGGAGAGCGTCATTTAGTAACTATTCGAAAAGTCTGACGGGTGCACAGTGGCGAAGGTAATCGCAATAGCGAATCAAAAAGGTGGTGTGGGCAAAACAACCACAGCAGTGAATGTTGCGGCGTCTATGGCTGCGACCAAACGTAAAGTGCTGCTTATCGATCTGGATCCTCAGGGCAATGCCACCATGGCCAGCGGTGTTGATAAATACGAAGCAGAATGCACGTGTTTTGAATTACTGATTGAAGAAAAGCCTGTTGATGAAGTCATCATCAAAGATACGTCAGGAAAATACGATCTTATTGCCGCAAACGGTGATGTCACGGCAGCGGAAATCAAACTGATGGAAATGTTTGCCCGTGAAGTCCGTCTGCGTAATTCACTCAAGCCAGTGATGGATTATTACGATTTCGTTTTTATTGACTGCCCGCCCTCACTTAACCAGCTTACCGTTAATGCGCTGGCTGCGGCTGATTCAGTACTGGTACCCATGCAGTGTGAATACTATGCCCTTGAAGGTTTAACGGCGCTGATGGATACTATTCAGAAACTGGCTTCGGTGGTAAACCCTGAATTGAAAATTGAGGGTGTACTGCGCACCATGTACGATCCCCGAAACCGTCTGGCCAATGATGTGTCTGAACAACTGAAACGTCATTTTGGCGAACAGGTTTACCGCACGGTCATTCCCCGCAACGTGAGACTGGCCGAAGCGCCCAGTTTCAGCATGCCCGCCATGTACTATGATAAGTCATCGGCAGGCGCTAAAGCGTACCTGTCTCTGGCCGGTGAAATTCTTCGCCGCCGTGAGAAGACATTACAGCCCGCAAAAGCCAGTTAATCTGTTAAACTAGCCAAAAATCTGTTTGTCTTAATCGCTTGAGTCATTGAGGAAAATATGTCTGCTAAGAAAAGAGGACTCGGTCGGGGCCTGGATGCATTGCTGGCGACCAGTCAGTCTTCCGTTGCCCGTCGTGAACAGGAAACTGACAGCTCTGCGGCATCGCAAAGTGAATTGAGTAAGCTGCCGGTCGAATTTTTGAAGCCGGGGAAATATCAGCCCCGTAAAGACATGTCTCCCGAAGCGCTTGAAGAACTGGCGTCTTCTATCCGTTCCCAGGGCGTTATTCAACCGATTGTGGTGCGTACACTGGGCAAAGACCAGTACGAAATTATTGCCGGTGAACGACGCTGGCGGGCTGCCCAGCTTGCGCAACTTGACGTTGTGCCTTGTCTCATCAAAGACGTGCCGGATGAAGCGGCTGTGGCCATTGCATTGATTGAAAATATTCAGCGTGAAGATTTAAACGCCATGGAAGAGGCACAGGCCCTTGAGCGTTTAATGAACGAGTTTGAACTTACGCATGCACAAACCGCCGAGGCGGTGGGTAAATCCCGGGCGACGGTAACAAATTTACTGCGCCTGAATAACCTCAATGATGATGTCAAAACCTTGCTTGAGCATGGCGATATTGAAATGGGTCATGCCCGGGCACTGCTCGGACTCACCGGCGGCCAGCAATCTGAAGTGGCTCAGGTCGTATCCGGAAAAGGTTTAACGGTAAGAGATACAGAAAAATTAGTACGCAAATGTCTGGAGCCGGCGAAGCCGAAACCGGAAAAAACCGTCGATCCGGATGTACAAAGTCTGATGACCCGCCTGTCTGATAACCTTGGTGCGTCGGTCGTGATTGACCATAACGCCAAAGGAAAAGGTAAAATTACTATAAACTTCAATGATTTAGAGCATCTGGACGGTATCCTTTCTAAAATACACTAATCCACTTTACGGCCATGGTTAGCAAAATGTTAACGGTGGTCGTTATTCCCGCACTTTTCGCGTACAATGCGTTTCGTCCTGTTATTCGATAAGAAAATTTTCAGAATAACTTTCAAAACGCGATGTATGGTTGAAAATTATCGGTAAAACAGTATACTTCTGACGCTTTTTATTTGGGCTCAAATAAGCATAAAACAATGGTGAACAGAGATTTGGCAGGGGCCGGTAAAAAACTTGCCAGACATGCCTTGCTGATTCAGGTAATTGTCATGACTCTGCTGGTCATCATCAGCGCCTGGGCGATGTCCGTTGAAGTAGCGAAATCAGCTGCTATCGGCGCGTTAATCAGCATTCTGCCCAACGCGATTTTTGCGTTATTCGCATTTCGTTACTCCGGTGCCAGTAAAAATGAACTGGTAGTACGGAGCTTCAGCCAGGGAGCCAAACTGCGCCTGGTTTTAGCAGTTATTTTATTTGTGGTGGCTTTTAAATTTTTGCATGCGATACCCGAAGCGGTTTTTGCAGCATTCGCCGTCACAACTGTCAGCTATTGGCTGGCAATGTTTCGTCAACAAAAACGATAACAAAAAGACAGAGTGATACCTTGGTAGCAAGACCAGGGTCTTACAGACGAAACGCCGGAAAGTTTTTACACTTTAATTTTTTTAGGTTGAAACATGGCATCTGAGATTACAACACAAGAGTATATTCTCCACCATTTGACCAATGCCACCATGTGCGTCACAGACGACGGGGTGAAATTTAGTCACGGTGAAGAACTGCATAATGTCGCTGAAGTATGTGCTGAAGCGGGTTTCTGGGTTTGGAACATCGATACGATGGGCTGGTCTATCGGTCTGGGTATTTTGTTCCTGTGGTTATTCCGTAGAGTTGCTAAATCAGCTACTTCCGGCGTACCGGGCAAAACCCAGGCGTTTATCGAGCTGGTTGTTGAGTTCGTAAACGACAACGTTCGTGACACCTTCCACGGTAAAAATAATCTCATTGCGCCACTGTCACTGACCATCTTCGTCTGGGTGTTCCTGATGAACCTGATGGACTTGATTCCGGTAGACTTCCTGCCTTCAGCTGCAGGTCAGATTGCCAACGCAGCCACCGGTGTGGACCCGCACCATGTGTATATGAAAGTGGTACCTACCACCGACCTGAACATGACGCTGGCACTGGCACTGGGCGTATTTTTCCTGATTATTTTCTACTCCATCAAAGTGAAAGGCATTGGTGGTTTCATGAAAGAGCTGACATTCCAGCCTTTCAATCACTGGGCTTTCATTCCGGTTAACTTCATTCTGGAATCTGTTACCCTGCTGGCACGTCCGTTCTCACTGGCGCTGCGACTGTTCGGTAACCTGTATGCCGGTGAATTGATCTTTATTCTTATTGCGACCCTGGGTGTATGGCAGTTGCCTCTGCACTTCCCATGGGCGGTATTCCATATTCTGGTAATCGTGCTTCAGGCCTTCATCTTTATGATGTTGACCATTGTATATCTGAGCCTGGCTCACGAAGACCATTAATGTAGTCCGGATCTTTTGCAATCCCTGGAAAAGAAAGCAAACGATTCAAACTGTTTTACTTTTACACTTTAACTTTAAATTTAACTTAAATCGGAGACGTACATGTTATACATCGCTGTTGCACTACTGATCGGTCTTGGTGCCCTGGGTACCGCTATTGGTTTCGGTCTGCTGGGTGGTAAATTCTTAGAATCTGCTGCTCGTCAACCAGAACTGGCTCCTCAACTGCAAGTTAAGATGTTTATCGTAGCGGGTCTTATCGACGCCATCGCAATGATCGGTGTTGGTATCGCGCTATACCTTCTGTTCGCTGTTGGTGCTTAATTTTTTAAACCCATTTTTTAGCGAACATATGAGGAGGAGCGGTCGTGAACATTAACGCCACTCTAATTGGTCAATTAATCGCGTTTATCGTATTCGTGTGGTTCTGCATGAAGTACGTATGGCCACCATTACTGGGCGCGATTGAAGAGCGTCAGAAGAAAATTGCCGATGGCCTTGAAGCTTCTGAACGCGCTGAAAAAGACCTGGAACTGGCTCAGCAGAAAGCTACTGACCAGTTGAAAGATGCGAAAGCGCAAGCAGCTGAAATTGTCGAGCAAGCCAAAAAGCGTGCTAGTCAACTTGAAGAAAGTGAAAAGCAAAAAGCTTACTCAGAGCGTGAGAAAATCATTGCTTCTGGTTATGCCGAAATTGAAGCTGAACGCAATCGTGCCAAGGAAGAATTACGCGCTCAGGTAGCAGCTTTAGCTGTTGCTGGTGCAGAACAAATTCTTCAACGTGAAATCGACGCAAACGCACAAAACGACATTGTTGAAAAACTTGTCGCTGAGCTATAAGAGGGAGATGAGCCATGTCTGAATTGACAACCGTTGCTCGTCCCTACGCTAAAGCTGCTTTCGATTTTGCTGTCGAACAAAACGCCGTTGCCAAATGGCAGGACATGCTGGTGTTTGCCGGCGAAGTTGCTGACAACGAAGACATGCATCAGTTAATGACTGGTGCTGTTGCCGCTGACCAACTCGCTGAGATTTTCATCAATGTGTGCGGTGAACAGATCGACGAACATGGTCAGAACTTTATTAAGGTTCTGGCTGAGAATAAACGTTTAGTTGCCCTGCCAGCAATTTCAGAGCTGTTTAATGCTTTGAAAGCGGATTACGACAAAGAAATTGAAGTCCAGCTGACTTCTGCTTCTGCATTGTCTGATGCGCAAACTGCTGAAATCAGTGCATCGTTAGAAAAACGTTTGGCACGTAAAGTGAAGCTTAATTGTAACGTGGACCCTGCCCTGGTTGCAGGCTTTGTAGTCAAAGCCGGTGATACAGTTATTGATGGTTCCGTGAAGTCGAAATTGAACCGTCTCGCAGACGCGTTGCAAGCATAACGGGGATAAGAGTATGCAACTTAATTCCACTGAAATTGCAGAACTGATCAAAAAGCGAATTGAACAGTTTAATGTAACCAGTGAAGCTCGCACCGAAGGGACTATCGTCGCCGTAACTGACGGTATTATCCGCATTCACGGCCTGGCCGATGTAATGCAAGGTGAAATGATTGAGCTTCCTGGTAGTCGCTACGCTATTGCACTGAACCTTGAACGAGATTCTGTAGGTGCAGTAGTTATGGGTCCTTATGCGGACCTGCAAGAAGGCACTAAAGTACAATCTACCGGTCGTATCCTTGAAGTACCTGTAGGCCCGGGCCTGTTAGGTCGTGTTGTAAACACTCTGGGTGAGCCTATTGATGGTAAAGGCGCTGTTGAAGCGGCAGGCTATGAGCCAGTAGAAAAAATCGCACCTGGCGTAATCGACCGTCAATCGGTTGATCAACCAGTACAAACTGGCTACAAGTCAGTTGATGCGATGATTCCTGTTGGTCGTGGTCAGCGTGAGCTTATCATCGGTGACCGTCAGTGTGGTAAAACAGCGATGGCTGTTGATGCCATCATTCAACAGAAAAATTCAGGCATTAAGTGTGTTTACGTAGCAGTTGGCCAGAAGGCTTCTACTATTGCTAACGTAGTACGCAAACTGGAAGAACACGGCGCGCTGGCTCACACCATCGTTGTTGCGGCTTCTGCTTCTGAATCTGCTGCTCTGCAGTACCTGGCACCTTACTCTGGTTGTACCATGGGTGAGTACTTCCGTGACCGTGGTGAAGATGCACTGATCGTATATGATGACCTGTCTAAGCAAGCTGTTGCTTACCGTCAGATCTCTCTGCTTCTGAAGCGTCCTCCTGGTCGTGAAGCATACCCTGGTGACGTTTTCTACCTCCACAGCCGTCTGCTGGAGCGTGCTGCCCGTGTAAACGACAAGTACGTAGAGCGTTTCACTAACGGTGAAGTTAAAGGCCAAACGGGTTCACTGACGGCTCTGCCTATCATTGAAACTCAGGCCGGTGACGTTTCAGCGTTCGTACCTACTAACGTTATCTCAATCACCGATGGTCAGATCTTCCTGGAAACTGACCTGTTTAACGCAGGTATCCGTCCTGCTGTTAACGCCGGTATCTCTGTATCACGTGTTGGTGGTGCTGCTCAGACCAAGATCATTAAGAAATTGGGTGGTGGTATCCGTCTTGCGCTTGCACAGTATCGTGAATTGGCTGCGTTCTCTCAGTTCGCATCTGACCTTGACGAAGCTACACGTGCACAGCTTGAACACGGTGAGCGTGTAACCGAACTGATGAAGCAGAAGCAATATGCGCCTCTGTCAATCGCTGATATGGGTGTGTCTCTGTACGCCGTTGAGAAAGGCTTCTTAAAAGATGTAGAACTGGGCAAAATCCTTGATTTTGAATCAGCCCTGCACGCTTACATGAACAGCGAACACGCTGAGCTGATGAAGTCTATCAATGCAACCGGCAACTACAACGACGATATTGATTCTCAGTTGAAAGACGCTTTAACGAAGTTCAAAGCAACTCAAACTTGGTAATCAATGGTGCTGGCCTTCGTGGTCAGCACAATTCGTTGAGTAATCGGAGAGATAATCATGGCCAGCGGTAAAGAGATTAAAGGTAAAATTGGGAGTATCAAGAATACTCAAAAGATTACCAGTGCGATGGAAATGGTTGCTGCGTCGAAAATGAAAAAGGCGCAGGAACGTATGGCTCATGGCCGTCCATACGCGCAAAGCATGCTAAAAGTGATTGGTCACATTGCTAACGGTAACCTTGAGTACCGTCACCCTTATCTTGAAGAGCGTGACGTGAAACGGGTTGGCTTTATCGTAATTTCTACTGACCGCGGATTATGCGGCGGCCTGAACACTAATGAGTTCAAGCTGGTAACCCAGAAAGCGAAAGCGTATCGCGATCAGGGTGTTGAAGTAGATTTTGCAGCGTTAGGTTCGAAGGCTTGTGCATTCTTTAACCGTTTTGGTGGTAAGCTACTTGCCGCAGAAACAGGTTTAGGTGATGCACCTTCGGTAAGCGATGTAGTGGGTGTGGTACGCGTGATGTTACGCGCCTACGACGAAGGCACACTGGATAAGATTTATCTGGTGTACAACAACTTCGTTAACACCATGTCGCAAACGCCTGTGATGAATCAATTATTGCCTTTGCCAAAGTCAGAAGATGAGACACTGAAGCATCGTTGGGATTACATCTACGAGCCGGATCCAAAAGAAATTCTGGAATCCTTAATGGTTCGTTACATCGAATCCCAGGTATATCAGGGTGTTGTGGAAAACGCAGCGTCAGAACAAGCAGCACGTATGGTTGCAATGAAAGCGGCAACAGATAACGCCGGCAACCTTATCGATGATCTGCAACTGGTATACAACAAGGCCCGTCAGGCTGCAATCACACAGGAAATCAGTGAGATTGTATCCGGCGCCGCAGCGGTGTAGGCAAAGGTTTAGAAGAGATAACGAGGACTAATTATGAGTCAAGGTAAGGTCGTCCAAATCATTGGCGCCGTTGTGGACATCGAGTTTCCACAAGATGCGGTACCAAGAGTATATGACGCACTGAAAGTTACCGAAGGTGACTTATCCGGGCTAACCCTGGAAGTGCAACAGCAATTAGGCGGTGGTGTAGTTCGTTCCATCGCTCTGGGTACCACTGACGGTCTGCGTCGTGGCCTGGCAGTAGAAAACACGCAAGCACCTATCATGGTTCCTGTTGGTACAGCCACTCTGGGCCGTATCATGGACGTGCTGGGTAACCCAATCGACGAAGCAGGCCCAATTGGTGAAGAAGAGCGTATGTCTATTCACCGTGCAGCGCCCAGCTACGAAGATCAGTCAAGTTCAGTAGAACTGCTGGAAACCGGCATCAAGGTTATCGACCTGGTATGTCCGTTTGCGAAAGGTGGTAAAGTTGGTCTGTTCGGTGGTGCCGGTGTAGGTAAAACCGTAAACATGATGGAGCTTATCCGTAACATCGCAATCGAGCACAGCGGTTTCTCAGTATTCGCAGGTGTTGGTGAGCGTACTCGTGAGGGTAACGACTTCTACCACGAAATGAACGAATCTAACGTACTGGACAAAGTATCTCTGGTATACGGTCAGATGAACGAGCCACCGGGTAACCGTCTGCGTGTAGCTCTGACTGGTCTGACTATGGCAGAGAAATTCCGTGACGAAGGGCGTGACGTTCTGTTCTTCGTAGATAACATCTACCGTTATACCCTGGCAGGTACTGAGGTATCAGCACTGTTAGGTCGTATGCCTTCAGCAGTAGGTTATCAGCCTACCCTGGCTGAAGAGATGGGTGTTCTGCAGGAGCGTATCGCATCAACCAAGACTGGTTCAATCACGTCAATCCAGGCGGTATACGTACCAGCCGATGACTTGACTGACCCTTCACCAGCTACCACCTTTGCTCACTTAGATGCAACGGTAGTACTGTCCCGTGATATCGCGTCTTTAGGTATCTACCCTGCGGTAGACCCTCTGGACTCAACTTCACGTCAGCTGGATCCACTGGTAATCGGTCAGGAACACTACGACACAGCGCGTGGCGTACAGACTGTACTTCAGCGCTATAAAGAGCTGAAAGATATCATCGCGATCCTGGGTATGGACGAGCTGTCTGATGAAGATAAGCAAGTGGTATCCCGTGCTCGTAAGATTCAGCGTTTCCTGTCTCAGCCATTCTTCGTAGCAGAAGTATTCACCGGTTCTCCTGGTAAGTACGTTTCTCTGAAAGACACTATCAGTGGCTTTAAAGGCATCCTGGAAGGTGAATATGATCACCTGCCAGAGCAAGCCTTCTACATGGTTGGTTCGATCGACGAAGCGTTGGAAAAAGCCAAGAAATAAGAGTGAAGCCGGGCAGGCCTTAACGTCTGCCCGTGCTTGATTCACGTTCCTTACTAAGGAGTTTACAATGGCAGCTATGACCGTTCATCTGGATGTAGTAAGCGCAGAAAAAGAGATTTTCTCTGGTCTGGTTGAAACATTACAGGTAACAGGAAGTGAAGGTGAACTGGGTATCCACCCTGGTCACGCGCCACTTATTACTGCAATTAAACCTGGTATGGTGCGTTTGGTTAAGCAGCACGGTGAAGAAGAGATGATTTATGTTGCCGGCGGTGTACTTGAAGTACAACCCGGTATAGTCACTGTTCTTGCTGACACTGCTGTTCGTGCAGAAGATCTGGACGAGCAGTCTGCAGAAGAAGCAAAACGTCGTGCTGAAGAGCATATCGCCAACCCGGGCGCTGATTTCAACTATGCAGAAGCGGCACAAGAGTTAGCAGAAGCTATTGCTCAATTGCGTCTGATACAAAAACTGCGTAAGTAATACATCAGCAAAAAATTGAAAAACCCGGCTACATGCCGGGTTTTTTGTGTCTGCTACTTGCTGTTTTGCTGTAAACCGGTGTACTGTGTATTTATCCAGTTTTTATTCACCGGAGAACAATGATGTCAGATAAAGGATTAACCGGGCGTTGTTTGTGTGGCGAAGTGGAAGTGCATGCAACGCAGCCAGAAGAACAAGTCGGTGTATGTCACTGCGACATGTGCCGGAAATGGAGCGGAGGCCCCTTCTACAGTGCTCACTGTGGTGTTGCGGTAACCTTTAAAGGGGAAGATGCCATCACCCGCTTCTCGTCGTCTCCGTGGGCTGACAGAGGCTTTTGTCACCGCTGCGGTACCCATTTATTTTATCTCTACAAAGAAAGCGGTGAGTATTTCGTGCCTGCCGGTTTGTTCGATGGTGATAACTTTTCCATGGGAACTGAAATATTTGTCGATGAAAAAGGGCCTTACTACGAACTACATCCCACCAGCAGGAAAATGACCGGCGCTGAAGTCATGGCTGCTTTTCAACAGGGAGGCGATGATGAAAAATAAATCATTAAATTATCTGGAGTACCCTTCAGCATCACTGGAAAAGACCAGGGCGTTTTTCGCTTCTGTGTTTGGCTGGTCCTTCACAGATTACGGTGAGGCTTACTGTGCTTTTTCTCTGGATAATGTGGACGGCGGCTTTTATGCCAGTGAAGAAATCAGCACTACGTCCCGAGGTGCAGCTCTCACCGTGTTTTACAGTGACGATCTGACCAGCCTTGAAGCTGAAATTGTTGGTGCGGGTGGAATTATTACTCAGCCTGTTTTTGCTTTTCCAGGCGGTCACCGGTTTCATTTTACCGAACCGGGCGGAAGTGAATTTGCAGCATGGTCTGACTGCTATCAGCAAGAGTGATACAAACAAAGGCGCAATTGCGGCATTGCAGAGGTTGCATTGCGCCTGCGGATGATTAAACTAGCGGCATAATAAAAACAAAATTTGAACAACAGTGGGAAGGACTTTACTGAGTATTATCGTGAAGGCCGTATGACGACTGAATTTAATTATCCCTCAACTTCTGCTGCTTCTTTCTGGCACATGCCGGTTCTTTATTTTGTAGTGTGCTGTATAGCGAATTACTTCACCGGTGCGCTGGATTACCAGCTTATCAATGATTTCCGGGCCCAACGCGACTTCAATGCTGCCTTAGGCATGCCCTTGCTGACGACCTTTTTCTGGATCAGCCTGCGCATTCAGCAACAGCAAATGGCTGGTGCCATCATGAGTTATTTGCTGGATAAAAACGCCCTGAGTTTATTTGCACAGCATCGTGCCCGGCTGGCGGTGAAACTGCGCCATCACATTCTGACTTCCGCCACCCTCGCTATTTCTATGACGGCTGTCTATATCATGAGTGAAGAACTGGTTGCCTTCGATATGAACATGCAGGTTCTGGTGCTTGATTTGATTGCAGTACCTTTCTGGTTCTTTTTCTGGCTTTTCCTGTTTCAGATGATCTATTCCACTCACTACATGTTGAAGCATTTCATTCATATTAATATTGCCACCAGCAGCGAACTGAAAGCATTGAAAAGACTGTCGCTACTGTCGATAGAGAATGCCCTGTTCAGTATCACTGCGTTGATCATCATTCCCGTTTTCTGGTTTAAAAAAGATATACCGGCAATCGATCTTGCCATAGTGACCCTGTTTTTATCGTCTTTGACAGTGTATCTCATCATGCCTGCTGTAAAGGTGTACCGGCTTATCGGCGCAAAAAAGCAAAAGATAATGGATCAACTGACCCGCGGGCTGACGTCCATTTACTGTGAAGACGAAAGTGATCGCATCAATCACGAACGGCGCAACGCGATTCAGCAGGAAATCGAAGAAGTGGAAAACATTACTGCTACACCGGTTACGTTTGAACAGTGTAAACGCATGCTGAGCGTCGTCTTTCTAATCCCTGCTTCCTGGATGACATTAATTTATATTGAACATCTTGTGACCTGATAGAAACGTCAGTAAGCTGGAGTGCTGTAGATAAAAAGGAGTTGGTCATGCTGGTTTATGGAGATAGCCGTTCCGGAAACTGCTATAAAATTCAATTATTACTTTCCATACTGGGTAAACAAGTCGACTGGGAAGAAGTCGATATTTTAAAAGGGGCAACGCAAACCCCCGCGTTTTTGCAGAAGAACCCGAACGGCAAAATCCCGCTATTGGAAATGGAGGATGGCCGCACGCTGTCCGAATCAAATGCTATCTTAAACTTCCTTGCCGAAGGTTCCGCGCTTATTCCCCGTTCATCTTTCGATCTGGCTAAGATGCTGCAGTGGCAGTTCTTTGAGCAATACAGCCATGAGCCCTATATTGCAGTAGCCCGGTTCATTAATTTATATCTGGGGTTGCCGGAAGAACGTAAAGCTGAATACGAAGCTAAACAGGCTGGCGGGCACAAAGCACTGGCAGTCATGGAAGATCAACTTTCACGCACCCCTTTTCTGACCGGGTCACAACTGTCACTGGCTGATATCAGTTTATACGCTTATACCCATGTGGCCCACGAAGGCGGATTCGATCTGACAGCCTATCCGGCGGTGAATAACTGGCTGAAACTGGTTGAAGATCACAAAGGCTACACGCCGATGAAAGCCGGCTGAACCTTCTTTACTTGCGACGCAGGTGTGCCGCAGGTCCCTGCCATTGCGCCTGCATAAACTGTTGTAACCGGTATAACGGCACCGGATCTGTCTCTGTCGTTACCTTTATCACATGCGCAACAGCTTCAAGCGTAGATAATCCTGATTCTGCACGGGTGTGCCTGATACGGTAATCACTCGGGCCGGCATGACTGAAATGATACTGTGGGAGCGGGTGTAGTTGTGTAAAGCGTTGCCATAATCCGTAAGCCTGACGCCAGCTTCCATCCAGCAGAATGAAGAGATCGTGTGTGTCTGATTGTGGTGTCTTTTCTAAAGAAGCGCTTTCCGGAGACGGATAAATCACCGCCGGAGATCCCGCATTATCAAGAGCATCTGCCACGGCCATTTCCGCCTCATCAGCGCCTGCGGAAAGTATGGGTGTATCAGGTAAACACAGCTGTACTAATTTAGCGGTATTTTTTGCGTGAATGGCTTCTTTATCATGCTGAATGATGAGAAACTGAACAGGTGTACAAATCTGCGTCACTGCACTGCATACACAGGTTTTTTGCGGATAGCGGCAAACTGAGCAATATGGACGCATTCGAACACTCTATTGGAAAATAAAAGCGCATTATGGCCGATACTGGCAACAACGACAAAGTGAAGCAAATACTGCAAACCGTTATGGCCGTGCCGGAAGGGTCGGTTGCTACCTACGGGCAGATTGCGGATCTTGCCGGTCTGCCCGGCAGAGCGCGGCTGGCAGGTCGTTCATTGCGTGCTGATTTCAATGGAGAACCGGTTCCCTGGCATCGTATTTTACGGGCTGACGGGAAAATAGCCTTTCCGCCCGGCTCTGAAAAAGCGAAGGAGCAAAGAGAATTGCTTATGGCCGAAGGAATCATGGTGAAAGATAATCGGGTGAAACTGCGAAATTGTCAGTGGCAACCTGATATGGTAACTATACTCTATACACTGAAGTACTGAATGTGGCCACAGAGCTACCGCTAATCTTTAAACTTCAGTGTACAGACTCATTTATTCCATGGTGTGATAGCAAGTGACCGACAGCGTATTTAAAACGATTACTATAGACGAATTAGCGCCCGGCATGTACGTCAATGAAATCATTGAGCAGTCAGGAAAAGTGAAAATCAAAAGCCAGGGGCGCGTTGCCCGTAAGGCTGTGGTGGAATCTTTACGAAAACGTGGCGTCCTCAAACTCGTTATCGATTTATCGAAGCAATTCGAACCTGATGAAGAAGCCGCTGTGCCTGTGCCGGCAGAGGAGCCGGTTCCGGCGAAGAAAAAGCCCCGTATGAGCCTGACGTCCGAACTGGTCCGGGCAGAAAATTTATATAAACAGGGTAAGGAAATTCAAAGAACCTTACTTAAAGCTGTTCAGCAGGGTCTACCTTTCGACGATCGCATTCCCAGTGAGTTTTCACAGAACCTTGTGGCATCAGTCGAGCGCAATCCTGACGCACTGCTTTGCCTTACCCGCATCCGTGAAAAAGATGATTACCTGCTGGAGCATTCGTTAAACGTAGCTATTATTCTCGCTAACTTTGCGCGTCATATGGGAATGTCTGATGACCAGGTACAGGAACTGGCTTTTGCCGGATTCCTTCATGATATGGGCAAAATTCGTGTGCCGGATGAGATCCTGCATAAACCAGGCAGACTCACTGATGAAGAAATGGACGTGATGAAGAAGCATGTCGAATATGGCGTAGATGCCTTGCATGAGGTAAATCTGAACCCGGACCTCGTCAGAACCGTCAGTGAACATCATGAGCGTCTTGACGGATATGGTTATCCGGCAGGAACAAAAGGTGACAACATCAGCACCGCAGGGCGTATGCTGGCAGTTGCAGATATGTACGATGCGCTTACTGCTGACCGTTGTTACAAAGCCGGTATGCCGAGCCAGCGGGCTTTCCAGATCCTTATCGGGGAATGTCCTCATAAGCTTGACCAGGCACTTGTTCAGCAATTTATCAAATGTATGGGCGTCTATCCCGTAGGCAGTCTGGTGCTTCTGTCTAACGATAAACTGGCTATGGTGTTGTCACAGAATGACTCTCCGCTGACACCGGTTGTTAAAGTATTCTATTCACTGACCGGTAATCATTATGTTACCCCGCGGGATATCGACCTTGCCCATGATAAGCGGGTAAAAATTGAAAAAGCGGTAAAAGCCAGTGACTACAAAATTAACTTCAACCAGTTTTTTGCGCAGAACGTCTCTCCCTGATTTGTCTTTAATTACATACATCACCGGGAACATTTTACCCGCCGGTGTGTGCAATCATCGCAATTAACTTCCCGTTTATCCCCTGCGGATAAGGCCATTCAGCTTGTATTCATTTGCCGGCGCGTATTTTGGCGTTAAACCGGATGATGGAACAGGTCTTGCTGTCCTGACCGGTACAGTTGTAATTATCTTAAGAGGGATATCATGAAGAAAGTCTTCGCAGTCGGACTCATCACCGCTTCTTTAATCGCGGGTGGTTGTGCAACAAGCCCTAACAATACGCAAAAAGGTGCAGGGATCGGCGCTGTCGTCGGTGCACTGTTGGGTAAAGCGACCGGGGATAACGACAAAAGCCGTTATGCCTGGGGTGCTGTGGTCGGTGCTATTGCCGGTGGTGCGATTGGTAACTATATGGATCGCCAGGAAGAAGAAATGCGCGAGCAACTGGCTGACACCGGCGTACAGGTAGTTCGGGAAGGGGATAACCTGCGCCTCATTATGCCGGGTGATATTACGTTTGCCACCAACAGTGCGTCTATCAGTCCTAATTTCAATCCTGTCTTGCAGGATGTGGCAACGGTGGTAAATCAGTACGAGAAAACGGTGCTGCTTATCGAAGGTCATACCGATGACACCGGCGCAGAATCTTACAACCAGACGTTGTCAGAGCGCCGTGCGCAATCTGTTAAGAATCTGCTGACCACGTTCAATGTTAATCCTACCAGGGTAACCACAGTGGGTCTGGGAGAGTATCAGCCAAAAGTGCCTAATACTTCGGCTGAAAACCGTCAGATTAACCGTCGTGTTGAGCTGAAAATACAACCGCTGAGTGAATAGAATCAGGGAGGACCACTCCTCCCTGATTCTGTTAATATGATTAATTCCCGCTTTTAACCCTGTGATATTGCGCCATTGCACAATTAGATAAAACGTCAAATACATCTGTTGCATGTTTACCCATATCAAACGGGTGGAGAGCTCCGGGGGGGCGCCGCGCAAGTTGCTCCATCTTTTCTATCGAGCCATCCCTTTTTCCATGATTCGATAGAAAAACAGTCACGTCTTGCTCTTCCGCCAGCGCTTTAAAGTTACTCGCAGACTTTGCATAAGCAGCAAATTGGGCTGGTTTAACGCCAAAGTTAAATCCGGTTCCACCCCATAATGCGGCTCTGAATGGTTGTCCGTTGTCATACACCGTAAAAAGGGGAGAAATCGTACCCATTGTATGTCCCGGAGTCACTCGAATTTCCATCTCAGCGTTACCTGCTGAAAGTATGGTACCATCTGTTACTGCAATGTTACCTTTTAACGCCGGAGCTGGCCCGAATCTGGGGTGCTCGGGCATGATTTCAGCAAGCTTCCAATCTGCTTCACTCATAACCACGGGCATACCATATTCTTGTGTCAGGTATCTGAAACCGCCGTAATGATCGCCATGCGCATGAGTAATTACTAAATACGCAATTTTATCAGGGTTAAGTCCCAGTGTTTTCATCCCGCCAATAATGGTTTCACGTGCTTCTTTATTGCTGGTCAGGGCATCAATTAAAATATAGCCATCTTCATCACCCAAGACCCATGCAGATACACCCGCGTTTCCAACAAAATACAAGTTGTCGAAGACTTGCATGGGCCCTGGCTCTTTTCCGGGAGAACGTTCTCGCGGAGACTTTTTAGCATCGGCGCTATCTTTCCTGCGAGGGGTCGCAGCCCGGTCTCTGGGGGCATTTACATCGCGAAAGGTCATTGTTAAGTCACAGAGATTGGTATAACCAGGAAAGTAAGAGCCGGTAGAAATACCCTTTTTTGCGAGTTGTTCCGCTTTGGTTTTTGCTTCCTCGGCTTGGCTGCAAAACACTACGCCAATGAGGAGAACGAATAGCAGCGAACGATGAGCTTGCATACAGGATCCTTCTATGTAGTTATTCCACGCGGTATATACGAATATTTACCGCTCTTGGGGATTTAATTGACTCAATGGTTCCAATATAAAAGTCTTTATTGAGCCAGTCATATTTTCCGGTAGCCACATGAAACTCTGGACGGGTAAATGCGTATCGCTCGCCGGTCAGTGTGTGAACAATACCTTTATTGTGAACGACAATAGTAACACCATCATCTGTCTTAAGTGCATAAATAGCTTCAATATTCTTTACATTGTCCTGGCGATTCACCTGCCAGTCGGCGCCGCCGGGAATTACGCTTCCTGATATATTGTGACCTGTGAAATGCCCGCCAGTAATAGGAACTATGTATCTGTGGCCGTCGTCAGTTTCACCGACATCAATTTTAGTCCCGAGTTCAACATGTATTTGTAGCACTGGCGCAGATTGAATATCAGGAGCCGGGTAAGAACCCAGGCCTGAGTTTTCGTGGGCGAAAACAGAAGAGTTGAATATATAAAAGAGAGTAAAAAAAAAAGTATGACGAAGTAACATTGTAGTTTCCTTAAAAAAGGGCGCCTGAGCGCCCCTTATCTTTATATTTTCCAGTTTGCCTGGACATACAAGGTGCGACCTATACCGTCAAATACACCCTGGTTTGTTGTACCGCTGGTACCACCTATAACTGGAGGTGCTTTGTCTGATAAGTTGTTAACACCTGCTCTGAATGTTACTGATTCATCAAATGTATAGCTGGCAGACAAATCAATATAGCTATAATTGCTACTGCCAGGCGTTGTCGACGCCGGGTTTGAAACCACGCTAACGTCATCCATACTTGAAATATAACGCCAGCGCGCTGTAACAGAGAAATCTTCGCTAACGAGTGTCAGGCTATTGACCAGTTTCCATTCAGGGTAGCTTTCTGTACCCGAAACTGTTCCGGCGTAATCCTGATAAGGGCTGTCTTCAAATACGGCAATGTCAAACTTAGTTAAGTGGTTGGCAAAACTATTAAAGACTAATTTCGATGAGTCGTTTACGAACTTAGCTGGCACTGTCCAGTTAAAAGATATATCCAGGCCACTTGTTTTATAACCACCCAGATTTAGATATGGCTGATTAACGTACTGGAAAATACCGTTGTTATTTCTGTCGAACTGCTGACAGAAAAAGTTTTCTGTGCTGTATTCAGGATTCGAACCGTCCAGGTTATAGCATTTCGCTAAAGACTGGTCAGCCGGTATCGCCGCAATGGCTTTCTCGATTTCCAGATCATAGTAATCCAGGGTTAACGACATATCCTCGAAGTATTCACTGTCAAAGGGGGATTCCAGCACCATACCTAACGTGAATGACTCTGCCTCTTCCGGATCTAATGTTCTATCACCAAAAGTAGTTGTAACTAAAGAGTTTGATGGCTGTCTGAATCTACCCAGAAGGGAAGGATCCAGCCCTGTTGCTATACAAAGTGCCCCTATCGCGTCTGCATTTTCACCGCTCAGACCCGGATGGCGGTAGTCACAGGGATCACCGCCGCCACTAGTTGGTGAGCCTATTCCGGAAACTTGCTGAGTTCCTGCGTTAAAGAATTCTTCAACATTTGGAGCTCGTAATGCGTGTTGGAAGCCGGTTCTGAACAACACGTGTTCATTCGCCCGCCAGTCTAATTCTGCTTTATATGTGTTTGCTGTACCAGCCAGGTTGTAGTCAGAAAAACGGTAACCGACAGTCATATTCACTGCCTGGTCCATATCACTCGATGCCCATAAAGGAACATAAACTTCCGCGGAAATTTCTTTTACATCAATACTACCTGAAGTAGGTTGTGTTGCGGATAAACTGGCGAGCCTGTTCGCTGCAATGTCATCATCCGGGTTAAAGTCATATGTGTTTTCGCGATAGTGGGCACCAAGAGCGAATCGTACCTCACCGGCATCAAGCTCGGTTATCAAACCTTCGACGACACCTTCGATAACTGTTTGCTCCATTATCGTTTCATTGACTGGTGTGCGGGAGATATATGACAGACAGTCATCAGACAATTGGTTGAGGCCGTTAAATACCTGGTAGCCGCCACTACAAATACTGTTACCACCATCAGGTGCGTCAACCAGTTCCTGCATTGCCACATAACTGACTGAACCAGACGTTGTAGAGTCGGTATTTTTTGTTCGACCTCTGGAAACATATACGTCCCAGGATAAATCCATAGATTCGACATAGCCGTTTAAGCCCACCAATCCTTGCCATACTGTTGAGTCGGTATTGTAGGTTCGTGGACCAGCCGCTCCCAACCGCACTTGATATTCCACTGGTAAATCCGGCTGGCTTCTTGAAGCAAGCAAATCAGAGAAGGCTTCATTTGCAACAATATACGGATTGGTTACCGGAACGAACACACTCCACGGAGCTGCCAGTACGGGCTCTGACCCTATATTTTGAGCTTCACTATCTGAGTATTGGAAGTGCCCATAAAGTGTCAGGTCGTCATCCAGAATATAATTTGCTTTACCAAATATGGCTTTTCTTTCAAGAGGAACCTGCACATAGTTATAGTAACCAGGGTGGTAACCATAACCAGAATCACTCACCAGGAAAGGAGCTTCTGTAGGGCCTCGGTAATTGATCGCCTGGCCGCGACTGACTGCGAAAATTGAGCCGTCATCATTAACCCCGAAAAAGCTTCTGTTACTCACGCCCTCAAACCCATAGCCGGCGAACAGTTCATTAACAGCATCTGCACTTGGTGGTACGTCAGGTAACGTTCTGCTGAAAGGTGTAAATCCACTAGCTGGTTGATCTAAGAAGAACGGCCTGTCCTGAATAGAGATCCCTTCCCGGTCTACCCATTCAGCACTAATAAACACATTACCCTTAGAATCAGAAAAATCCGAACCATAAGCGATACCATATAGTGTGGTTTGGCCATCACCATCTTTGGGTTGAGTCAGTTTCGCAGATAGTTCCAGCCCGTCAAGATCTGTTCGGGTCTGGAAATTTACGACACCTGACATTGCGTCTGAGCCGTAAGTTGCAGAAGCCCCGCCACTGACAATCTCTACGCCACCTATAGCATTGGAAGGAAGTGTGTTTATATCAATGGCACTGTTTGCATTAGAAGACTGCATGCGGCGACCATCGAGTAACACAAGGTTTCTCTGAGGCCCTAAGCCGCGGAGATTCAGTGTAGACTGCCCAACAGTTCCCCCGGAACTGCTGTTACTGAAGCTACCCTGGCCCGGCTGAAACTGAGGAAGCTGACGCAGATAATTGTCCAGTGTCACATCGCCTGCGCGGGCAAAATCTTCTGCGTCGGTTGTCACTGTCGGGCTGGAAGAGACGAGATCTTTACGCTTAATTCTGGTACCTGTTACGGAAATTGTCTCGACTTGCTGTTCTTCCTGAGCTTCTGTCGTTTGCGGCTCCTGTGCGATAACTACTGTTGGACTTAACATAGCCCCAATTAATACGGCAATTCTCGTTTTAGCGTGTGATTCAGTCATAAATGCTCCAGTGTGTCTTTTCATATAATTAGTCTTAGTCCTCTATCCCAGTGATCTCGGGCAGACTAATTTATAAGCTGAAGTGTTAATTAAATGTTTAAATTATTAAATGGCAGATGATGACTATTTTTTTTGCAATATGTGACATTGGGAATCTTATGCAAAGAAATTTCAGGTGTGTAAAAAGTTATTGAATTTCAATTTTTACATTTTATAAGTATTTGAAATTGTTTGGTTAATTGTTATTGCTGCAACTCTTTATTACACATTTACAAATACGCTAAATTTGAAATAATTGGCATTTCGTTTACCTTTTTGCAAAAAAAATTGCATATTGTTCAACTTTTATTTTGAGTGTAATGTCCTTTTTCATTGTTAAATTAATGAAAATGGTGATGGTGTTGTCAACTGAACAATTAACGATGAAAAGGGTTGCCTGGAGAATCGTCCCTTTCATTATGTTGCTTTACTTTGTTGCTTATCTGGATCGGGTAAACGTCGGTATTGCTGCAATCACGATGAACGATGATATTGGCCTGTCCAAGGCTGCGTTTGGACTGGGGGCAGGTATCTTTTTTATCGGCTATTTTCTTTTTGAAGTCCCTTCTAATCTCATTCTTCACAAGGTTGGCGCCCGCAGGTGGATAGCGAGGATTATGCTAACCTGGGGTCTTGTTTCCGGCGCCATGGCCTTTGTACAGGGGCCCATCAGTTTCTACATACTCAGATTTTTACTAGGGGCTGCAGAAGCGGGTTTTTTTCCCGGCATAATTCTGTATTTAAGTTATTGGTTTCCATGTCGATATCGCGCGGGGATCACGGCAATGTTTATGGCAGCAGTGCCAATTTCAATCGGCCTTGGTTCGCCAATATCCGGATGGCTGCTGTCTTTCGACGGCATCATGGGAATGAAAGGCTGGCAGTGGCTATTTCTCATTGAAGCCCTACCTGCTGTGTTATTGTCTGCTGCAGTTCTACTCTTTCTTACTGACAGGCCGGAAAAGGCGAAATGGCTGCCTGAAGAGCAAAAACAGTGGCTTGTGGAAGAAATGAGCAAAGAGAGAAAAGCCGTTGCAGCAAGTCATGGTGCTTCAGCCGTTTTCTCTGCGCTGCTTAACCCGCGAATTCTGGCGTTGGCACTGGTTTATTTCGGCACATCTGCCGGGCTTTACACAATAGGGATATGGGCCCCACAAATACTGGCGCAATACGAACTAACCTTAACCCAAATTGGTTTGGTTAATGCGATTCCCCCTGTCTTTGCTGTAATAGCAATGGTTTTCTGGGCAAAACACTCAGATAAAACGGGCGAACGTACAACCCACGTATTCGTCGCGTGTATTGTTGCTTCCGTAGGCCTGTTTGCCGCAGCTTTTACAACATCTCTGCTGGCTGCGGTGTTGGCACTCATTGTCGTCAACGTGGGAGTGAGTTCTGCTAAACCACCTTTATGGGCAATTCCTACTCAGTTTTTGACAGGCTCAGGGGCTGCAGCGGGTATTGCTGCAATCAATTCTATCGGCAATCTTGGCGGCTTTTTCGGACCAACGTTAATCGGCTACATCAAGATGTCAACCGGAGACTATACGTGGGGACTGATTGGCGTTGGTATTAGTCTGGTGGTCTCAGCATGTATCGTGTTGTTTTTAGCAGGAAAGCCAACCCAAACCCATACTTCTATTAATTCAACAGCGCTTAAGTAAGTGCATAAGGGGTAAATGTGAAAAACTATTCAATTGCGGCGATACCGGCGGACGGTATAGGTATAGAAGTCATCAACGAAACCGTTGACGTTCTCAATGTATTACAGAAGGAAACCAAAAGAGCGACCTTTAATTTTGAGTTTTTCGACTGGGGATCAGACTACTATAAAAAGCACGGCGAAATGATGCCAGATGATGGCTTAGAAAAGTTAAAGAAACACGATGCCATATTATTCGGAGCGGTGGGGGCACCAGACGTACCAGACCACATAACTCTGTGGGGCCTGCGATTAAATATTTGCCAGAATTTTGATCAGTACGCTAATGTGCGACCAACCCGTGTATTGCCCGGAATTAGTTCTCCGTTAAGAAATTGTAAGCCCGGGGATCTGGACTGGGTAATAGTCAGGGAAAACTCTGAGGGTGAATATTCGGGTCAGGGAGGGCGATCTCACCGCGGAATGCCAGAGGAAATTGCGACAGAAGTGTCCATATTTACCCGTGTGGGCGTGACCCGTATTATGCGTTATGCCTTCGAGTTGGCTCAGAGCCGTCCAAGGAAGCAGTTAACGGTCGTCACCAAATCCAATGCACAGCGACATGGTATGGTTATGTGGGATGAAATAGCGGCCGAAGTGGCGCAGGAATTTCCCGATGTAACCTGGGACAAAATGCTGGTTGATGCTATGACAATGCGTATGACGCTAAAACCAGAATCTTTGGATACCATTGTTGCAACGAACCTTCACGCAGACATCTTATCTGATTTAGCCGGTGCTTTAGCGGGAAGTCTGGGTGTTGCACCGACTGCCAATATCGATCCTCAGCGTCGCTTTCCGTCGATGTTTGAGCCAATTCACGGCTCAGCGTTTGATATTACCGGAAAAGGAATAGCTAACCCGGTTGCATGCTTCTGGAGTGCAGCACAAATGTTGAATCACTTCGGGGAGTTTGAGCTCGAAGCCTTACTGATGGAAGCAATAGAGCACGCCACGGGTGTAGGAAAACTGACTCCTGATGTAGGTGGTAAAGCAACGACAAAAGACGTTACTGAAGCCGTCATTCACTATATTCGTGATCACGCGAAATGAATGCAGATGTACAAAAAGCAACATTAACAGCTATTGCTCAGGTAGCTATTGATAGCGTGGTTCCATCCGCTGACTGGTTTGCTTGTTTGCCCGCACCGCCCAAGGGGCGGTGTGTTGTGATAGGGGCAGGTAAGGCGTCCGCATTGATGGCGGCGGAATTAAACTGCTACTGGGAGGGTGTGCCGCTCTCTGGCGTAGTTGCAACCCGATATGGACATGGTGTCTGTGCGGGACGAGTTGCAGTAATCGAAGCAGGACATCCGGTACCCGACGAGAATAGCGAACGTGCTGCCAGGGCAATGCTGGATGCCGTAGTTAACTTGTCAAAAGATGATCTGGTCATTAGTTTGATATCCGGTGGTGGCTCAGCGTGCTGTGCATTACCTGTTGAAGGTATTCATCTTTCTCAGAAGCAGAAAATTACCCAATCGTTATTGAGAAGTGGCGCATCTATCAGTGAAATGAATGTAGTCAGGAAAGCACTGAGTCAGGTCAAAGGCGGCCAGCTTGCAAAAGCTGCCGCGCCTGCACGGGTATTTAATCTGATAGTGAGTGATATACCCGGAGATGTACCGGAAGATGTGGCTTCCGGCCCAACAATACCAGACACAAGAAGACCGTTGTGTGCACAAAAAATACTCGAGAAATATGGGTTATCCGAGTGGAACCAATTCGTTCCTCTTCACCAGCACAAAGAGTCGGGCGATGATGTAAGCGTAGAGTACACGATTGTCGCATCTCCCCGACAGGCTCTGCAACGCGCCGCGGAAGAAGCAAAGAAATACGGTTATAAGCCTGTCGTGCTAAGTGATCAAATTGAGTGCGATAGCCAGGTCCTGGCCAGTATCATGGCTGCCATTGTGAAGTCCGCTAAAACAGCAGGTTTTCCTGATAAACCTCCTTTGGCTATCATCAGTGGTGGAGAAACATCGGTTACCATTTCAGGTGAATCATATGGACGGGGTGGCCGAAACACGGAATTCGTTCTGGCGCTGATGAATGAATTGGAAAATCTTCAAGGTGTCGGTGCAATAGCCATAGACAGCGATGGCATAGATGGTACCGAAGATGCCGCTGGAGCATTTTTACTATCAGATAGTCAATTCAGAGCTATGGAAAATAACTTGGATCTTGAAGAATATCTTACGAAGCATGACAGCTATTCATTTTTTAAAGAGATGGGGGATTTATTTATCACCGGACCAACGTTGACTAATGTGAATGACATACGCATTATTCTCGTGGATTAAATGACTTTGCCTTCTTATTTAAGTTAGAAATGTACCAGGAATCTATGAGAGTCAGACGGTGAACACTGAAAAAATGGAGTATGGATCTGCTGCTAATCATTACTTGACTGCACTAATCGAGGCCGCTGTTTTGAAGGGGGTAGATGTTGATATTCTGATGCAAGGTATCGGTCTATCGCGACAGGATCTATACCGGCCTGAACATCGTATTCCGACACAAAAGCTGGCGGATTTGCAAAAAGCTATCTGGCAGTGGATGAATGATGAAAGTATGGGTCTTAATGACATGGTCATTCCGTACGGCTCCTACTACATGATGGGACAGTTAACCGTAAATCAGCCGACCTTGAGAAAAGCCCTTATTTTAGGAATTCGTTTTTACAACCTGTTATTCAGACGTGAGCAAATAACTCTGCAAGAAAATGGTAAATCGGTCACCCTGCGCCTTGTTCTGCATAAACCTGAGTTGGATTATCACCATCTGTTCGCTGAGATTTGTCTTTTATCATGGCATCGTTACGCCGCGTGGTTAATTGCCGATGAACTGCCCATTATTGAAAGCCACTTTCCTTATCCTACGCCCGCTCATGTCGGTGAATATAGTTATCTCTTCCCAGGGCCGCACAATTTTGAAAGCAAAGAACTTTCATTGATATTCCCAACCCATTACCTGGATAGAGAAGTCAGGCAAAACAGTGCAAGTCTGAAGGTCTTTATGAACCGTTGTCCTCTCGAGCTGTTCCGGCAGTACAAAGCGGACTACAGTTTGAGTGGTGAATTGAAACCTCTTATCAAATCAGGCCTGCAAAATCGTATTGTTACGATTCAGTACTGTGCAAACAAAATGCATATGACTCCGAGGACGTTAATGCGGAAGCTCAGAGGTGAAGGGACTTCGTTTCAACAATTGAAAGATATAATCCGTCGTGACAGAGCAATGCATTTCCTTTCGCAGACGACAATTTCAATAAATGAAGTTGCTGAAAGGGTAGGATATTCCGATCCCGCTGTGTTTACCAGGGCGTTTAGGTCATGGACGGGAGACACGCCCAGAGCATACAGAATGAAGACTATAGACGAATAGTAAATCCTCAAAGTTTCAATTGCATATGAGTCAACGCCTGCCATTCTCGTTTACATAACTAACTAAAGATAGCGAGTTAGACATAGAGTTTTTTGCGGTCACAGCTTTAGCTGCTCTTGCTTTTCGTACACAAAGCAAGAGCAGCCAATAATTACTGAGTAACCGGAAGATAACTTTTAATAAACTCAGCGGCCATATCAACGTATTCTTCGGTATCAAATACCGGGTCGCCATGACCGGCGCCTTGTACAACAACTAACTTATTTGATACTCCTGATTCCCCCAACCTGGTTTTCAAAATTCTACTTTGACTATCCGGAACAACTCCATCAGCATCTCCGTGCATGATGATGAAAGGTGGGGTATCTGTATCAATATATGTAGTAGATGATGCCCATTTAGCTAGATCTGGTCTTTCAACAGGAGAGGCGCCAAGGAGCCTTGCTTCTGCTGCATTTGGTGCGTCATGGTCAACATTTCCACTGTTTCCCCTCATAGCATTAATATCACTGGGGCCAAAGAAGTCGAGAACTACAGCAATATCGTATTCGGGCTGTCTACTTGCCTCATAGAAGCCAGTTTCAGTATCGTTGTTAGATGTAGCAATCAGAGAGGCCAGGTGACCACCTGCAGAGCGTCCCATAATACCAACTTTATCAGTACTGATATTGTATTGACTGGCATGATTTACCAAATAGTTAATTGCATCGTTGATATCTGCTACTTGCGCAGGAAAAACGGCTTCTCCGCTCAAGCGGTAATTGACCGCGGCAATTGCGTAACCTTCATTTATCAATTTATCAGCCAAGGTACCATTTTTGGAAATAAATTCGTCTTTGGAGCCCCTGAACCAAGCTCCTCCATGAACCCATATCAAAAGAGGCGTATGTTCCGCTTTACTCTGTTTGGGTATATATAAATCCAGTTGAAGAGCTTTACTACCGATCGTTTTGTAAGTCAGTGTTTTTACATTATAGGCTGGGATAACTTTGTCCACTTGATTTTTAGACTTACCGTTTGATCCGGAAAAATTGCATCCGGGAAGAGCTGTAAACAACAATGTTAGAGTAATAACCTTTAAAATTGTGCGCATCAGGTAATTTCCTAAAGTTGAAGGCGATAGAAGATGCTAATGTTAAAAAGTAAAAAACAGAATGGTGAAAGTATGTTAAATACTGTCCATATCATGCTATCGCCAGTCCTTTTAGTTAATTTGCTACAGGTATCTCAGCAGAGGAAAGCTTTATCATTTCGGTGACTGTTCTGGCTAACTGGTTAGGAATAGGAATGGTCAGATGATACTGGGCAATTTTCCATTTATCTTTTTCAAGCACCAGTACACCGGTTCCCCGCGTTACACCATAGCTCGCATTATCAAGAAGTTCATCAAACCAGGCCGTATTGCCGTTAGCAGAAAAATAAATATGCCTGTCCCGGGGATGATAGGTCCAACCCTGCCCCTTATCGAAATATGGCTTCGCATAGGCTTTAAATTCATCAACCGGCCAGGTTTCTCCCGCATCGGTACCGATGAATACAGCATTGGCTGAAAAGAGGCTGAAATACGCAGTGTAGCTGGCATCAGATGCAGCCTGATGAAACTTATCCAGCACGTTGCTGACTTCTTCCTGAGGACTGGCTGACACCGACAGTGACAGCATAAACAACAAGCAACAACTTAACCGTTTCATCTCATTCTCCTTTTGCTAAACCGGTATAGTACATTACTTGCGGGTGGGCACAAACGTCTCTGGCTTCAGCGTATTTCCAGTGCTCTTTTAAGGCCGTGCTTCATATGGATGAGTTTCTCAAGTCGTGATATGACTTCTTCAAAAGGCAGCTTGCCAACCCCCTTCAGGGCACACTCCCAAACAATAATTACCTTCCATCCCTGACTAAGCAGGTAGTGCTGGTGGCGTTTATCCCGCACTGTATTCTGCTTAAGTTTGGTGAGCCAGAATGCTGTTCTTGTTTCCGGCAAGTGTGCCAGATGACACTGTTCGTGCATGTGCCAGAAGCAGCCGTGCACGAAAATACAGGCTCTGTATTTGGGTAACACAATGTCCGGCGAGCCCGGTAACCGCTTAACATTTTTCCTGTAACGGTACCCTCTGGCAAACAGCGCCCGCCGGACCAGTAGTTCCGGTTTTGTATTTCTGCTTTTTATCGCAGACATGTTTTTACTTCGTGTAGCTTTGTCGTGTACGTCTGCCAATAAAAGTTTCCTTCCGTTTTGAATGACAAAGCGCTGGTAGCTGATCTGTTCTGATGCTAACCTCGCAGGGATAAAAACCGGATAAACAGAAGTCTCCCCATGAGTAAACAAAACCAGAATCTTAACGCTGATGATATCAGGTGTATACGTGAGCGGCTGGGATTAGGCAGAACAGAATTTGCAAATCTTTTGGGGTTGGGCAATCAGGGCGAGCGGACAGTTCGCGGTTGGGAAAATGGCGAGCATTTGCCTTCGGCTAAAAAAGCAGAAGCAGTGAGAACCCTGGAAAAACGCATGGTGCAACTGGCCAGAGAAGCGCCTTTCGCAGCTACCGGCTCAGAATACCACTTTAAGTTTATCGATCTCTTTGCCGGAGTGGGAGGTATACGGCTTCCATTTCAAGATCTGGGAGGTAAGTGTGTATTTACTTCAGAATGGGATAAATTTGCACAAAAAACGTATCTTGCGAACTACGGTGAAATGCCACACGGCGATATTACCCAAATCCGCGCGGCAGATATTCCGGATCACGATGTGCTGTTGGGCGGGTTTCCATGCCAGGCATTTTCGCAGGCAGGTCTGAAAAAAGGGTTCAGCGATACCCGCGGCACCATGTTTTTTGAAATTCAGCGCATCCTTGTTGAAAAGCGCCCGAAAGCATTCCTGCTGGAAAACGTAAAGCAGCTTAAAGGCCATGATAAAGGTCGTACACTTAAAACCATTGAGGCCATCCTGCGGGGAGATTTTACTCAGAGTATACCGGATGATATGCCTCTCAGTGAGGAAGCGCGTCATGCTCTTTCTGAGAAGCTGAATTACTGGGTGGATTATAAAGTGCTGCGGGCGGCAGATTTCGGTGCCCCGCAAAACCGTGAACGGGTATTTATCATCGGCTTCGATAAAGATCATTTCAGCGAAGCGGATATCAATGCACATTTTCGCTGGCCGGAACCACCAAACATACCAACCCGTGTAGGCGATATTCTTGAGAGTGCGTCCGAACTGGCAGCCAAAGATGATCGTTACACCTTGTCAGACAGGCTCTGGACGGGCCATCAGAAGCGTAAAGCGGAGCATAAACAAAAAGGTAACGGGTTCGGCTATTCACTGTTTACGCCCGACAGTGCCTACACCAACACGATCAGTGCCCGCTATTATAAAGACGGGTCCGAGATCCTGATTGACCAGAGCGCACTGAAGAAGAATCCGCGTAAACTGACACCAAGAGAATGTGCAAGATTACAGGGCTTTCCTGAGACATTCATCGTTGATGCTGTATCTCAGGGCCAAATCTACAAACAGTTTGGCAACTCAGTCTGTGTAAATGTGATCAGGGCCGTCGCCAGTGAAATGGTGGCGTTTATGAGGCGGAAATAAAAAAGCCCTGTGTTGAAAGAGGGTACAGGGCTTCTTAAAAGCGCTTATGTGAACAGAAAATATTTATTCGATATTCTGAATCTGCTCATTGAGTAGCGGTCTAGACCCTAACAAACTCAATAAGTTACCGAAAAGAAACCGTTCAAAAATGCTTGTTTGCCCACCAAACTGCCCACCACTTGCCTATGGCTTTTACTAAATCTTAGTGGTGCTTCTTGGCTATGACTACGGAAAAACAGTGCCGTTTTTACGCTGCTGTTAGAGATAAAACATAGCAGTTTTGAAGGGCTTTATCGAGTGATTTTTTCAACACTCTACGCACTTATGGATATCATAGTGTCCACTTCCTGTTTTATTTCGCTATAATGGATATAACTGTATCCATTTGGTCTTTGCGGATGAATTTTACCTTACTTGATGATACCGATGTAAGCCAAGCTTATGCGGCTTATTTACGTGAGTTACGCAAGCAGGCAAAGCTGTCGCGCGCTGCATTGGCTGAGCGAAGCTGCGTACCTGCGGCCACCATTAAGAAATTTGAGCTGACCGGGCAAATTTCATTTCGTCAATTGCTGTTGCTATGGCAGACCCTTGATTCGCTAGATAGGCTTTATCAGCTCACGCAACTTAGCAAAGAACGCGCTGCTATACCCACGAGTATTGATGAGGTGCTAAAAGATGAGTTTTAAACCGATTCAGAAGCTTAATGTTACTCGTACGCTAAGCTCAGGTGAGCAGATCTCTGTTGGAGTCTTGGCGCAGAATCGGCAAGGCGTTTTTTTTCAGTATGCTGACGACTATTTGCAGCAGTTTGGCAATTTATCACCGTTTACCTTGCAGTCGAATACGCAAGTTCAAGCCGCACCTAAAGCGCCGCACCAAGGTGTACATGGCGTATTTGGTGATTGTTTGCCCGATGGTTGGGGCATGTTGTTACAAGATCGTATTTTCCGGCAAAAGGGCATCCTACCTAATCAATTAACTGCGATGGATAGACTGGCCTTTGTCGGTGATAAAGGCATGGGAGCATTGTCTTTTTCTCCGGTGTCTGAGTTTTCAGCCACGACGCATGCGGACATTGATTTAGCTACTTTAGGCCTAGAAGCACAAACGCTGTTCGATTCTTCAATGTCAGATTATATGGATGATAATCACGATGAGTTAGATGGGCATACTCAACAGGTTTTGGCTGCATTGGTCGCGGGTGGTAGTTCGGGCGGGGCAAGGCCTAAAGCGCAGATTTATATGCCTGCTGGAGAAACTAAGCATTGTCGAACCTTTGCAAAGCTTGGTGATGAAGCATGGCTGATTAAATTTACTTCTAAAAATCTCGCGCTCGGCCATGAAGAAGGTTTGTGTGAGGCGGTTTATTTACAAATGGCAGAACTTGCTAAGTGTCAACCGCCGCAATGGCAACTCATTGAAGCACCACCTACAAGCGGTGCGTCTGCCTGGTTGGCGCTTAAGCGTTTTGATTATGTCACGGAGCAGACCAATTTAAGCGGCAATCGCAGTGCAGGTCGCTTGCATATGCACAGCGCTTGCGGGCTACTGGATGCAGACTTTCGAACGCCAAGTTTAGATTATATTGACTTAATTAAAGCCAGCCGACAGCTCTGTAAATCTCCAGCCGCTGGGCAGCTGCAATTTCGCCGTGCCGTTTTTAACCTGCTGTCGTCTAATCAAGACGATCACAGTAAAAACTGGGCGTTTTTGCAAGCGGATGACGGTCAATGGAATCCCGCACCTTTTTACGATGTTACCTACAGCCCACATCCATTCAACGAACACGCCACTGCTTTCGGCGGTTATGGCAAAGCGCCACCGCTTAAGGTGATGCAAAAACTAGCGAGCAGTGCTGGCTATGGGAGTTGGCATGATGCAAGGCAAGTCATTGAAGAAGTGGCAGAAGCCATCAGTCAATTTGCTTATCTGGCACAGCAGCAAGGGATCAGTAAAACAACAGTGTCTGCGATTGCTAAGACATTGGATCAGCGCAAACAGGAAAATGCCGCGCTTTTTCAATGAAAGTAAAACAAACTTTTCAATTCACAATAAATACATAACAAGGTCATCGTGAGCGAATATCAATACTATAAATTTGAGCGTCTGGATGGGTATTTAGATGCTAAAGCACGTCAAGCACTCCGATCAATTTCAAGCCGTGCCGAGATCAGCGCTACGTCCTTTCAGGTGTATTACACCTACAGTGACCTAAAGGCGGAGCCTTCTGAGCTGATATTAAAATACTTTGATATTGGTTTTTACTATGCCGATTGGGGCTCAATCGATGCCTACATCAAGCTACCAGCAGGAACGCTCCCTGAAGCTTTACTTGGCTTTTCAAGTGATGGGCTTCATGTTCACGAAAACGATGAGTGGCAGTTGCTGATTTTTTCCCTTGAGGAGTATGACGAATATTTTGACGATGAGCATGCCGACGACTTTTTCCAGTATTTAGCTGGGTTACGCTGCGGGTTAATGCATGGGGATTGGCGCCTTGTGTACTTCATGTGGCTCAAAGCGTTTGATTTTAATGATGACGTTGAGCAAATGCCGTTGATTCAATTCGATTTTGAACACCTCAGTGAAGAGTTGCAGGCATTTGCGGCACTGTATGATATTCCCTTAGCATTGGTTAAGGCGCTCGCTATGGTGCTGAGCGAACAACCCAGTCACCAAGCCAAACAAACTCAGCTTACGCTTGATGCGTGGCTCCATAATCTCTCGGAAGCAGAGAAGGACACGCTATTACGCACGTTGTTTGAGCAAGGCCAGCTTACACGTCACCAAGCCTTAGCGCTGACGCGAAAAGAACCTGCCAACACAGACGAGATCTATCAATACTGGTTAACCCCCGCCGTCATTTCTCCTTTCATTGAGCAAGCGCAAAGTCAATTACAGCAAGAGCAAGCCGCAGCACTCGCAAAAAAATTAGCCATCGAAAAAGCGGAAAAAGAAAAAGCGTTGACGGATATCTACAATCAGCGTGAGCACTACTGGCAGCAATCACAAGAGCAAGCGGATCGAACTTGCGCTAGTGGTTACGATGCGGCATCACGCTATCTACATCAGCTGTTTGATGCCTATCAGTTCAAAGCGGATGAAGCGGCGTTTGAACAACGTTTTAAGCGCTTTGTTGTGGCGAATAATAGCCGTAAAGCGCTGTTAAATCGGTTGAGTGATTTGCTTAAACGATGAGGCAAGAGACTGGCCAAATGACGTTAGCAAAAAACTGATTGAGGGTTAATTGAAGGTTGTAAGCCCGCCAAAAGGTCTACAAATTGTTACCCATAAGGTAACTTTGTGTAGACCTCTAACCGCTGCATTTATCCATTCAGTAAAATACACTGACGAGTGCTCAACTTGCATTTCACACTTTTACGCGCAGAAAAGTGAGGATTTTTACATTTTTATGCGCGTAAAAGTGTAATTTGATGGTCTTTGGCATTCACATCATCGCCTTGGCCAACGCGCAAACTAAACCCAAAAGTAGGATATAAATCCAATTATATTGAGTAAAATGGGAATATAGTCCCATATGCAAATTGTTGGAGTTGCTTGGGATTCAAAGTTGGACTATATTCCCATTAACGGTTAAATAGTGGGAATATAGTCCCTTTGGTTGGTGATATGGCTAAGCGTGACTTACACAATGTATTGTTTCCCAAGCAGCGCAAAATCCTGACGCAGTTTGGTGAAGACTTGCTGTTGGCGATGAAAAGACGTGGTTTTACCAAAAAGCTGCTGTGTGAACGTACTGGTTTTGACCATAAAACCGTGAACAAAGTCTTCGCAGGTGATCCGGGCGTTGCCATAGGCACTTACCTAAAGGTGATGGCCGTTCTTGGCATGGAAAGCAACTTTGCAGAAATGGCCGCTCATGATGAAGTGGGCATCAAGCTGCAAAACATAAAATTGCTGGAAGGTTCAAGATGAGCCGTGAAATCGTCGAAGTCTATGCCGACTGGCAGCCAATTGAGGCGCCTTTGCTGATAGGGCGGCTTTCTTACAGCGATTCAAGCCGAGGTGGCGTGTTTAGTTTTGCCTACGATAAAGCATTTTTAACTTCAGCCTATCGCTTGCAAATTGATCCCATCCTGACCCTCCACTCCGGTGAACTCTACAACGATGAAGCCGATAAAAACTTTCGTGCATTTCTCGATTAATCTCCCGATAGATGGGGACGTATTTTAATGCAGCGGCGTGCGGCCATTGAAGCGCGCAAAGGCATCCGAGCAACAAGTCGATTAAACGAATTGGATTACTTGCTGGGCGTGCACGACTCTTACCGGATGGGTGGTATTCGATTTAAGCGAACAGGCTCGGCTGCGTTCTTAGATGACAACGCTGAGTTTGCTGCGCCGCCAATGGCTTCTTTGCGAGAGCTAGAGCACGCAGCAATGCAGATTGAAAAAGACGATAACATCGACAGTGACGAGTATTACCGCTGGTTGAAAATGCTGATTTCTCCAGGCTCATCATTAGGTGGTGCAAGGCCCAAGGCTTGTGTCACAGATGAACAAGGCCACTTGTGGATTGCTAAGTTTCCCAATTTAAACGATACCCATGATGTGGGCGCGTGGGAGATGGTCTGTTATGAATTGGCGTTGGCGGCAGGTGTTGACATGTTTCCAAGTGAGATTAGGCAGTTTTCCTCTGGGCATCATACCTTTTTAACCAAACGGTTTGACCGCGACGGTGAAAAGCGGCTGCATTTTTCATCGGCCATGACACAGCTTCAATACTATGATGGTGAACAATCTCAAGGTGCCAGCTACTTAGAGATTGCTGAATTTATTTCCAATTCTGGTGCACAAACCGAAGCTGCTTTAGCGCAGTTATGGCGACGTATCGTGTTTAATATTGCGGTGTCTAACACGGATGATCACCTGCGTAACCATGGATTTTTATTAACAACGAATGGTGCATATTCCGGCCGGATCTGAACAGCGATTCCGGAAACACTTGAACACCTATTCTGGAATCATTTGAACACTGATTCCGGATTTATTTAG
>NZ_JBSWXO010000019.1:0-72845 GCF_056160645.1 Alteromonas sp. ABH4_456
ATATCGAAAAACTTTTATGAATCGTCGGTTGACACTCTTAACGAGTGCCCACACAGATTGTCTTGTTATAAATTTTTAAAGAACAATTGCTTAAGCCTTGCTGTTAGCCGTCTCAAGCGGGATGCGTATGTTACTCTGCATCACTTTTTTGTCAATCATTTTTTTGAAGTTTTTTCTTCTCAAAACGCTTTCCAAAAACTCGTTTTCGGTGCTTTGTTTCAGCTCCCTGAACCGAGGACGCGCATTCTACTCACATGAACCTTCCCGTCAACCCTTAATTACCGTAAAAAGTAAAAAAGCGACCTGAGCGGTCGCTTTTCAAACACATTGATAGTTAAATAAACAAAACGTCTTAATTTCGCCTGTTCTGATATCTCTTTTCTAGATTATTTCAGGTAACCGGTGCTATGACTTATGCTCTGGTTCATCATTATCAACAGTTTTTTCATCTGCCTTATCATCATCAACAGAAAAATCGGCGTCCTTCTCTTCATGATCCCCCACTACATCCTGAAGCGTTACCTTATCAACCGTACGGAATGTATTAATGGGTCCGGCAAGTGCATAAAGGGCAAAGACAAGGAAAAGCACTAATGCAGGCTCTGTCGCCACAATTACAAATATAAGCATAATAATAAGAAGCGCAACAAAAGGAACTTTGCCGTTCCAGTTTACTTCTTTAAAAGAGTTATACTTAAAGTTACTTACCATAAGTAAGCCGGCCGCACCGGTTATCAGTGCTACAACAAAACCGTAATCGTTGCCATTCACATCATATTCAACGCCTACCCAGACCAACCCGGATACAACGGCTGCAGCAGCCGGGCTTGCCAACCCCTGAAAGAATCGTTTGTCAGCAATACCCACCTGCGTATTGAACCGCGCCAGACGTAACGCTGCACCAGCTACATATATAAAGGCGGCGAGCCATCCCAGCTTACCTAATTCACTTAAACCCCAGTTGTAAGCAACAAGCGCCGGAGCAACCCCAAAGGACACCATGTCGGCCATAGAGTCGTATTCAGCACCAAACGCACTTTGGGTGTTGGTGATCCTGGCAGCCCTTCCATCGAGTCCATCAAATATCATTGCAACGAAAACGGCAACCGCAGCAGCTTCGAAACTGCCGTTCATAGACGCGACTACGGCATAGAAACCCGAGAACAACCCTGCGGTGGTAAGTAAATTAGGCAACAGGTAGATGCCTTTCCTTTTTGTGTCCGTCATAAAACCTCAAGTTAATTAATACTGACCAATCCATTATTTCATACATACCCGCACTACGCACGGTTCAAATATATCGGAGAATGATTATTACTTAGTATGAGCTGACATACCTCAATTTAATTTGCAAGATCTTCCAGTAAAACATTGAATTATAACAAATAAAATTAATTTAACTACTTTTGTATCATGTCAGTATTTTTTACGTAGGAATTTTCAAACTTAGATCCAGCCCCAACTTTTTATTTAAAAACAATAACATGAACAATGGCACAGTAAGTGCTTAAATCGGATTGAGGTATGAAATCGAGGTATAAAAGGGGTTTTTAATATGAAGATAAGTAAGATCGCGTCAGTGACGACACTCGTCCTTGCAAGTGCTATTACTGCACCGGCTATGGCAACTGGCTACAAAGGCAATTGGCATAACGGCTGTGGTAATGGTGGCAACACAGGTGATAGCTGTAATGCAGCTGACTATTTCGCAGATGACTTAATGTACAGTCTGGCCAGTGATGGTATCAGCAATGCAGTAGTTGATGGTGTAACCATCAATGCTTCTGCTTACTCTGATACAGCAGCTTCAACTAAATATACTTCTGGTAACTATGTTTACAAAGACGAAAATGTTGAAGCAGCCACACTTCAAAACTATGGTGATGGCTATGGTGTAATCAATGCAGACGAAGGAACATCATCTCCGGCTCACTCTGCTGATAACCAGGAAATCATTAACTCTTCATGGTGGAGCAGTAAGAAATATGTGGAAACAGATTTTGACTACGTACTGATCTCCTTCGACGAAGAAGTAAATGTTACCGGTGCAACTTTTAGTTGGCTGTGGAAGGAAACGGATACACAGGTTTCTGTTGCAGCACTAAGTGATACATCTATGCTTACTTCAGGCGTGAATACATGGGGCGACATAGCAGGTGATGCGCTGGCAGTCGGTTCATTTGATGTTCTGAACTGTGACGATACTGATTTAGCAGAAATCAGCGGTCTGGATAATGTTTATTCTCAATACTGGATTATCGGAGCGTATAACACAGTCTTCGGCGACATCGGTTACGATATGTTCGATGACGGTTTCAAGTTAGCCAGCGTAGGCTTTAACAAAAAGCCAGGTGAAGAGCCACCAACAACGCAGGTAACTGAACCAGGTACATTCGCAATGTTGTTCATGGGCGGCGCCCTGGCAATGTGGCGCAGAAGACGTAGTGCTTAATCGTAATGATTAAGCCTTAACAGGCATTACCCGTAAAAAGGTGGCTTAATGCCACCTTTTTTGTTCGGCAAATTCAGGTGAATTATGAAAAATCAACGGATGTTAGCTTCACGCGTGCGCTGCGCGCTCTTCGGTCTGGCCGGACTGAGCCTTATTGGATCAGCCCATGCTACAACCTTTGAAGATTATGAACAGGCACTGGAAGCCTACAATGCAAAACGATATGAAGAATCGTTTGTTCACCTGAAAAATAGTCTGCAAAAAGATCCTGATAACCTGACTTCCAAGATATTAATGGGTCGCCTGCTTCTGCAAAACGGTTATGTGCGTGCTGCTGAACTGGAGTTTCAGGAAGCCATCGACATGGGCGCTGACCTGAATCTGGTTGCAGAACCGCTGGGAACAGCCTGGTTGTTTATGAACCGCTTCCGCGACATTCTTGATTTTCAGGAGTACAAGCGTCTGGGCTCTAAACAAAAATCAAGCTGGCTACAGATCCGGGCAACAGCCTGTACCAAACTTGACGATGACGTCTGTGCCGAACAAGCTTATCAGGACATGCTTGCCATGCCCTATAATAAGGACAATGCGCTGAACGGACTTGCTGCAATTGCAATGCGGGCCGGTGATACAGATACCGCTGAAGACTTTCTCGCACAATCCCGCGAAATTGATGATAACAGTGCCATTCTGTGGCGCCTGACAGGTCAGCTCAGCTACCGTCAGGGCGACGTTGATACCGCTATCAAAGACTTTAAACGTGCACTTGAAATAAATTCAGACGATCCTATTGCTCTGCGTAATCTGGTTAATATCTACATTGCCAGAGATGACTTTGAAAGTGCCCGTGCCTATGTGGATGAAATAATGTCCCGTACTCCGGACGATCCACTGGCTATTCTGCTTAACAACTGGTTGATGACACAGGAACAGACGGTCACATCAAACAGTACTGAAATTCAGAAACTGAGTAATACACTCTCCGAGTTGTCGCCGGACGTAGTTGAATCCCAACCGCTACTTATTTATATCAGCGGCCTTACTGCCTATTTTAATGGCAACATCGAAAAAGCGGTTGGCGATTTCGAACGTTACCTGGGTAAGGTGCCTGATGACTTGCAGGCAATAAAATTACTGGCCAAAGCATATATTTCTACCCAGCGCCCTAAACTGGCTTTAACACTGCTGGAGAAAAAGCAGTCATTGTTGATGCAGGATTTAAATGCAGCCCTTTTGCTGGGTGATTTGCTTATAGAGCAGAACAAAAGCTTCCGGGCAGACAGTCTTGTTCGCGCATTGGAAGAAGAATTTCCTAATACCCTGCAATTGCAACTATTTAAAATTAAGTTGATGACAGTACGGGGAATGGAAGAACAGGCGCTGGCGCTGCTAGATAAAAATTATCCTGCTCAGCAACTTAATCCGACCTTCCTGTTTACCTACGCATCTATGAAAATGCGATTCGGCATGTATGATGATGCTCATAAAGCAGTAGATGCGCTCATCGACATTTTTCCTGACAAAGCCGATGTTTATAATTTAAAAGCTACGTTATTTATACAACAGGAAGAATTTGCCAAAGCCCGTAACTTGCTGGATAAAGCCCTGAGTATCAATGAGAGCAGTTTTTCAGCCAGATTCAACCTTGCAGCTCTGGATGCTAAGACGGGTAACCTGCCTGCATCGCTGGAACTCCTCGATGCGTTACTGGCACAAGTTCCCCGTCATGTTCCTTCGCAACTGTTGAAAGCACAAAACTTGCTAAGACTTAAAGATATTGATAATGCGGTACTGATATACAAAGATGTGCTTACCTTGCATCCGAACAACCAGGAAGCGCGGGTAAAACTGGTTCAGGTTGCCGCAGCCAAAGGCGACATGAGTGGTGCACTCTACCAGTTAGACAAACTCCTTAAAGAGGATTTTGACAATCCTGCATACTTGCTGCAGAAAGCCGACATTCTGATCGGTATGGACAGAGCTGACGAAGCCGAACAGGCCATTGTGCTTGCCAGGGACTTTATCCAGACTAATTCAAAATATCTGGAGCGTTACGGCAACATCCTGATTAAACTTGGGCGTCCTGATGAAGCCTTGGCTGCATTCACAACTGCCAGAGAAATCTCTCCTTACGATAATGATCTTGCCCTGCATACGGCTAAACTGCAGATCGCAATGGGTAAAGTATCTGACGCGGCGAACACTATTGCTTCACGTATCGAGAAAAACCAGAACAACGCAGACTTCTGGTATGTGGCCGGCCTGCTGGCAGAAAGTCGCAACAGTTTTGATAAAGCTGCTCAGGCATATGGCCGCTCACTGACTATCGCACCTGTTTATGCTCAACCTCTTCTGGCGGCTTATAAAATGGCTGAACGGGGCAACAACCCTGACGGTTTTGTATCGATTGCCAGAAAATTAATGAAAGAACAGCCTGAATACCTGTTACCGGCTAATTTACTTGCACAGTATTTCTATAATGCCGGGGAATTTGAGAAGTCGATACCTGTATATATCGAGCTGGCTAAATTACCCAATGTATTGAACAAACCGAAAGTATTGAATCGTCTGGCAGAAATGTCAGCTCAGACAAATACCATTCAGGCCAGTCAGTGGATTAAAGAGGCATTTCAGTTGAATGCCAGCGATCCGGAAATACTGGATACTTATGGCTGGGTACTGGCGAACGAAGGAAAATATGCTGAAAGCCTGGAAATGTTGAGACGGGCGTTCAGTCGTCAGGCGACTAACCCGAAACTCCGCTTCCACCTCGGGTACACGCTGGTGAAGATGGGACGCGAAGCTGAAGCGCAGGAACACCTTGAATTGGCTGCCAACTCTGAAGTGGAATACAACGGCAAGACGCTGGCAGTCAGACTACTTAACGGTATATGACACACCGCACCTGACTCTGAAATAATCAGGCCGCACTGAACCCCGTTTTCCGTGCGGCTTTTTTGTTCTTTTATCCTGCACAGCACACCCGCGCTCTGTATTCATCCTGTCCCCTTTGTATAAAGACGCATACTTCATAAAGGGCCCGCCCAAACTACAATACAAGCCTGTATTCCGTTCAGCATACGGGTGCCTCCAGGCGTCACGTAAGAGATTTCTGTCGCAACCCTCCGGGTGTAAGAGCAGGAAGATAAACGGTTAATTGTACTCAAAGTGAAGACAGTGATTCATTGTCCCCACGTAAGGTTTTATTTATGAAGTTTAATAAAATTATGAGTGTCACCACACTGGTTGCGTCAGGGATATTCATCGTACCTGCACAGGCTACCAGTTGGAGCAGTAAGTGTGGCGATAATCACACCGGCTGCTCAGCCAGTGACTACTTTGCTGAAGATTTGCGTTACATGATTGCCAACGATGGTATCAGCAGCGCCGTTGTCGATGGCGTGACAATCAGTACAACAGCGTATTCGGATACGGGAGGCCGGGGCTTTTCTTCCCGTAATTACGATTACACCTACAACCAGTCCAACGGCAAGCACTACCTGAGCGACGACATTGTAGAAACAGCCAGCCTGATTAATTATGGCGACGGTTACGGTATCATCAATAAAGATGTGACTAACACGCCGTTTACCAGTGACACCCGCAGTGGCGAATATGGTGTCCCCCAGCATGCCGCAGACAATATTAATCTAGACTGGTATGCCAGCGGTTATCACATAATTGAAACCGATTACGATTTTTACCTTATCTCCTTTGATGAAGAGGTTAATGTAACCGGAGCAACGTTCAGCTGGCTCTGGAACAGCGGTGATACACAGGTATCTGTAGCAGCTCTGAACGACACCTCTATGCTTACATCCGGTGCAAACACCTGGGCAGATATAGCCGGAGAGGCGCTGGCAGTGGGTTCGTATGACGTACTTAATTGCGAAGACACCAATCTGGCGATGGTGGATATGGATACAACCTATTCCCAATACTGGCTGATTGGAGCGTATAATCTGGTGTTCGGAGATATTGGCGGAACCTTGTATGACGATGCCTTTAAACTGGCTTCTATCGGTTTTTCCAAAAAAGAAATGCCACAAACCGATGTACCTGAACCCGGTACTCTGGCGCTGTTCCTGATGGGTGGCTCACTGGCATTCTGGAGACGCAAACAACAAAAGTCTTCAGTGACTCAATGAACTCAGATCATTAATGAATAAAAAAGACCCCTCTGCCAGGCAGAGGGGTCTTTCATTTTGTCCGGACATCTTATTTCCAAACCAGAGACGGAATGGCTTACATCACGATAAGGTGATCGTCCTTCACATCAATACGAATTGTTGATTCAGGTAACAACACACCGGATAACAGCTGCTGTGCCAGCGGGTTTTCGATTTGTGTCTGAATAGCCCGCTTCAGTGGACGGGCACCGAACACCGGATCAAAACCTGCGTCCGCCAGCTTATCCATGGCCGCACCGGACAACTCCAGTTTGTAACCTTTTTCAGATAAACGCTGACGTAATGATGCCAGCTGTATTTTAGCAATGGATTTAATTTGCTCTTTACCCAGCGGATGGAATACCACCAGATCATCCACACGGTTAATAAACTCGGGCCTGAAGTGCTGTCCGACCACGCCCATCACTCGTTGCTTCATTTCATCGTACTGACTGTCGTCGTGGGTGTCCTGAATCACGTCAGAACCCAGGTTTGATGTCATGATCACAACGGTATTTTTGAAGTCTACCGTACGCCCCTGCCCGTCTGTCAGACGACCATCGTCTAACACCTGCAACAAAATATTAAACACATCAGGATGGGCCTTTTCGACTTCATCCAGCAGGATCACGGAATACGGTTTACGCCGCACAGCTTCAGTGAGATAACCCCCTTCTTCGTAGCCAACATAGCCCGGAGGCGCCCCCACTAAACGGGATACCGAATGCTTCTCCATGAACTCAGACATGTCGATACGTACCAGTGCATCTTCCGTGTCAAACAGGAAACCGGCCAGTGCCTTCGACAGTTCGGTTTTCCCTACACCGGTAGGCCCCAAAAACAGGAACGAACCAATGGGTCGGTTTGGATCTGCCAGGCCAGCCCGTGAGCGTCTGATAGCGTTGGACACAGCATTTACCGCTTCCGCCTGCCCCACTACCCGCTTATGAAGTACATCTTCCATTCTGAGTAGTTTTTCCCGTTCACCCTCAAGCATTTTGGATACGGGAATACCTGTCCAGCGGGACAGCACATCTGCAATTTCAGCGTCGGTAACCTTGTTTTTCAATAGGAAGGTTTCTTTTGTTTCGTTCTCCGCCGCTTTTTCCAGCTTCATTTCCAGCTCAGGAATACGACCGTACTGCAGCTCTGACATACGATTCAGATCTGACGCCCGGCGGGCGATTTCCAAATCGAGTTTCGCCTGCTCCAGTTCAGACTTGATGGTTTGCGTGCCCTGCATCGCATCCTTTTCTTCGCGCCATATTTTATCCAGACCGGACAATTTGTTTTCAGCCTGTTCACGCTCCAGCTCGATCATTTCCAGGCGCTTGTGGCTGGCATCGTCTGTTTCTTTTGCCAGTGCCTGCTCTTCCAGTTTTAACTGGATGATGCGGCGCTCAAGCCTATCCATATCTTCAGGCTTGGAATCAATTTGCAGACGAATGCTGGAAGCCGCTTCATCAATAAGATCGATAGCTTTATCAGGCAACTGACGGTCACTGATATAACGGTGTGACAATGTAGCCGCCGCGACAATGGCCGGGTCGGTGATATCTACCGAGTGGTGAAGCTCATAACGTTCTTTCAAACCACGTAAAATGGCGATGGTATCTTCCACACTCGGCTCATCCACCAGCACTTTCTGGAAGCGACGTTCAAGAGCAGCGTCTTTCTCGATATACTGACGGTATTCGTCCAGCGTGGTTGCGCCCACACAATGCAGTTCACCGCGAGCGAGCGCTGGCTTAAGCATATTACCGGCATCCATCGCGCCGTCGCCTTTCCCGGCGCCGACCATGGTATGAAGCTCATCAATGAACAGAATGACACGGCCTTCTTCTTTGGCCAGTTCATTGAGTACCGCTTTCAGCCGTTCTTCAAATTCACCACGGTACTTCGCACCGGCCACTAACGCGCCCATGTCGAGGGACAGTACCCGCTTATCCTTCAGCCCTTCCGGTACTTCACCATTAATAATACGCTGGGCAAGTCCTTCAACAATGGCGGTTTTACCTACACCGGGTTCACCAATTAACACCGGGTTATTCTTGGTCCGGCGTTGCAATACCTGCACGGTGCGGCGGATTTCATCATCACGGCCTATCACCGGGTCCAGCTTGCCCTGTTCTGCCCGTTCGGTCAGATCAGTGGTGTATTTTTCCAGCGCCTGACGCACATCTTCAGCGTTAGGATCTGTCACTTTCTGACCGCCACGCATTTTATCAATGGCCGTTTCGATTTGATCCTTTGTCACATTCAGGCTTTTCAGCAAATCACCTAATTTGCCTTTGTCCTGAAGCGCTGCCAGCACAAAAATTTCAGATGTGATGTATTCATCTTTGCGCTGCTGGGCAATCTTGTCGCACAGGTTCAGCAAAATTCCGCTGTCCTTGCTTAACTGTACATCGCCACCGATGCCGTCAACCCGTGGAAGCCGCTCGATCGCTTCAGCCAGAGAAGAGCGTAACGCATTCACATTTACGTGGGCTTGATCGAGTAACGGACGTACAGAGCCGCCCTGTTGATTCAGCATGGCTGTCATCAGGTGCACGGGCTCAATAAACTGATGATCCCGACCCAGTGCCAGAGACTGTGCGTCGGAAATCGCTAATTGAAATTTACTGGTAAATCTATCTAATCGCATGAAAAATCCCCTGCAAAAGTAGTGCTATTTAAATAGGTATCGTACACATGCTATTCAAGTTCATTACGCAAAAAATTAGTGACGAACCTATCCACTTATTGACGTCAGTCAATCTTTTTAGTGGGTCATTTCGATTCTTCCTTCCACAATCGAAAAATTTACAAACGGCTCTCACGTTTCGCGTACAGCGTTCAGGTTATGAACATGCCAGACAATCGCATTGTTCATTAACTGGACATTTTCGATACCTATTGCCCGAAAACAGCGGCTGGCACAGGTGATGCTGTTAATAAGGTGTACATCGACACCGATGAATCATTCACTGGCTCTGAGAGCCTGAGCGAAAGAGGTTGTAATGACAGAATCATTCATTGCCAATGCGATTTGGCAGGAAAAACTATTTACCGGCAAATGGGTATCTGGTTCAGCCAAGCCGGTTATTGTGACTGAACCTGCGTCGGGAAAAGAACTTGGACAAATCGCCATGGCGAGTCCGGAAGATGTGAGTCAAAGTTGTACTGCAGCGAAAAAAGCCTTCCCTGCGTGGTCTACCACCCACTTTGAAGAGCGGGCTGCGGTATTGCGCAAAGCCGCTCAGGTGATGCAAGAGCACTTTAACGACATCACCGATGTGTTGATCCGTGAAAGTGGTTCGATAAGGGCAAAGGCCGAATTTGAAGTTTCACTCAGTATAAAAGTACTGAACGAAAGCGCAGCCTTGCCTTCACAAAGCCAGGGAGAAGTCTTACCTGCCGCGCCGGGCAAAATCAGTATCGCCCGTCGTAAACCTCTGGGTGTTGTAGGCGTTATCTCGCCATTTAACTTTCCATTGTATCTTGCCATTCGGGCGGTTGCTCCGGCGCTTGCAGTGGGCAATGCGGTTGTGCTTAAACCTGATCCCCGAACCGCCGTGTGCGGCGGCGTTACTATCGCCCGGGTGTTCGAATTAGCCGGATTACCTGAAGGTATACTGCATATGTTACCGGGTGATGGCGCGGCCGGCGCCGCATTAACCGGGCACCCGGATGTGGCGATGATTCAGTTTACCGGCTCGACCAGCGCAGGTAAAAAAGTAGGCGAAGCTGCCAGCCGCCACCTCAAAAAAGTGTCCCTGGAACTGGGTGGAAAGAACTCACTGATTATTCTGGAAGATGCCGACATAGATCTTGCTATCGCGAACGCGACCTGGGGCGCCTGGCTACATCAGGGGCAAATTTGCATGTCAACCGGTCGTATTCTTGTGCAGCGTAAAATCTATCAGGTGTTTGTCAGTAAGCTGGCAGAAAAAGCCGGGCAACTGCCTGTAGGAGACCCTGCCACCGGGCAGGTCGCACTTGGCCCAATCATTAATGAGCAACAGCGAGACAACATTAGCCGGATTCTCAAGGCGGCAGTAGAAGACGGCGCCAAGATAGAGGCTGGCGGCGATTATTCAGATTTGTTTTTCCAACCAACCGTCCTCAGCGGTGTGACGCCGGAAAATCCGGCTTTTAATGAAGAAATTTTTGGTCCGGTTGCCGTTGTTATCCCTTTCGATACTGACGAGGAAGCGGCGCAACTGGCGAATCAAACCGAGTATGGCTTATCAGCGGGCATCATCGCCACTAATGTGGGGCGGGCGCTCAACTTAAGTCAGCAACTCAACACCGGTCTGCTTCATATAAATGATCAGACTGTCAATGATGAGGTAGTTAATCCATTTGGTGGAACCGGGGCATCCGGTAATGGCACCAGTGTGGGTGGCGCTGCTAACTGGGAAGAATTCACCCGGTGGCAGTGGCTGACTATCCAATCTGAAGCCCCCCGCTATCCATTATAAGGAACAAGATAATGTCTGAAATTACTAAAATCCGCGCGGCTGTGACTCGCGCCAAAGGCGCACCTTTCGAAATAGAAGATGCGCAGATCCGTGCACCAAAAGACGATGAAGTATTGGTGAAAGTAGTGGCAACCGGTATGTGCCACACGGATATGATTGTGCGTGATCAATACTATCCCGTCCCTCTCCCTGCGGTATTAGGCCACGAGGGTTCCGGGGTGATTACGGCGGTCGGCCCGCTGGTAAAAGATCTTAAGGTTGGCGACCACGTGGTACTCACTTTCGGTTATTGCACACACTGTAAACCCTGTAACCACGGTCATGCCACCTACTGCCAGGAATTTTATCCCCGCAACTTCAGTGGGGTCGGAACAGATGGCGAAACCGCTATTCAGGATGCCAATGGCAAACCGCTGCACGATCATTTCTTTGCTCAGTCGTCCTTTGCCACTTATGCGCTGAGTTTAGAAGGTAACGCCATCAAGGTCAGTAAAGATGCCAAACTGGAACTGCTAGGTCCGCTAGGTTGCGGTATTCAAACTGGTGCCGGTGCGGTGATTAATTCACTGAAAGTTACCCCGGGTAGCAGTTTTGTGTCTTATGGTTCAGGTGCGGTAGGCTTGTCGTCGGTGATGGCGGCCCGGGTTGCCGGTGCTACCATGATTATTGCAACCGACGTGGTTGAATCCCGTCTTGAACTGGCAAAGGAACTGGGTGCAACCCATGTTATTAACAGCAAAGACGAAGACGTGGTTGAACGGGTAAAAGAAATCACCGGTGGTGGCGCCGACTTTGCCCTTGAGTCAACCGGTCGCCCCGCGGTGTTAAGACAAGGGATTGATGCCCTTGGCCTGATGGGCACCATTGGTGTAGTCGGAGCGCCAGCATTAGGAACCGATGCTACCTTTGACGTGAATGATGTTCTGCTCGGCGGTAAATCGATTCGCGGTATTGTTGAAGGTGATTCCACCCCAAAAACCTTCATTCCACAACTTGTAGAGTTGTTTAATCAAGGCCGCTTTCCATTCGATAAATTAGTTAAATTCTACGAATTTGGCGATATCAATCAGGCTGCTGAAGATAGCGAAAAAGGCATTACTTTGAAGCCCATCATCAAAATCGGCGAACTGTAACCTTGCCGCCACAGGAAGGGGTGAAATCACTCCTTCCTGCCATCAATAGCCATCCGTTATTTTTACATTGTGATAACATCGAAACCAGATAAAGTGGTAAAGGTGTTGCCGTGTTCAATAACAATGATCAAGAACTTATGATAAATCCTGATTTGCTGGATGATGCAAGGCGCCAGTTATTATTGGGGCACCCTCTTCCAGAAAATCTGTTACCGGATGCGGTAGCCCGTTCATGGCAGCGCTCCCGGGACGCGGGTTTACATCCCTGGGAAAGCCGGTTAGTAAACCGGGTGAATGACGACTACCCGCTGTCAGAAACCGATGAACACTTAGCGGCCACCGCCCAACCGGAAATCGACCGTTTATGGGACGTCTTCGGCGGTGAAGATTGGTGTCTTTTCTGTGTAAATAGTGACGCGGTGATTGTAGGGAGCAAAACCAATGCCGGGACCCCGCCGCTGAGCATGCTAAAAACAGGTGTACGTGTGCAGGAAGCGGATATCGGTACCACGGCGCCAGCATGCACTTTGCGGGAAAAGAGGGCTTTTGTCTTCACCGGACCGCAGCATTATCTAAAAGAATTTGACCGGTTTTTCTGTGTATCGGTGCCGGTTTTCGGGCCTGACAATCAACTGGCCGGAGCCCTCGATATGACGGGCATTGGCGAACGTAATACTCAGGTTGTGTTCGAACAGCTTCGCTTATCGGCAATGGCAATAGAAAACCAGTTATTCACCGATCACTATGCAGGTTGTGATATTTTCAGTATTCAGTCCTCTCCCGCATTATTAAACACACCCTTTCAAGGTTTAGTTGCTTTGTCAGCAAACGGCGATTTTGTGGCTGCCAGTCACTCTGCAAGACAATTGCTACAACTACGCATTTCTTCCCGGTCATTACCGTTTAATCAGAGCAGCCTGAAAAACCTTGGTGCCAGAACCGAAAAGCGCGCTTTACCCGATGGCACCTATATCTATGTGCGCAATCTTGCCACTGGTGTCACCACATTTAGAAATGAGCGGCATCAAAGCTATGTACCGTTGAGTGTGAGTTCCGAACCGGCCATCGAAAAACAGTTCGGTATTGCGGTAAAAGCGTGCAAAGCTGATATTCCCATTATGATTACCGGTGAAACAGGTACGGGTAAAGAAGTTTTCGCCAAAGCACTACACGACACCATTGATGCTGACTCGCCCTTTATTGCAATTAACTGTTCAGCGATACCTGAAAACTTAATTGAATCGGAATTATTCGGTTACGAAGAAGGCAGTTTTACAGGTGCTAAAAAAGGCGGGGCAAGAGGAAAACTGGAAGACGCGGATGGCGGCACTTTACTACTTGATGAAATCGGTGACATGCCACTTCGATTACAAACCCGCTTACTCCGGTTTTTACAAGAGCGACAAATCACCCGCATCGGCAGCTCAATGAGTCGCCCGCTATCAATTCGCATCATTTGCGCTACCCACAGAGATTTACCGGCCATGGTGGCAAAGCAGTTGTTCCGCGAAGACTTGTATTATCGTCTGAAAGGTATGCAGGTAAAGTTGCCGCCACTGCATCTTCGTCAGGATTTGCGCCGATTGATCGCCACCATCGTTGCATCGTTTAACCACGGTGAAATTACTGAAGATGCCATACAATGGCTGATCAATCAGCCCTGGCCGGGCAACATCAGGCAATTGAGACAAACCATTCATTTAGCCACGGTAATTGCTGAAGGTGAGAAAGCGCTAAGACCTGAGCATTTTGTCGAATTCGACGCCGGACCTCAGGAAGCAGAGCCGCTGACGTTGGCTGATGTTGAGAAAAACGCCATTGAGGCTGCAGTGCAACGGCACCATGGAAATCTCACTGCGGCAGCGCGTGAACTGGGAATATCCCGCACAACCCTCTATAAAAAGCGGGGAAATTAACCCGGCTCTATGGCTTTAATACCAATAACAGACACCATTCTGCCCGTGGTTTGATGATGCTGATGGGTTGCACGGCGGTGAGAAAAAAACCGGGTTTTGTCTTGATAAGTGCATAAACCAGAGTTCACCACATGCTCTACACCACAAGCTGTTAATTGTCTCGCGGCTATACCAGCTAAATCAAGTAATGACTTTCCGGCGACACCCGCAGGCTTGATTACACCGTCGTATTGGGCAAATCGATCCGCAAGGGAGTCGGGTACTTCATAACACGCCTGACTGATAGCAGGACCGATCCAGGCGATTAAATCCTGACTACAGGTATGCACATGTTTAACGGTTTCAGCAATTATCTGACTTTCCAAACCCTGCCAGCCAGCATGAATCGCTGCGACTTCAGTCCCCGCTTTGTTAGTAAGCAATACGGGAACACAATCAGCAGTCATGATTGCGCAGGCAACATCTGGCGTTCGACTGAACGATGCATCCGCATCAATGGCACCGGCTTCAAGTGCGAGTGATGCGGCATCCAGTTCCACAACCGTGTTGCCATGAACCTGATTGAGCCATACCAGCCTGTCAGATTCCGGCAAGCCCGCACGATTAGCAAGCACGTAACTAGCATTGTCACTAACATGCAGACCCACGTTGCGTCCGGCATAAACACCTGTGCTTTCACCACCCTGCCGGGTCGAGGTATAGGCAAAGATGTTTGATGGCGCAGGCCAGTCCGGAATAATCAGTGATAACAATTAATAGTCACCCATACCTTTGATTTTGGTGTCTTCACGCACAGTGGCGATCAGTTGCACCATGTCATCAGGTAGCGGCGCCTGCCAGGTCATCCATTCATCGGTTTCAGGGTGGAACAGAGACAATTGCGCTGCGTGCAAGGCCTGGCGGGGGAAAGCACGTAGTGCTTCAACACACTCCTCTGTGGCGCCTTTTGGCAGCCGGGTTCTGCCGCCATAGGCAGTATCACCCACCAGCGGGTGCTTGAGGTGTGCCATGTGCACGCGGATCTGGTGTGTACGGCCAGTCTCGAGTTTCAGGCGCAAGTGCGTATGTGCACGGAACTTTTCGATAACCCGATAGTGAGTGACTGCCGGCTTACCGGTTTCACGAACGGCCATGAGTGTGCGCTTAGTTGCATGACGACCGATAGGCGCATCGACGATGCCACCGGCAACCATAGTGCCGTATGCCAGCGCCTCATACTCCCTGCTCATCACCCGGTCCTGAAGTTGATTAACCAGATGGGTTTGCGCCGGAACGGTTTTCGCCACCACCATCAAACCCGTAGTATCTTTATCCAGACGATGCACAATGCCCGCCCGTGGCACCACTTCAATACCCGGTACATGGGCCAGCAACGCATTCAGCAAAGTGCCGTCCTGATTACCTGCCCCGGGGTGAACCACCAGATCAGCAGGCTTATTAAGAATTAAGATCGAATCATCTTCGTATACAATGTTCAGGTCGATTTTCTGTGGCAGGCTGGCGGTCTGCACTTCCATTTCAGCCGTGACCTGTACATATTCATCACCCAGCATTTTTTGCCGGGGAGTGGTCAAAACATCGCCATCCACAGTGACATTCCCTTCCAGAATCCAATTTTTTAACTTTGAACGGGAATATTCAGGGAACAAATCAGCCAAAACCTGATCTAACCTCTGACCAAAATGGTGTGGCCCGGTGTTTGCCTCAAGCTTGACGGTGTTTACAGGCTGGGTCATATAACTCTTTCGCTGTTACAAAAAAGCGCATTATACCAATCTTTACGTTAGTTAAACGGAAAGTTTCCGGTTTTTATGTGGAGTTTGCGTGTTTGAGTGCGCTAGAATGCCGCTATAATGAAAATGCAGTTAAACGTATCAGTCGGTTAAGCAGGAATAGACAACAGATATGAAATCAATTCGATTAGTGATGCCCCTTGTTGTTGGTGTCATGATTAGCGTAACGGGCTGCAGCTCGTCTGACGATTCAGAACAACGCGCGGCGCTGGCGAACATGGGTTCCCAGCAAATGTATGATAATGCCAAACGTAATATGCAGAACGGAAATTTCGGTGCTGCGTCTACCGCACTCAGTGAACTGGATTCACGCTACCCGTTTGGTCCGTTGTCCAATCAGGTTCAACTTGACCTGATCTACAGCTACTACAAGTCAGGTAAAATTGATGAAACGCTGGCGACCATTGACCGCTTCATCCGTTTGAACCCGAACCACTCTGACGTGGATTATGCGTTCTACATGCGCGGACTGACCAACATGGAAGCCGACGCAAACATGTTTCAGCAACTGATGCAGATTGACCGCTCAGACCGTGATCCAAGTAAATCGCGGGAAGCTTTCACAGATTTCAGACGTCTGATCCAGCAGTACCCTGACAGTAAATATGCTGCTGATGCTAAAAAGCGCATGGTGTTTATCAAAGAAAGGCTGGCGAAGTATGAAATTGCCATCGCCCGATTCTATATGCGCCGGGAAGCTTTTGTCGCGGCGGCAAATCGCGGACGCTACGTACTGGAAAACTACTCCAATACAGATCAGGTGCAGGAAGCGCTGGAAATCATGGTATCAAGCTATGACCAGTTAGGTCTGACTGAGCTGAAAGAAAATGCTATGCAAACACTGCGTCTGAATTTTCCGGACAGTGATTTCATCAGTTAATCAGATGATAAACGAAAAAGCGCTACGGCGCTTTTTTTGTGTCTTAAGCATGCTCACAGAGCCGCGAGGAAGGCTTATCTGAAGAAAAGATGACTGAACGGATTCAACAGTCTGGCGATACCTGATGTGAAATGCAGCGGTTCGTCCAGTAAGGTAAATACCAGACATCCACTGATGTGATCCGAATAAGGCGCATGGGTATCTTTGCCATCCATCACCACAAAGTCTCCGGTGCGGTAATGGTGCTTGCCGTCATGAAATTCACCGTCAAGTACCAGCGTATATTCGACACCACGGTGTGTATGCTCTGGTACACTGCCTCCCCGCCCCATGTAAATAAAGTTGGCGACACCGGCATATCCGAGATCGACCGGAGCCTGCCACAATTTACCAACAAGCCCTGACCATGAACCCGTTTTGTGGATAACACGCTGTAACGTCGGCGGGAGTTCGAAAGTCTGACCATCCAGTTCAATGGTTTTCTCTCCACGTCCGCGTTTCGCAGTGATAGAGCTTACAGAGGCGGCCTTTGTTACCGGCTTTGCCGTAGCAGGGAGTTGGGTAATGTCAGCAAGCATGGCGCTGTAACTTTCTAGTTGCTCGTCTTGAGACAGTGATGAAAAATCAAATACCTCTGCAGCGAACCGTGAAGTTTCTTCTGACACTATTTTTCTGCATCTGGGACACAGATCGCAATGCGCCGAGACAATGAATGACTCGGCGGGGGATAAACTACCTTGAACAAATTGTGAAAGCTGGTTTTGTTCCGGATGGTGATTAATCATGGTCCTGTAGCATGCCTTTCAGGCGTTGCAGTGCAAGTCGGGTACGGGATTTAACAGTACCCAACGGAATATGCAGTTCATCTGCAACTTCCTGTTGAGATTTACCATCAATATAGATGGCTTCAATAACAGATTTTTGTTTCTTCGGTAACTCTTCAAACATATACCCGATTTGTTCAAGGGTAATCTGTTCGTCCAGCGACTGTTCATTCACGTCTGGTGTCTGCTCACAAAGAACCGGCCACAAGTCGTCAGAACACACATCTTCTTTTCTGTTCTGTAATTTCCGTAACATGTCAAAACGGATGTTACGGGCAATCGTAAAAATCCAGGTTGAAGGACTTCCCTTCTCTGCATTAAACAGATGTGCCTTTTGCCATACGTTGGACATGGTATCCTGGACCATTTCCATAGCTAAAGCTTCATTACCCATCTGCTTTAACGCATAAGAACGTAAACGCGGAGCAAAATATCCAAACACCCTTGCAAACGATGCTTTGCAGCGCTGTTCGGCAACTTTAACAATATAGTCTGACATTTCTGCCGCACAATCTTTCGGCTTAATTACACTGTTACTTTGTTCCACTGGGATTCCAACTAACATAAGTATTTGTCCATATCCTATCAAGTTAATAGTTGCTACAGACGAGTGTTTCAAGCAGATTACAGAATTGTAATGGTTTCATGCCCCTACCATGTAAAGTTTACACGGCGATTTACTGCACAAGTGCTTTTAAGTAATCCAGTAACTTATGGCAATTGCGTTGAGCAAGAAAATACTGTTTCTGTTTAGCGTCTACGGGCAATAATTCGAGCCAGCGGTACATTACCCAAATGGGATTCCGGAACTCCGGAACATCATATAACTGGCCTACCTCAGCGTAGCGCTCAAAAATCTCCTGTAAACGTTCGTCTATAGGTGAAATCTGTTGAGAAGTAATATCACAGTGCCAGTCTGGTAGTGACTGACAGTGTCCTGTACGTAGCCCGTCGGACTCAGTCTTCACATTACTTATCTCTACACAATTAACACCAGCAACCTTTATGCCAAGCAACCCATCATCGAGCATATCGAAGTCGACAACAGTCGCTGCAGTGCCTACAGGATAGAAGTGTGTATTGGCTTCTTTTTCACCCTGTGTGTTGAGCATACAAACCACCATTTGACCATTACCGGCACATACCTCTTTAACCATGCGCACGTAGCGTGGTTCAAAGATTCTGAGTGCCATCCGGCCACCGGGAAGAAGGTGTGCTGACAAGGGAAATAAAGGGAGATTTTGAGCCGTCATAAACACAGTATTTTCATTATTCACTGAGCTTAACTACGGCGAAAAATAAATTTGGATCGGAGTATTTACACGCTTTAATAATTTGACTGCCGACCTGATTCTGATCCGCGTGTAAGTAAAATTGGTATACATTCAGGACGATTTTACATACTTCATTACTCAGTCAGTAAATATTGCATCATGAGCATCATTAAACGGTTTTGTGAATTTTATTCTGAATTACATAAGGTCAACCCCGACCACCTTGATAGCATTTATACAGCTGACATCGAGTTCATAGACCCTATCACCACTCATCACGGGCTGGATAATGTGATTGTGTATTTCAGTAAGTTACTGAATGAAACCCAATCATGCCGGTTCGATATTCACGAAACCCTGCTGTCTCAGAAAGATAACACCAGCACATATACTGTTACCTGGACAATGCATTTAGTGCTGGCGAAACCTGCGAAAACTATCACGCTGGATGGTGTCAGTGTTGTGAGGGTTCGTGATGACAAAATTTTCTACCACCGGGATTATTACGACATGGGAGAAATGGTTTATGAACACATTCCGCTTCTCCGCTGGATTATCAAAAAAATAAAGGCAAGGTTAGCTTCATGAAAACAATGTTGGTTACCGGTGCAACGTCAGGCATAGGAAAAGCTTTCACACTGCATGCCGCCCGTCAGGGATATCATGTTATTGCTTGTGGCAGAAATGAGGAAGCGCTGGCGGAGCTGGCATCTGAATCCAATATCACCACCGCAAAATTTGATTTAACAGACCTTGATGCTACCCGCACCGCCATCGCGCCGCTGCAATTTGATATCGCAGTACTGAATGCCGGCAATTGCGAATATGTTGACGTAGATAAATTTGAACCTGACATATTCAGACGGGTGTTTGAGATCAACTTTTTCGGGATTATCCACAGCGTCGACGCATTATTGCCTAAACTTAAAAAAGGCGATCAGCTGGTAATCGTAGACAGTATGGCCAGGCTCATTCCGTTTACCCGCACAGAAGCTTACGGAGCAAGTAAAGCGGCTGTGCATTATTTTACTAAGAGTCTGGATGTGGATCTGGCGGAAAAAGGCATTATTGTTCAGTCAGTGTCTCCGGGCTTTGTAGAAACACCGCTGACAGATAAAAATGATTTTGATATGCCTATGAAAATAACGGCAGAAGAAGCGGCAAAAGCGATGCTCGACGGCATTGAAAAACAAAAGAAGAGTCTGTTCTTCCCTACAGGGTTTGGCTGGATTATGCGCACGCTGCATAACCTGCCAGCAGGCATACAGAGGTGGCTGTCTCTGAAAATGAGACAACAGCAGTAAGGTACGAGAATAATGCATCGGCGAATTGCGATTATCGGAACAGGGATTTCCGGACTTACGTGCGGATATTTATTGCACAAAGAACATCAGATCACTGTGTACGACGCCAACGATTATATTGGCGGGCACACGGCAACAAAATTAATAGACGTGAAAGGCAGACAGTGGCCCGTGGATACGGGCTTTATCGTTTTCAATGACTGGACTTACCCCCGCTTTATAAAATTAATGGATAAACTTGGGGTCCGGCGGCAGCCCACTGAGATGAGCTTTTCTGTCCGCAGCGAAAAAACCGGCCTTGAGTATAACGGTAACAACCTGAATACTCTGTTTGCACAAAGACGTAATCTCTTCAGACCACGATTCTGGCGGATCGTACGGGATATTTTGGCATTCAACAAAGCCTGCAAAGAACGCGCTGCGGAAAATCAACAAAGTGATTTCGACATCACACTCTTTGACTATATTAAGTCCCTCGGGCTCAGTGACGACTTCGCTAATTACTACATTCTGCCAATGTGTGCGGCAATATGGTCTGCCAGTCTGGAGCAAACGAAGCAGTTTCCTCTCGCCTTCTTCCTGCAGTTCTTCAACAACCATGGTCTGCTTAACGTCACTGACCGCCCCCAGTGGTACACCCTGATTGACGGCTCTCACAGCTATATTCCTAAGCTGACAAAAGGGTTTGCAGACAATATAAAGTTGTCGACACCGGTTTCACGGGTAGAAAAAAACGGTAACGGCTGGCTGGTAACGGTAGGCGGTCTGGAACCTGAGCAATATGATGAGGTCATCTTCGCCTGCCACTCAGATCAGGCGCTGGCCATGCTGGCTGAGCCTACGCCTTCACAATCTGCCATTCTCAGTGCGATTCCTTATGCTAAAAATGAAGTCGTGCTGCACATGGATACCACCCAGCTACCCGACAGAAAGCTGGCATGGGCAAGCTGGAACTACCGACTGAAAGAAACACCTGAAGAAAATCATGCCCCGGCGGCTGTTACCTATAATATGAACATATTGCAGCGTTTCGATACCGCACCGGTGACCTTTTGCGTCACGCTCAATAATACTGCTGCCATTGATCCGGCAAAAATTCTGCGACGCTACGATTACGCCCATCCTCAATACAGTGCGCCCATGGTCGCAGCCCAGCAGCGGCGCGGCGAAATCTGCGGGAAAGAAGGTCTGCATTTTTGCGGCGCTTACTGGTACAACGGATTTCACGAAGATGGCGTCAGAAGCGCTCTGGATGTGTGCGAACGCTTCGGGGCAACTTTGTGAGTCAGCAAGTGGTTTCTCAGACGGAAAGCGGCATCTACCTGGGCAAAACGTTCCACCAGCGGTTCAGGCCGGTGGAACACAAGTTTGAATACGATATCGCTTTATTCTGGCTGAAACTGTCGGAAGCAGACAGTCTCGGTGAATCACTTAAGTGGTTTTCCGTACACAGGAGAAATTTCACCCGCTTCTATCGACCCGATTATTGTGGCGACGCCAGTGTGCCCCTTGAAACTGCGGTAAAGTCTAAAATGACGTTACTGAACAAGGGAGCTGAACTCGACGGTGATGTTTACTTTCTCGGCCAGTTGCGCACCCTTGGCATGTACTTCAGTCCGGTAAATTTCTATTTTTTACGGGACCCTGCCTCAGGCATCTATACTCACATGATGGCTGAAGTCAGCAATACACCCTGGAATGAAAGACATTATTATCTGGTCGATATGGCCAGCCAGCAGGATACGGAAAAAGCATTTCATGTGTCGCCGTTCAACCCGCTGGAGATGACCTATAAATGGCAGATAACGCCGCCGGGTGAGCGCTTTTCCTTATCCCTGTCCTGTCACACAGAGAAAAAGGATTTTGTAGCCGGCGTGAACATGACAAGAATTTCACTTAATAATGAGAATCTGCGCTCTACACTGAGACGTATACCCAGTATGACAATAAAAACCGTAGCCGGTATCTATTGGCAGGCACTGAAATTATTTATCAAGCGCGCGCCAATTTACGATCACCCTAAAAGTCAGGAACCGAGATAATGTCACACGGCGAATCCACTTTTATATTTCAGCAGGAAGCCAGCAGTATTGACCGCGCTTGCAGAAGTGCATTTTTTAAAGTGTTGTCACTGTTACCCGAAGGTCACATGACAATCAAAGAACATGGCACTACCGTAGCCCAATTTGGCGATCCGGAAAGTGAGCTTAAGGCCGATGTAAACATACTCAACGTAAAAGCTTACCGCCATTTGCTGTTTGGCGGCAGTGTGGCATCAGGTGAAACTTACATTGACGGATTATGGACCAGCCCGGACCTGACTTCAGTGATCAGAGTGTTCGCCCGTAACTTACCCGTACTGGACAAATGGGAAGAGAAATTCCGTCTGCTGGTGCTCCCTCTCCAGAAGGTACAGCATTTCTTACGCCGTAATACTGAAAGTCAGGCGAAGAAAAATATTGAAGCTCATTATGACCTGGGTAACAAGTTATATACGCGGTTCCTTGATCAGACCATGATGTACTCTTCAGCTATTTATCCGGATCCTAACGCTTCGCTGAGCGATGCCCAGACTCACAAACTAAAAACAATCTGTGACAAATTACAGCTGAAACCATCGGATCACCTGATGGAAATCGGCACCGGCTGGGGCGGTCTGGCTGTTTATGCAGCAAAGCACTATGGCTGCAAAGTCACCACCACAACCATCTCTGAAGAGCAACATGCTTATGCTGCGGCCTGGATAGAAAGAGAAAATCTGGGTGACAGAGTCACCCTGCTAAAACAGGATTACCGGACACTCGAAGGCCAGTATGACAAACTGGTGTCCATCGAGATGATTGAAGCTGTAGGTAAACGTTATCTGGGCAACTTTTTTGATAAATGTGCCTCACTACTGAAAGCCGATGGTTTGATGTTATTGCAGTCTATTGTCATTGATGACCGCCGTTACGACAGTTACAGCAAGAGTGTGGATTTTATTCAGAAATATATTTTCCCGGGCGGTTTTCTGCCCTCGCAGCTGGTTATCAACGACTACCTCAAACGTTTCAGTGACTTATCTGTAAGAGATTTACAGGATATCGGGCTGGATTATGCCAGGACGCTGGATGACTGGTACAAGGCTTTCATCAATGCCAAAGAACCGCTGATGCAGGATGGTTATGACGAGCGCTTCATGCGCATGTGGACTTACTATCTTAAATATTGCGAAGGCGGGTTTCTGGAGCGGACTATTTCGACGGTTCAGCTGGTCCTGTCAAAACCTCACTTCAGAGACACAATACAACGGGGAGCGTAGCGCTTAATCGTTGCGCCCTTTCCCCGCGCAGCTATTCTTCCAGCACCGAAATAGGTTCAGACAATAACGGTTTGCCCTGATTGATGTTAATTTCGACCCGGCGATTGCGGGCACGGTCGTCGGCAGTGGCTGCGTTTTCAACCAGAGGTTTAGTGTCAGCCAGACCGGTCACGGACATACGTGACTCATCAAAACCCGGCGCTTTACGGATCTCTTCCGCCACGGCCACAGCGCGTTGTGCAGACAAATCCCAGTTAGAGCGGTACAGCTCATTGGCAATATGCTGGCCGTCACTGTGTCCTGAAATTTCTATTTCCCCGGGCATTTCTGCCAGTAAGGTACCGATTTTTCTCAACACAGGCTTAAACTGAGGCTGCAAAAATGCCGAACCGGCGGAAAATGAACCGTTTTCTCTGATCCGGATAGTCAGTTGCTGACCCAAAGACTCCATTTCAATAGAGCCGTCCGCCACTTCTTTTTGCAGTTGTTCAGCCACCTTCTTCATCATTTCGTTGTCCTGCTCTTTGTCAGAGCTTTGTGACGATGAAGCGGCGGAGTCTGATGCAGTTTGCTGAGCCTGACCACCACGCTGGGACCCGCGCTGTGTCTGCCGGCCACCGGATGAGTCCTCATCCCCGGCCTGAAATTCCAGCGTTGGCTGAGTCATATCGATGGTTTGCTGCTGAATGGTTTCAATAGGCGTCGGATCCGGACGGCCCGGGCGAAACTCCATCGCGATAACACTGGTTCCCTTGGGAATGTCTTTGACTTCAATTTTATTCTGCACACCGAAGGCAAACTTCATGGAGCCGGCGATTTGCTTAAATTTCAGTACATCCATTTCCGAGAAAGACAGCAGCAGAACGAAGAAGCACATCAACAGTGACATCAGGTCAGCGAACGTCCCCATCCACGCTGGCAGGCCGGGAGGGGGACATTTAGGGCATTCATCTGACATAGCAGATTACTCCTCGTCCCCGCCGCCACGTTTACCGGCAGCGATGTAATTTTTCAAAATTCCCTCAATGACTTTCGGGTTCTGACCGTCAGCAATACCGACGATACCGTCAAGGACCAGAGACTGATTCAGTTTCTCTTCCTCTTTACGGTTGTCCAGTTTAGCTGCAATCGGCAAACAGATAACGTTTGCCAGGAAGGCGCCGTAAAGTGTTGTTAAAAGTGCTACCGCCATGGCAGGACCGATTGATTTAGGATCATCCATGTTTGATAACATGGCAACCAGACCAACCAGTGTACCGATCATCCCCATCGCCGGCGCAACATCGGCCAGACCTTTAAAAATTGAACCACCGAACTCATGGCGCTCGGTGGTCATCTGAATATCTTTTTTCAGCGTTTCTCTGACCACTTCAATGTCGTGGCCATCTACCAGCATATCTACGCCCTTTTGCATAAAGGCATTATCGATTTCGGCTTCTTCCAGTGCGAGAAACCCGCCCTTACGGGCCGCATCAGCCATTTCAACGATTTTTTCAATCAGCACTTCCGGCGGATCGATTTTGAACATGAACGCTTTGCCGGCCACTTTACCGGCACCGAAAAACTGGCCCAGCGTAAACTGAGACATTACTACGAAGATAGAACCACAGAATACAATGAGCACTGAGGCAACATCGACGAACATGCCCAAATCCCCACCCAGGATCATGGCCATGACAATAAAGCCGATACCACCTAACATGCCTATGACGGTTGCTAAATCCACTTATTGCTCCTCAAAAAACTCTCTTATCGCGATGCCATTATCTCTATCGGCCGGTATTATGAATTCTATAATCAAAATACAAGATTACCAGATGAATGCTGATTATTAGGTATCACCAATAAAACCAGAGAGATACCCGTCGTTTGACCACACAGGAACAGGACAAACCAATTGACCCCGCGTGCCTGCCCGGTTAATGTGCGCGATTATCATTAAAACTGCACCGGGTATCCGACGTGACCACAGAAAAAACGCCATCTGCGCCCTCTTTTGAAGCATCACTGGCAGAACTTGAAGCCATCGTGACGGAAATGGAATCGGGAGAACTGCCGCTGAATGAAGCTTTAGAAAAATTCGAACGTGGCGTAAAATTATCCCGTCTGAGTCAACAGGCTCTCGCGCAGGCAGAACAGAAAGTCAAAATATTGCTCGCTGAGCAAGGTGAACAAACACTGGTTGATTTCACCCCTTCTGAAGACTGATAAAATCTGGCGGAGAGACCGCTCCGCTCCACCTTGTTATACAGGTAATTCATGACAAATATAGACAGCTTACGTCAGAAGATTAAGCACGACACTGACGAAAGCTTGCTGCGCCTCGTTGCCGCACTTCCTGATCACGCACCACAACTTCGCGCAGCCATGGAATATGCGCTCCTTGCCGGTGGCAAGCGTATGCGTCCGTTACTGGTACATATCATCGGCAATACACTGGATATTCCCGGTCAGGATCAGGCCGCAGTGAGCATGGCGATAGAATGCATTCATGCCTATTCTCTGGCCCATGACGACCTGCCGGCAATGGACGATGACGATCTTCGCCGAGGAAAGCCCACCTGTCACATTCAGTTTGATGAGGCGACGGCTATCCTTGCCGGAGATGCCTTGCAAACCCTGGCGTTCAGTATTCTTGCTGATGCACCCATGAGCGACTTTGCCAATGGTCAGCGCGCAAAACTGGTCAGCATTCTTGCCAGAGCCTCAGGTTACGCCGGCATGTGCGGTGGTCAGGCGATAGACCTTGCAGCTACCGGTTCCACCATCGACATTGCGTCTCTAACCCGCCTGCATCGCTTGAAAACCGGCGCATTGCTACAGGCCTGTGCGGAAATGATTACGGTACTTTGCAATGATCTTAAACCGGAACACCGCGAAGCACTGACGGGTTACGCGGGAGACATGGGGCTGGCCTTTCAAATTCAGGATGACATTCTGGATGTGGAAGGTGATGCCGAAGTCACCGGTAAACCGCAGGGTTCCGATATTGAACTTGGCAAAAATACGTTTCCGGCATTACTGGGAATGGCACAGGCGAAGGCTGAATTAAACCGTCTTCATGCCAGCGCCCTTCAAGCTTTAGACAGTTTGCCCTACAATACCGGATTGCTGTCTGAGTTTACGGACCTGATGGTAAAACGGACATACTGATTTATGCTAAACAACATAATGAAACGATAACAATGAGTTTAGAATTAACGCACTATCCTGTTCTGGCACAGGCACTGACGCCGGATGAACTCAGAAAGCTGCCACAGGAAAAACTCCGTGAACTGGCTGATGAGTTGCGACAGTTTTTACTGGCTTCAGTTAGTCAGACCAGTGGCCATTTTGCTTCCGGCCTTGGCACAGTAGAACTGACCGTGGCTTTACACTACGTGTATAACACCCCATTCGACCGTTTATTATGGGATGTAGGCCATCAGGCTTACCCGCATAAAATTTTGACCGGCCGTGCCGGCCGCATGTCGACGATCCGACAAAAAAATGGTCTGCACCCGTTCCCGTGGCCTCCGGAAAGTGAGTACGACACCTTTGCTGTCGGTCACTCGTCCACATCCATCAGCGCCGCGCTGGGTATGGCTGTAGCAGCAGAAAAAGAAGGCAAAGACCGCAAAGTGGTTGCCGTCATCGGCGACGGTGCAATGACAGCGGGTATGGCGTTTGAAGCGTTGAACCATGCCGGGGACATTAATAAAGACCTGGTGGTGGTACTTAACGACAATGAAATGTCTATTTCGGAAAACGTCGGTGCACTGAACAGTCACCTGGCACGTCTGCTTACCGGTAACTTTTTCAATAAAATCCGCGATGGCGGTAAAAAGCTGCTGAGTAACGTTCCACCGATTAAAGAGTTTGCCAGCCGTGCAGAAGAGCACATCAAAGGCATGGTAGTGCCGGGCACTATTTTTGAAGAGCTCGGGTTTAATTACATTGGTCCCATCGACGGCCATGATGTTAATGGCATGGTCGATACCCTGCGCAACATGCGTCAGTTCTCAGGCCCGCACATCCTGCATGTGGTTACACGAAAAGGGAAAGGCTATCCTGTAGCGGAACAGGATCCGATTAAATTCCACGCTGTACCAAAATTTAATCCGGAAGATAACGCCCTGCCTAAATCTGCACCTTCAGCCCCCACGTTTTCGGCTATTTTCGGCCAGTGGTTGTGCGATATGGCGGCTCAGGATCCCAAACTCATGGCCATTACCCCTGCCATGCGTGAAGGCTCAGGCATGGTGAAGTTTTCCCAGCAGTTCCCTGAACAGTACTTTGACGTAGCAATAGCAGAACAGCACGCTGTGACCTTCGGTGCCGGTCTTGCCAAAGAAGGGTATAACGCCGTTGTTGCCATTTACTCTACCTTCTTGCAAAGGGCTTACGATCAGTTGATCCATGATGTGGCGCTACAAGACTTACCTGTGCTGTTTGCCATCGACCGCGCCGGTGTGGTTGGTGCTGACGGTCCCACTCACCAGGGCGTATTTGATATCGCGTTTTTACGCTGTATTCCTAACATGATCATTATGACCCCTGCTGATGAGGATGAATGTCGTCAGATGCTTTATACCGGTCACAAGGCGCAGAAGCCTGCTGCTGTGCGTTATCCCCGCGGTGCCGGCAAAGGCATCACGCCGCAACAAAGCATGACTGAAATCCCGTTGGGCCAGTCACGTACGCTTCGCAAAGGTAACAAGCTTGCTATTTTGAATTTCGGTACATTGCTACCTTATGCAGAGAAAGCCGCTGAATCTCTCAATGCCACAGTGGTTGATATGCGGTTTGTTAAACCTCTGGATACTGCGGTTATTGATGAAATCTGCAAGGAGCACGAAGGCATCGTGACCTTGGAAGATGGCTGTATCATGGGCGGTGCAGGTTCTGCGGTAACCGAATATCTTCAATCTGCGAAGCAAAGAATGCACACACTTCATCTTGGTCTACCTGACAGCTTCATATTGCAGGGTACCCAACAGGAAATGTATGCTGAGCATGGTCTCGACACCGCCGGAATTGTCCGTCAGGTGCAGGCGTATTTTGGTGACTGAGAAAGGTTACTGTAAAACATAAACGAAAAAGCCGTTCTGCTTCAAACAGAACGGCTTTTTTATTCGATAAGTCCGTGAAAGTTAACCTATGGCGGGAACCAGCCATATGAGACCATGCAGGCACACACAAGCCATAATCCCAGCAAGAATATCATCCAGCATGATGCCAAGTCCCCCGTGAACCGTTTTATCAACGGGTCCGATAGGCCAAGGCTTCAAAATGTCAAAAATACGGAACAACACGAAACCGGCAATAAGCGTAGAAATACTCAGCGGAACAAACAGAAAAGTAAGAAGCATACCGGCCACTTCATCCCAGACAATGGAGCCGTGATCATGAACACCCATATCTGTGGCAGTTTTACCGCAAAAATACACACCCGCAATGCAGCTCAATATCGTCGCCGTGATAAAAATAACGTTACCGGCCGGCGCAAAGAGAAGAATTAAGGGAATCGCTGCCAGAGAACCAAACGTCCCCGGCATCAACGGGATCAGACCGGAGCCAAAGCCCAGTGCACAAAAATGCACCGGATTTTTCATTGATACTCTGGCACGGTACTCAGGTTGCATTAAAAATCGTGCTCGTAGCCCGCAACGTCTTTCAGTTGATACGGCTCGTCATACAATTTTAAGTCTGTTTTGCCTGCCTGGCCGGTTACCTGACCGATGCAGGTAGCCTTTACACCTGTGCTGGCCAGAGACGTTTCCAGATTGCCACGCTGCTCTTCGTTTACAGTGAAGACCAGTTCATAATCGTCACCGGCAGTCAGCGCATAACGGTAGGCATCCTGTGCACCCACACAATTGAATAAGGCCGAAGACACGGGTAAGCGGTCTACGTGCACAGTTGCACCGCAATTCGATGCTTTCAGAATGTGATTTAAATCGGCCAGCAGGCCGTCTGACACATCAATGCAGGAAGAGGCAATGCGTCGCAGCGCTGTTCCGACAGCTACACGCGGAGTGGGATACAAATGACGTTTAACCAGAAACTCCCTGTCTTCCTCTTTCGCTTCACGTGACCCTTTGAGAATATCCAGACCAGCGCCGGCATCACCGGTAGTGCCGGTAACATATATCCAGTCGCCGGGTCTCGCCGTGCTGCGCTTCAACGCTGCTTCAGGAGGAATAAAACCCTGCGCAGTGATAGTCATAGCCAGAGGACCACGTACCGTGTCACCGCCAATGAGCTGCACAGAATAGTATCTGGTCAGCTCATACAAGCCGCTGGCAAATTCTTCCATCCAGGTTTCGTCCACATGCGACATAGACAGGGAAAGAGAAATCCAGGCTGGCTCTGCACCCATTGCGGCGAGATCACTGAGATTAACAGCTACTGCTTTATAGGCTACGGATCTGGCAGGCGCATCTTTAAGGAAATGCACGCCGGACACCAGTGTATCAGTGGTAATGGCGAGCTGCTGATTTGCAGGAACAGACGTAACAGCACAGTCATCACCGATGCCGACGATTACGTCTTTTCGTTGATGGCCGCCATTTGCAAAGTAACGGCCAATAAGATCAAATTCTTTCACGTTTTACCGGTTAACTCAGTGTCGTCGTGTCATTACGTACAGGTACGTAAATGGATCGCTGTTAACGCTCGTGCTGACGTAACGTCTTCACCGCTTTATCTAACGCACCATTGATAAACTTATGGCTTTCTTCGGCACCAAAAGATTTAGCAAGTTCAATGGCTTCGTTAATAATTACGCGATAAGGCACGTCCATGCGCTCAGTTAATTCATAGGTAGCAATACGCAGAATCGCTTTTTCGATAGGATCCAGTTCTTCCGGTAAACGGCCAAGGTATGGCTTAATTTTTACGTCTAATGCTTCTGCATTTTCCGCAACACCGCGCAACATGGCCTGGAAATACACCATGTCGACTTTCTGCATATCGTTACTGGTCGCAAGTGATAACTCCACCTGGGCGATATCGTTCTTGCTCATTTGCCATGAATAAACACCCTGAAGGGCAAGTTCTCTGGCTTTATGACGTGCGGATACTTTCACGTAACCCCCGGTTAAAGATCGTTAAGCGCTGAAACAACGTTCACCATCTCAAGGGCACCCAGTGCAGCTTCTGCACCTTTGTTCCCCGCTTTGGTACCGGAACGCTCAATAGCCTGTTCGATAGAATCTGTGGTGATAACACCGAAAGAGACCGGAATACCATACTCCAGTGATACTTGGGCCAGACCTTTGTTACACTCACCGGCAACAAAATCAAAGTGAGGCGTACCACCGCGGATCACCGCACCTAAAGCGATAATCGCATCGAACTGGCCTTTTTCTGCCAGTTTTTTCGCTGCTACAGGTAATTCATATGCACCCGGTACGCGAACCAGGGTGATGTCATTGTCGCTGACTTCACCGTGACGCTCTAACGTATCCAGCGCACCTTCAAGCAAGCTTTCTACAACAAAACTGTTGAAACGTGACACAACAATCGCGAATTTCTTGCCTGTTGCGCGAATATTACCTTCAATTACCTGCATGGTATTCCACCCCTATGAAAAAACGGCGCGCAGTATAGCATAACTGCGCGCAAACTAAATCGAATGTTCACGAATTACACGGGAACTAATTATGAATGTATTCCACCACATCCAGTCCGAAGCCGGACAACGCGTGGTATTTAACCGGCTTGCTGAGCAAACGCATTTTTTTAACGCCCATGGTCGCCAGAATCTGGCTGCCAACACCTACGGTACGTGATGAACCGGTCCAGGTTTTTCCTTCCGGCTTTTCACCACGGTCTTCTGCAGCAAATTGTCTGACCTGCCCTTCCAGGTCTTCTTCTTTACCCAGCACCACCAGCACACCACCCTCGTCTGCAATGCGCTTCATGGCATCAGGTAACGTCATGGTACGGTTTATCGCGCGGGTAGAACCCAGTAAATCACTAAGCGTATTATGCAAGTGAACACGCACAAGTGTAGGTGTTTCCGGGTCAATGTCACCTTTCTTCAGCGCAAAGTGAATCTGATTATCGATAACATCTTTAAAGGTATGCAGTTCGAACTCACCATATTCCGTAGGCAGGCTGCACTGGGCAACTTTCTCTATAGTGGTTTCGTTCAGATTGCGATATTCAATCAGATCCGCAATTGTGCCGATTTTTATATCGTATTTTTCGGCGAATTTTTCGAGCTCAGGACGACGGGCCATGGTGCCGTCTTCATTGAGGATCTCGACAATAACAGCAGCTGGCTCACAGCCACCAAGACGGGCAAGATCGACGCTTGCTTCGGTATGACCTGCACGGTTCAGTACACCACCTTCTTTAGCGATTAACGGAAAAATGTGGCCCGGCTGCACAATATCAGTTGCTTTAGCATCCTTACCTACCGCGGCCAAAATTGTGGTCGCGCGGTCTGCAGCAGAAATACCGGTGGTTACGCCACGTGCTGCTTCAATGGAAACGGTAAAGGCGGTATGAAATTGTGCGCCGTTTTTATCTACCATCAGCGGTAAATTCAAACGTTCACAGCGCTCCTGCGTCATGGGCAGGCATACCAGTCCGCGGGCATGAGTAACCATAAAGTTAATCGCTTCCGGCGTCACATGCTCAGCGGCCATGATGATATCGCCTTCATTCTCGCGATCTTCATCGTCCATCAGGATAACCATTTTACCCTGACGGATATCTTCAATTATTTCAGCTGTGGTGTTGAGTGCCATAATTTCACTTATGTAGGGTTATTTTCTAAGAAAACCATTTTCGGCCAGGAAGGCCATACTAATGTCTTTTTTGGTGGTCTTTTCTGCTGCCTTGTCACCCATCATCAGGCGTTCCAGATAGCGGGCAACCACGTCTACTTCCAGATTGACCCGACTGCCGGCTTTATAAGTGCCGATAACCGTTTCCTGCAGGGTGTGAGGGATGATCCACAACATAAACTCATTGCCATCCACCTCATTCACAGTCAGGCTGACGCCGTCCACCGTGATACTGCCTTTATGGGCAATATACTTTGCTAACTCAGTGGGGGCAGAAATCCAGATTTCAATGTAAGTACTGTGTTTAACAATCTTTTTGACTTCACCAACGCCGTCCACATGGCCGGATACAATATGACCACCAAAACGATCGGTGGGGCGCATGGCTTTTTCCAGATTCACGGTACTGCCGGGCTTATAATTGGCAAAACCGGTGTAACGGATGGTTTCGGCTGACACGTCAGCACAATAATAATCTGTACCGAAGTCGGTTACTGTGAGACAGACGCCGTTTGTGGCAATACTGTCGCCAAGGGCCACATCAGACATATCCAGCTTTTCTGACGACACAGTCAGCTTGATGTCTTCGCCCCGGTGATCAAGAGACTGAATCGTCCCCAGGGCCTGAATAATTCCGGTAAACATCGTATACCCTCTACAAAAGCGTTACTTAATAATATCGTATGACAAGCGGATATCAGGGCCGGTTTGCCGTACGTCAGTCAGTGACAGTACCGGCGTTTCATCCAGCGACACAAATTCATCCAGCGTGAGCATGCTTTGTGCTTTGTCACCCAACAGTTTGGACGCCTGATACACCACAAGCCGGTCAACTTCACCGGCAGTAAACAATGCACCGGCAAGACCCGGGCCGGCTTCCACCCAAACATCATTAATTTGCCGCTCCCCCAGCTTCTCCATGAGCTGAGACAGGTCTATGTAATTGCCACGCATGGAGACGGCCAGTGCAGGGACACTGGTTTGCGGCGCAACTGGCTGACCGGTTACCCGCAGGGTTTTGTGTCCGTCTGTGAATAATTGCAGATCGTCCGGTAACCGGTTGTGGCTGTCTATCACGACCCTGAGCGGCTGCCTTACCGGCGAAACAGGATAATCAGAAAAATTGGCTTCATTTTCCCTGACCAGCAAAGACGGATTGTCGGCCAGTGCAGTGCCACTGCCGGTTAGAATGGCACAACTTGCAGCACGGTGTAATTGCACATCGCGACGGGATTCGGGACTGGTGATCCATTGACTGACGCCGTTAGACAACGCTATTTTGCCATCAAGACTGATACCCAGTTTCACCGTTACCCGCGGTTTGCCTGATACCATGCGTTTGATAAAACCGGGGTTCAATGCTGCCGATTCGGCCGCCAGAATATCAGACACCACATCAATGCCGGCATCCTGAAGTTTTTTTATGCCACGGCCGCTTACCTGAGGGTTCGGATCAGTCATGGCGATAACCACCCTGCTGACACCAGCCTCCACTAAAGCATCGGCACAGGGAGGCGTTCGTCCGAAATGACTGCAGGGCTCAAGTGTGACATAAGCCGTACCGCCACGGGCCTTATCGCCCGCTTCACGAAGAGCATGTACTTCCGCGTGGGGAGTGCCGGCCTGAATATGGTAACCCTGTCCGGCTAAGGCACCGTTACTGTCAAGAATAATACAACCGACACGGGGATTCGGAGATGTGGTGAACTGACCCTGCGTAGCCAGTCTGATGGCTTTCGCCATCCAGGCGTAGTCCTGAGAAATGGAAACAGCTGACGTGGTTTTCATGGCGGTTATCAGTCTCCTAAACGGGCAATTTCCTCACCAAACTCACGAATATCTTCAAATGAGCGGTACACTGACGCAAACCGCACATAAGCGACTTTGTCCAGCACCTTCAGTGCATCCATAATCAGATTACCAAGGAATTCACTGGAGACTTCCCGCTCACCGGTAGCACGCAATGCAGACTTGAGCGACAAAATCACTTCTTCCACTTTCTCCGTGCTCACAGGGCGCTTTTCCAGTGCCCGCTGCAAGCCGGCGCGCAGCTTATCTTCATTGAACGGCTCTCTCGAACCATCCCGTTTAATGACTCTCGGCATCACTAATTCAGCACTTTCAAAGGTAGTAAAGCGCTCGTGACAGATAACACATTCGCGACGGCGACGTACCTGATGCCCTTCTGCCACCAGACGGGAATCGATAACTTTGGTTTCCTGTGCCGAACAAAACGGGCAAAACATAGCAGGTCCTTTTAACAACAAAGCCGCCAGGCAGCACAGGCTGCTCTGACGGCATCAACTCTTACTGACTAAGAGCGGGGAATTTCATACTGATAAAACGGCTTACCCGTAAACCGGGAACGCTTTACACAGTTCAACAACTTCACCTTTAACACGCTCAACAACACTTTCATCACCCATGTTGTCCAGAATGTCGCAGATCCAGGTCGCAACCTGTTTCGCCTGCTCTTCTTTGAAGCCACGACGGGTAATCGCCGGACTACCGATACGCAGACCACTGGTCACGAACGGTGAACGTGGATCTTTTGGTACAGAGTTTTTGTTTACAGTGATGTTTGCACGGCCAAGCGCGGCATCAGCGTCTTTACCTGTGATATCTTTCTTAATCAGATCCAGCAGGAACAGGTGGTTTTCAGTACCGCCTGACACTACGTCGTAACCACGCTCCAGCACCACTTCAACCATGGCTTTTGCGTTTTTCACAACTTGCTGCTGATATTCTTTAAATTCAGGCTGAAGGGCTTCTTTGAACGCTACCGCTTTAGCTGCAATAACGTGACACAGAGGACCACCCTGGTTGCCGGGGAATACGGAACTGTTCAGTTTCTTGTAGATGTCTTCGTCGCCACAGGCAGACAGGATCAGACCACTACGGGGACCCGCAAGGGTTTTGTGAGTCGTGGTAGTCACTACGTGTGCATGAGGCAGCGGGCTCGGATAAACACCGGCAGCAATCAGACCGGCAACGTGTGCCATGTCGACCAGCAGGTACGCACCTACTTTATCTGCGATTTCACGGAAACGGGCCCAGTCAACCACTTTTGAATAAGCAGAGAAACCACCGATAATCATCTTAGGCTTGTGCTCTAAGGCCAGTGCTTCAACCTGCTCGTAATCGATTTCGCCGGTTTCTTCATTCAGACCATACTGTACCGCGTTGTAGGTTTTACCTGAGAAGTTTACGTGAGAACCGTGAGTTAAGTGACCGCCTTCAGACAGACTCATACCCAGAACAGTATCACCGGCATTAATTAGAGCCATAAACGCAGCAGCGTTGGCCTGAGAGCCTGCATGGGGCTGAACGTTGGCGTACTCAGCACCAAACAGTTGCTTAGCACGGTCAATCGCCAGTTGCTCTACCACGTCTACATGCTCACAACCACCATAGTAACGCTTACCGGGATAACCTTCTGCGTACTTATTCGTTAACTGAGAGCCTTGCGCCTCCATGACACGTGGACTGCAATAGTTTTCTGATGCGATGAGCTCAATGTGATGCTCCTGACGCTCAGCTTCTTTGGCCATGGCATCTGCCAGTTCCGGATCGTAATCCGCAATAGTCATATCGCGAGGTAACATGAAGGCTCCTTACTCTGCGTTTTATGGACAGCTAAAAAATGAGGGGCATATTTTAGTCATTTTAAGCCGCATGTATACTGCTTTATGCCCGTTTCGTTTATATCCGCAGCGGCAGCATTTCTTAACACTGCCCTACCGCTTATACGCCGCGGCCTGCGGCCATATATAACGTTTAATTACAATTCAGAAAGATTTAACCTTTTTCCAGCGCTTTCACACGGTTAAAGAGATCATCGATCTGACGGGTCCGTACAGTCACTTTACGCCAGTCGCGGTTTTTCATGGCCGGCTGACCGGATGAATAAACGCCGGACTCGGTAATATCCTGCACAATCATGGTATAACCGGTTACCTGCACATTGTCGCAAATGCTGATATGTCCATTCACACCACAGCCTCCGCCAAGTATGACGTATTTGCCGATATGACAACTGCCAGCAATGCCTGTAGCGCCGCAAATACAGGAGTGATCACCAATGATACAGTTATGTCCTACCTGTACCTGATTATCGATAATCACATTCTTACCGATGATGGTATCTTCCATTGCGCCACGGTCGATGCTGCTTGAAGCACCAATTTGTGAATCATCGCCAATCTGTACACTGCCGGTTTGCGGAATAGGCAGCCATGTTCCTTTGTCGTTTGCGTATCCAAAACCTGCCGCTCCAATAACGGTCTGGCTGTGAATAGTCACCCGCTTACCAATCACAATATCGTGATACACGGTGACGTTGGGATAAATGGTCGAACCCTCACCAATTTTCGTGCCTTTTCCAATCACGGTATTTGCGCCGATTCTGACGTTATCACCCAGCATGACATTATCTTCAATAATGACATTGTGACCCAGTGACACATTGGTTCCCAGCGTAGCAGAAGAAGCCACAACCGCCGTTTCAGCGATTCCGGATGCCACCTCAGGTGTGGTGTCGAACAACTGGGCTATGCGGGCAAAGGCTGCGTGGGGATTACTGTGAACCAGCGCAGGAACCGGACACTCGTCCAGCATTTTCTCATTCAGAATCACCGCTCCGGCGGCCGTATCAGCCAGTTGCGACTTATATTTTACGTTGGTCAGAAATGAAATCTGGTGGCCTTTGGACCCGGCCAGAGTGCCCACACCACTCAGCTTTGTTTCGTTGATACGGGCTTCATCACCCGCCACACTGCCACCCACGTGGTCAGCCAGCTCAGTTAAAGTGTATGTGCGTTTTGCGTGTGCCGTCATAGCTTAACCTGTTAGTCAATTTCCTGTGTGTATGGTAATGCAAAATCCCGGATTCGTCCTGACCCTCACCATTAATTTCCTGCCATCCGCCATGTAAACGTTCAAAATTAACCCATCATTGAAAATCACTGCTGGCTTTACTGGTCAGATTGAGGACAAAGCGAGTACAATAGATGGCATATCATTTACTTATATTGAAGCAAGGACACTGTTCGGAACATGTCATCACAATACGTATATTCCATGCACAGGGTTGGCAAAATTGTGCCACCCAACCGTCATATTTTAAAAGATATCTCTCTGAGCTTTTTCCCTGGCGCCAAAATCGGTGTTCTGGGTCTTAACGGTGCGGGGAAATCTACCCTGCTCCGCATCATGGCCGGCGTGGACACCGAAATAGAAGGTGAAGCCCGCCCGCAGCCGGGTATCAACATTGGTTACCTGCCACAGGAACCTAAGCTGGACGAGTCCAAAGACGTACGCGGCAACATCGAAGAAGCGGTTGCTGATGTAAAACACGCCCTTACCCGTCTTGATGAAGTGTATGCCGCCTACGCCGAAGCAGACGCCGATTTTGATGCGCTGGCAAAGGAACAAGGTGAGCTGGAAGCGATTATTCAGGCGAAGGACGGTCATAACCTGGACAACGCCCTGGAACGTGCTGCGGATGCCCTGCGTCTGCCGCCATGGGACGCCGATGTTTCCAAACTGTCCGGTGGTGAACGCCGCCGTGTAGCATTGTGTCGCCTGCTGCTTGAGAAGCCGGATATGCTGCTGCTTGACGAACCGACTAACCACCTGGACGCAGAATCTGTTGCCTGGCTGGAACGCTTCCTTCACGACTATGAAGGTACTGTGGTAGCCATTACCCACGACCGTTATTTCCTTGATAACGTTGCCGGCTGGATCCTGGAACTCGACCGTGGTCACGGTATTCCGTGGGAAGGTAACTATTCATCCTGGCTGGAACAGAAAGAAGCCCGTCTTGCCCAGGAAGAACGCACTGAAAATGCCCGCGTGAAATCCATGAAGCAGGAACTGGAATGGGTGCGCTCGAACCCGAAAGGCCGTCATGCTAAATCGAAAGCACGTATGGCCCGCTTTGAAGAAATGTCCACGTCTGATTACCAGAAGCGTAACGAAACTAATGAACTGTTCATTCCACCGGGTGAGCGACTGGGCGATAAAGTCATTGAAGTGAAGCACCTGAAAAAAGCTTATGGTGACCGTGTACTTATCGATGATATGGACTTCGTAGTACCGAAAGGCGCTATCGTCGGTATTATCGGTCCTAACGGTGCGGGTAAATCTACCCTGTTCAAAATGATCTCAGGTCAGGAGCAGCCGGACGAAGGTGAAGTGGTTATTGGTGATACCGTTCATCTTGCCAGTGTGGAGCAGTTCCGCGACCACATGAATGACAAGAATACCGTGTGGAAAGAAATCTCTGACGATTCTGACATTATCCGCATCGGTAACTTTGAAATTAACAGCCGCGCTTACTGCAGCCGCTTTAACTTCCGTGGCAGCGACCAGCAAAAGTTCATCGGCGATCTGTCCGGTGGTGAGCGCAACCGTGTTCACCTGGCCAAACTGCTGAAAGCCGGCGGCAACGTGTTGCTGCTCGATGAACCGACCAACGACCTGGACGTTGAAACCCTGCGTGCACTGGAAAATGCCTTATTGGAATTCCCGGGCTGTGCCATGGTTATCTCGCACGATCGCTGGTTCCTCGACCGCGTGGCCACGCATATCATTGACTACCGCGATGAAGGTAAAGTTAACTTCTTTGAAGGAAACTACACCGACTACGAAACCTGGCTGAAAGAAAACTTCGGACAGGACGTGGTAGAGCCACACCGCTTGAAATATAAGCGTATGGCGAAGAAGTAATACACAGGCCCCGCATTTGCGGGGCTTTTACTATCTGGTTGATTAATTTTCCGGCTTTCACAGGATTAATTTGAACGATCAGGTTGACCTTACCCCGTTGTTTACACTAATAATTAAGGGGTAAGTTATCAGGAAGAACAATTGTGGATAAACGACAGTTTCAGCGTGTAGATTTAAAGGTACCGGGAGAGCTCAGTCTCCATGGTAACAGCATACCTGTTACTGTTGAGGATGTATCACTGCAGGGCCTGCGCCTCAGCGCTGCAGAAGCCATGCTGGACATGTTGCCCTTCGACAGTCACGACCCTTACACAGTGATGTTTAAAGCAAATCCCGACAGTCCGTTAATGACACTGTATCTGATCCAGCTTTACCGCCAGTCTCCGCAAAAAGCCGGCGTCATTTATATCGGCTGTAAAGTTGATCACATCGATGTGGAATGTCTCGCCGAACTGCGCCGCCTGATCAATCTGAACAGCGGCGACGATGCGTTAAGCGAAAAAGACATGGACGCCCTGCTCAATGCAGTCTATCCCGGCAACTGAATGCTTAGCTGAGTGCATCCAGCGCTTCTGACAATTGACTCACCGGCACGACCTGCAATCCGGCTACCGGCTGTTTGGGCGCGTTGGATTTAGGCACGATAGCCCGTTTAAAACCGTGCTTGGCGGCTTCTGTGATCCGCTCACTGCCGTTCGGTACCGGTCTGATTTCACCGGCCAGACCCACCTCACCAAATACAATCAAATCCTTTGGTAAAGCACGGTTGCGGAAACTGCTGACCATCGCCAGCAATAAGGCTAAGTCAGCACTGGTTTCTGAAATTTTTACACCACCCACCACGTTAACAAATACGTCCTGATCGTTCATCTGTACATTACCGTGACGGTGCAACACTGCCAGTAACATGGCGAGCCGGTTTTGTTCCAGACCAACTGCAATCCGGCGGGGATTAGCCATCTGCGAATAGTCCACCAGCGCCTGAATCTCTACCAGCAACGGTCTGGTGCCCTCCCAGACTACCATCACACTGGATCCCGGAGCCTGATTTTCCCCCCGACTGAGGAAAATAGCGGAAGGATTGCTGACTTCTTTAAGACCTCTTTCCGTCATGCCGAAAACGCCAAGCTCATTAACAGCACCGAAACGGTTTTTATGACTGCGTAATGTTCTGAAGCGCCCGTCACTCTCGCCTTCCAGCATCATTGAACAGTCTATACAGTGCTCAAGGACTTTCGGGCCGGCCAGATTGCCATCTTTCGTTACGTGGCCAACGATAAACATGGCGATATGATGTTGTTTCGCAAAACGGGTCAGATAAGCGGCACTTTCCCTCACCTGCGATACGCTGCCGGGCGCAGACTGTACATCAGCCACATTCATTACCTGAATCGAATCAATAACCATAATTTTAGGCTGCTGTGTCAGTGCCAGCTCGCAGATAGTCTCCACATTGGTTTCTGCCAGCATCATCAGCTTATCAGTGGGTAACCCTAACCTTTGGGCACGCATGGCCACCTGTTGCAACGACTCTTCACCGGTAACATAAAGCGCGCTACGTTCTTTGGCTAACTGACACATCACCTGCAGTAACAGTGTACTTTTACCGGCACCGGGTGAACCGCCTATCAACATAGCCGCGCCGGGTACAATGCCACCGCCAAGTACCCGGTCCAGCTCTTTGAAGCCGGAGCTGAATCTGGGTAATGCTTCCAGATCGATGGCATTAAGAGGTTCTATACGGGCATTCGTCTGACCGGCGTAACCGCTGAATCCGGCCTTTGCTGTTTTAGCAGGGGAAACCACAAACTCTGAAATGGTGTTCCAGGATTTGCATTCGCTGCATTGTCCCTGCCACCTTGGAAACTCTGCGCCACAGTCAGAACAGACGTAGGCTGTTTTACGTTTTGCCATTTGAATTATTTTAAAGGTATTATTTTGCGCTATTCTAACGTTATTATGAAGGCACTGCATACCGGATTAAAGTAGGGATGGAGTCCGGGTAAATGTTCACTTACAGTCTCAGCGAAGTCTGCCGATAAGAAATACAACAGGGCAGCCAATTAAGAACAGTAGTTAAAATGGAAAAAGAACTTCAGCAATATGCAAACATTATAGAGCAGCTGAAATCATCAATCGGCGCCCCTGAATTCAATCAAGTTTTGATGCAACTGACGCAGAATCTTCCGTCAGAAAAACGCTTTCTCATCAAAATGGAGTTGAAAAGACTGGCCAAGCCCTGTGTACGCTCAATTGATCTGCGCGGTCAGGTGGACGGTGAATGCAAGCTTTTCGAATACCGTGGCAGGAAGCACTATCTCGATGACGTTGCCATAGACGTTTTTAACCGCCAGGTGAATATCTTCGGAAATTACACCTTTGGTGTTTACGAAACGGTGATGGCAACAGAAAACAACTTCAGGGTGATGCGGGAGCGGGCTGAACAACAAGCCTTGCAGGGCACGATTAAATCTGAAACAGAAACCAAGCAGGAAAACCTTCACCAGTACTCCATTCCTGTTGTCAATTTGCTGAATTATGCTCACCGTAATCAGGAACGGATGAACTTTGCTGTCGCAGTTGAAATACAGGACGAGAGCGGCAGTCAGTACAAAGCCAGCAGTGTGGATATTTCTACTGAAGGGCTCAGGTTGAAGTTACCGAAAGAATACCGCTTCCGGCCAGAACAGAAGTTACACATATTCTTCCGGGGCCTGGAAGATGAGTTTGCCATGGATAAGCGCTCGGGTATTGTTTATGAAGTCATTACCACCAAGTTTGAAAAATCAAATTATTACCTCATTCTTAAACGTAACCGTCAATTCCCTTCCCCGTCATTCGACAAGTTTCTCGATAACTTCATTCATGGCAACAAACGTCGTTATAAGGTTAACCTGACGAACACCATTGATGCCATCATCAATAAAACTGCAGAGCAGTATATTTCCCCCTGTAGTCCGTCGCTGCCGGTATTCATCGACAGTATCAATGACGCATTGCTTCCCCGTTATGCCATGCTCAATACCATCAACAAGGATATCCTGGATTACTGGAAGGATGAGACCGGTGAGATCAAACTGGGCTATTTGCTGAAACCTTCGCGACTGGCAAAATTGCAGGCTGATGCAGATAAACATAACGAACTGTATGTTTATTGTTTCACCCACATCCAGAACGGTGCGGTGTATTTCTACTCGGCGTCCACACGTGAACTGGAACAAAAAGAATCACTCAAGTCTGTTTTCATCGGATTTGGTTCCCGGAAAGTCAGCTGGCGGGTATTTAAACTGACAATGAGCACCATGTCACCGGATGAAGCGCATTGTCCGCTTTCTATTCCGGATGACGTAGGCAGTGTGGCAAAGAAACAAAACACGCCGCCTTCAGCCCGCCTGATGGCAAAACTAAAACGTCTTCAATACCTTGTGCATATTACAGATGTCACCTCTGAAAGCGGTCAACGGCAATATGCGGCGTTAAAATTTGACCGTAGTAACCTCGCCCATCTTCGCATTTTTGCTCACCCCAGAAATAAGCAACCTGCCCCTATCCGCCCTTACCGTTATCGTTTTCAGGAACAACGGATGGAAACCCGCTACATTCTGCGGTCGCCAGTTGTGTTAAGTGGCCTGAATGAAACCATGCAGTGCAAGGGGATTTCTGAAGATATCTCCATATCCGGCCTGCGCCTTGAAATTCCCGGCGAGTTTGACGGAGAAAAAGGCAGCCTGGTGAAAATTGCGCTGCCTGAACTGCAAGCGCTGACGACCAGGCACGATGTGACTGGATTGATTTACGAAGTGGTTTATTACAATACAGACCGCAATATTGTGCATCTTCGTGCCGCCGAAGGTGAACCGGGCGCTGCAGCCAGAAAGTTTTTTGATAATCTGATCAAGCAGAACAAACAGGCACTGCAAACCTATCCGGAAGAAGAAGAAATTCCGGGTATCGGTCATGCCCTGCGTTGTATTAACGCCCGTCACACACCTAATTTCGCTTTTCTGCTGGCCAAAAATGGTATTCGCTACGAGGCGGATATGGCTGTCATGAACGGAGTGAATTCTGTATCAGCACGCATGTTGACCCATTTCACCGGCAGTCGTAAAACCAACGTTGAGTTTCTCTACCGGGATAAGAACCTGGAAGCTCCGCTCATGCTTCATGGCATTAAAACCATGAGACTGGAAAATCAACCATTACGGCAAGAGCTTTTTATTGCTTATGATCCGGCCCGTAAAAACAGCAAACTGGCCATATTGCCTAAGCTGGATAAAGATTTTGCCAATGATGACACCAGAAAGTCCTTTATCACTGAAGCACTGGCAAGAGGTCACTTTATTGCCATGCAGGTTATTTTAACGACCACAGGTAAACCGGATCTGGACATGCTGCAAGCCGAATTAAGCTATGTCAGCATGTACGCATTGCACCGCGCTAAAGAACTGGAAGAGAAGATCTGGGGTATGGGCGCATCTGTGCACCTTGTCGACATGACCAGCGAAGTAATGACGCGTTTTGGCTATGACAAAGCAACCATTTCCCGTAACAGTCAGCTAAAGGCCATCAGCGAATCGACAGCGCAGATTGAAAAAATCCTCAACAATTAAACAAAGAAGACATGCTCACGGCATGCCTTCATCGCTTTGCTCTGTTTCAGGTTGTTATTCAGCCAGCAAATACAGCATGCCGTGCAAACCTGAGAACCGGATGGCGGTATCAGCTTTTTCCCTTACCAGCGGTTTAGCATGACAGGCCACGCCTAATGCGGCCTTTGCCATCATCACCAGATCATTAGCGCCGTCTCCCATAGCGACGGTTTGTGACATAGGTATTTGCCATTCGCTGGCCAGAGACTCAACCGTGCGCGCTTTCACTTCAGCATCCACGATTTCACCGGTCACCTCTCCGGCAAGCACGTCGCCATCGGTTTTCAAGGTATTGGAGAATGCTGCATCCAGGCCAAGCCGTTCTTTTACGTGTTCGGCAAAATAAGTGAACCCGCCGGAGGCAATAGCGATTTTCCAGCCATGCTCTTTTAACACGGATACCAGTGGTACAACGCCCGGCATTAACGGAATACTGTCACGGATTTGGGCCAGCTGTGAAACCGGTACACCTTTCAGGCAGGCCACCCGTGATATTAAACTTTCACTGAAAGCCAGTTCCCCGCGCATGGCCCTTGCGGTTACAGCGGCAACCTTGTCACCGAGGCCGGCCAGTTTGGCTATCTCATCAATACACTCAATTTGTATGATGGTGCTGTCCATGTCCATCACCAGCAAACCGGGCACAGACAACGATGGCCGGGCAGCCTGAACGACTATATCGACCCGCAACGATTCAGCCAGTTTTTCCAACAGCGGCTTTAACGCCGGCACATCAGCCGTTGTTATTGAACCCGTTACGACGGTTTCGTGGAACTTACCGCTAAGGGCATGTAACCGGAAACCAGAAAGCGTTGCGACTGGTGCCAGTGCGTCAGACACTTTTTCAAGTTGCCAGGCGGTCAGCGCCGGCGCATAGACAGTGATAACAGCGTCATTATTGTCTGAAGAGACTGCACCTGTGCTCTGCCACTGGCCGCCTGAAAAAACGATGCCGGCGGGATGCGTTTCCAGCGCAGTTATTAGCGCAGCATGAGAATGTACTGAAGATAAAGCTACTGAATTCAATGTAAGAGGTTCCGCTACTCAAAGTATGCGTATCCTAGCGAATTCAGTGACCGGGGAAAACTGCCATTTATGAATAGATTATGCTCAAGATGGCAAAAACGGTATTATGACGGCAAATGCGCTTTTTCTCTGACTATGACTGATAAATACGCGGCCTGGAGAACACCGGCCCCGGAAAAGAAACACTGGTTTGCCTGGTTGCAACGCAGAAGTGTGCACATTACTGCATTCACCCTGCTGATTATGGCACTGGTGAGCCTGTGTGTGATTGAGTCGCGGCATGCTTTACGTGAAGCGGGACAGGCAGCGTCAGTCCCGGTCGACGTGCTGGGCGAACAATACGCCCTTATTCTGGCAGGTCCGGTTTATTCAAAGAATGGCGATGTCATTGCACTACATTTAAGCCGCCTTGCAGAAACAAACTTCATTCTCGCTGCGGCAGTATTCGATAATAAAGGCAAACGCCTCGGTGTGGTGACACAGAAATCTTCAGTAACTGAAGAGTCTCCGGAACAAAATCAGCTGGTAAGATTATTTTCCGTAACAGACGACAACGGCAGTCAAACCGGCGTGTTGCAGATCACCGTTGACAGTGCCCGACTTCTCAACGACGAATACGCACTAATGCAGTCTGAACGTGCAATTCAGGCGGGGATCTTAATGACCGGATTATTTGCCGGATGCATTCTGACCGCAGCGGGCTGGCGATACCGCTACTATTTTATCAATAAAATGCGTTAGCCAGTGCAGCTCAGGGCTGAACAAACAGGTCACTGAAATTGGCAATGGTTTTCGTTGTAACCTCAGCCACAGACACACCAAATGCTTCTGCCAGCACCTGTGCAATTTGCACCAGCCGCGCCGGTTCATTCCGTTGCCCCTGAAACCCTAGCAGGGGCATGTCCGGAGAATCGGTTTCCAGCAGAATATTATCCAGCCCCGTCTCAACCAGAGCATCCAGTGTTTTCTTACCACGGGGATAGGTAATTGTGCCCCCTGCACCTAATTTAAAGCCCATTTCAACATACTGAGCAGCGACCTGTGCATTGCCGGAAAAAGCATGCACCACACCGCCACAGGAAAAGCCTGCCTGTTTAATCATTGCGGGCAAACGATGATGAGTTTTAAGGTGGTGAAGGATAACCGGTAATTCACACTGCTTTGCCACGTCCAGTTGTGCGAGTAACCACTTCTCCTGTTCCGCAAGAGGCAGTTCTATTGTGGCATCGAGACCAATTTCGCCGATAGCGCATACTGACTGGCGGTGTTCTGCGACCGCCTTTTGCAATTTTGACACAGCATCATCAAGGGAGCCGCGAATAAACCAGGGATGGATGCCAAAAGCGAGGAAGATATCAGAATGTCGGGCCTGAATGGCAAGCTGTATTTCCCAGCCTGCCGGTGTGGTGCCGGGGATCAGGAAGCCACTGACCCCTGCCTCCCCTGCCCGTTTAAGCACACCATTCAGGTCGTGTTCAAAGGCGGGTAAATCGAGGTGACAGTGGCTGTCTATCATGTTGCGGGCATATCTCAGGGCATAAGCCGCTGAGTACTCCATGTACCGTCTTCTGTTTTATTGTATTCGAAACGATCGTGAAGCCGGTCTTCACCACCCTGCCAGAATTCAATCTGATGCGGCTTTACACGGAAACCTCCCCAGAAATCCGGCACAGGAAGTTCTTTATTAGCAAACTTGTTTTTTAATTGCTGAAATTGTGTCATCAGCAATTCACGGGTTGCAATGGGTTGACTTTGTTTTGACGCATAAGCTGCCAGCTGGCTGTCTTTCGGGCGGGAAAAGAAGTACTTTGCATTTTCCGCAGTACTCAATTTTTCGGCCACGCCGCATACCCGCACCTGCCGCTCCATGAAAAACCAGGGAAAATGCAGAGAGATTTTATTATTCTGTCCCAGCTCTCTGGCCTTACGGCTGCCAAGGTTGGTATAGAATAAAAAGCCTTCTTCACTCACATCTTTCAGCAGCACAATACGCTGGGATGGTTGCCCGCTGCTGTCTACAGTTGCCACAGTCATGGCTGTAGGATCCGGAATATTTGCGTTAATGGCATCGTTCAGCCACTGCCGGAACAACGCTACCGGATGCTCAGTTAACTGAGTATCATCCAGACGGCCAGCAGAATATTGCCGCCGCATATCAGAAAGAGACATAGCACCTCCTTACAACGGTGAAACAAAAAGTAGATTAATCGTCGCCGTAGCCTAATGAACGCAAGGCCCGGTCATCGTCCGCCCAGCCTTGTTTCACTTTAACCCAAAGTTCAAGAAACACTTTGTTGTCGAACAGGTTTTCCATATCTTTGCGGGCCTGCTCGCCGATAGTTTTAATATGATTTCCGGCTTTGCCGATGACCATGCGTTTCTGGCTGTCACGCTCAACCAGGATAAGACCGTTAATACGGTATACCCCGTTTTCCATCATTTTGAATTGTTCTATTTCAACCGTAGTGGAATAAGGCAGTTCATCACCGGTGAAGCGCATCAGTTTTTCACGGATAATTTCCGCCGCCATGAATCGGCTCGAACGGTCGGTAATGTAATCTTCGGGGAAGTAAAATTCGCTTTCCGGCAAAGACTGCTGCACGGTTTCCCGTAACGCATCCACCTGCTTGCCGTTTTTCGCACTGACGGGGAAAATATGCTCAAACGTGTGCAGTGACGACAGCTTCTGGATCTGAGCCATCAGACTTTCTTTGTCTTCTACCTTGTCGACTTTATTGACCACCAGGTAACAGGGTAAACGGCTGTTTTTCACCTTTTCCAGTACCATGGCATCATCTTCGGTCCAGCGTGTGCCTTCCACCACAAACAGAACCAGACCCACTTCAGCCAGTGAGCTCGATGCAGCACGGTTCATGTAACGGTTAATGGCCCGTTTCTCGTCCTGGTGCAACCCGGGCGTATCCACGTAAACTGTCTGGCATTGTGCCTCGGTATCGATACCTAAAATACGGTGACGGGTGGTCTGGGGCTTTCTGGAAGTAATACTGACTTTCTGACCCAGGATACGGTTCAGTAATGTAGATTTACCCACATTTGGACGGCCGACAATGGCCACCAGGCCACAGCGGGTATCAACATCTTCATTCAGATGCATGTTCAAGCTTCTCCAACGTTTCTTTTGCAGCTTGCTGTTCTGCTTTACGCCGGCTGTTCCCTGTGCCGAAAACGGGCTTTTCAAGTTGCGCTACAGTGCAACTGACTTCAAAAGTCTGCGCGTGATCCTTGCCGCTTATTCCTACCACTTCATACACCGGAAGAGGTTCACGGCGTGACTGTAAATATTCCTGTAAACGGGTTTTACTGTCTTTCGGGTGTTCATTCGGATCGAGCCGGTCAATACGGGCAGACCACAAACTCAGAATCACTTTGCTGACGGTGTCTATTCCGGCATCCAGATAGATGGCACCCAGTATGGCTTCCACAGCATCAGCGAGGATGGAACTGCGGCGATGACCACCACTTTTCAGTTCACCCTGCCCCAGTTTAAGCAATTCACCTACGCCGGCTTCTTTCGCCATTTCGGCCAGGGTATCGCCCTTCACCAGGGTTGAACGCATGCGGGTCAATTTTCCCTCCGGTACAGACGGGAAACGGGCGAATAACGCATCTGCGATGACCATGCCTAATACGGCATCGCCCAGAAATTCCAGCCGTTCATTGTGCTTTTTCGCTGCACTGCGGTGGGTTAAAGCCTGCTCAAGCAAACCTTCGTCTTTAAAGCGGTAATCCAGTAATTTTGATAACCGTGCGTATCTGTCGATACCCTGCATTACTCTATGCCACCAATCCGGCTAAATCTGATACCTGTCGGTACCCATCCCGGTAACACGCTGTCTGCCGGACGTTCAAACTCAAAACTGATCCAGATAGCCACGGCTTTACCTACCAGATTATCATCAGGAACAAATCCCCAGAAGCGGCTGTCACGGCTGTTTTCACGGTTGTCGCCTAATACAAAGTATTGTCCTTCAGGAACAATCCACTCATTACTGCGGGTACCCGGTTGCGTGTAAAAATTTGATGCCGGAATACTGCGTCCGGGATTGCGCAAAATGTCGTGGGTCACATCGCCAAGTTGCTCGGTGTAGCGCAACAACGGCACCATGTCCTGCACAAATTCGCCGCGCTCTTTAAATTCCAGAGGTACCGGTTGCTGTTTCGGGCAGTCGCTGCCGCTTTCACAGTATGGCTTAATAAAAACTTGTTTGTTCTGATACACAATGGTGTCGCCGGGCAGACCCACTACACGTTTAATGTAGTCTACATTCGGATCTTCAGGGTATTTGAATACCACGACATCGCCACGCTCCGGTTCACCGGTTTCCAGAAACTTGGTGCGGAACACCGGGTCTTTTAAGCCGTAGGCATACTTTTCTACCAGAATGAAATCGCCTACCAGTAAGGTAGGCATCATAGAACCGGAAGGGATCTGAAACGGTTCGTACAAAAATGAACGTAACACCAGTACAAACGCGATGACCGGAAAAATTTGTTGTGATGTATCCACCAGCCAGGGCAACTCACTTTGAGGACCCGTTGATGAACCACCGGCTACCGCTTCACCACCTGCGAGCTTTTCCTTTCTTGCCGGTGCCCACAGCAAACTGTCCAGCAGCCAGATTAATCCGGTTGCTACTGTCAGGATCACCAACAAAATTGAAAAATAATTTGCCATTACTTACCTACCTTGAGAACAGCGAGGAACGCATCCTGAGGTAATTCAACATTACCTACCTGCTTCATGCGTTTCTTTCCTTCTTTTTGTTTTTGCAGCAGTTTTTTCTTACGGCTCACGTCACCACCATAACACTTGGCGATAACGTTTTTGCGCAGCTGTTTAACTGTGCTTCGTGCAATAATATGGTTACCGATAGCAGCCTGAATAGCGATATCAAACATCTGGCGCGGGATCAGTTCACGTAACTTTTCAACCAGTTCACGACCACGACCCTGACTGTTTTCACGGTGCGTGATCATGGCCAGTGCATCCACACGTTCGCCGTTGATAAGTACATCAACACGTACCATGTCAGACTGCTGGAAGCGCTTGAAGTTATAGTCCAGTGAAGCAAAACCACGGCTGGTTGATTTCAACCGGTCAAAGAAGTCCATTACGACTTCAGCCATCGGTATTTCATAGGTTACCGCGACTTGCTTACCATGATAAGTCATGCTGGTCTGCATACCACGCTTCTCAACGCAAAGTGTGATGACATTACCGAGGTATTCCTGAGGAACAAGAATGTTTGCCTCTACCATCGGCTCGTGAATCTCTTCGATTTCATTCACCGGCGGTAAATTAGAAGGGTTATCAACCTGTATGGTTTCCCCTTTGGTTGTAACAACCTGATAGATTACGGTTGGTGCGGTGGTGATAAGATCAAGATCATATTCCCGCTCCAGACGCTCCTGAATGATTTCCATGTGCAGCATGCCAAGGAAACCAATCCGGAAACCAAAACCAAGAGCGGCCGAGCTTTCCGGCTCGAAAAACAACGACGCATCGTTAAGGCTTAACTTAGATAATGCATCACGGAAATCTTCGTAATCGTCTGAACTGACCGGGAACACACCGGCATAAACCTGAGGTTTTACTTTCTTAAAGCCCGGAAGCGGCTTGTCAGCCGGTTCACGTGCCAGGGTGATGGTATCACCCACCGGGGCCCCGTGAATTTCTTTAATACCGGCAATGATAAAACCAACTTCTCCGGCACGGAGAACACCGGTTTCAGTTTGCTTAGGGGTAAATATCCCCACTTTGTCCGCCTGGTGGGTTTGACCGTTAGACATGATTTTAATTTTGTCTTTTACGTTCAGTTCGCCCTGTACAATCCGTACCAGAGATACAACGCCCTGGTAGTTATCGAACCAGGAATCAACAATCAGCGCTTTCAGCGGTGCATTTCTTTCACCTTCCGGCGGCGGAACACGGTTAACAATAACTTCCAGTACGTCTTCGATACCCACGCCGGTTTTGGCTGAGCAACGCACAGCATCAATGGCGTCAATGCCGACGATGTCTTCAATTTCTTCTGCTACACGCTCAGGTTCAGCCTGTGGCAAATCAATTTTGTTGAGGATTGGCACCACTTCCATATCCATATCTATGGCGGTGTAGCAGTTTGCCAGAGTCTGTGCTTCTACGCCCTGTCCGGCATCAACCACCAGCAGCGCACCTTCACAGGCTGCCAGTGAGCGGGATACCTCGTAAGTGAAGTCCACGTGTCCCGGCGTATCGATAAAGTTTAACTGATAGGTTTCACCATCTTTCGCGGTGTAGTTCAACGTTACACTTTGCGCTTTGATGGTAATACCACGTTCGCGCTCAATATCCATCGAATCCAGCACCTGTTCGGCCATTTCCCTGTCAGTCAGTCCTCCGCAATGCTGGATAAGACGATCAGACAGTGTAGATTTACCGTGATCGATGTGTGCGATGATGCTGAAATTACGTATGTGCGACTGTTGCATAATGCTGGAAAATGTCCTGCGAGAATTAAGTTAAACAAACCGGATTTTATTTGAACCGGCAAAACCACAATACTTCTGCCCGGGAAAGTTAATACGGCAGCGCAAAGCGTGCGGATTTTACCTATTTCTTCACTGAAAAGCGAATCAGTATGCAAGCCTTATCTGGTTCAGCTCAGGGCTGATGTCGCTGAACGGCTCCGTTAGCAGGAATGGAAGAAAGAATAACAGGACGGAAACGGGTCTGGTCGCGCTTTTTCAGGTAACCTGAAATTACCGTGAAGGCGAGAAAAGTGACACACAGGCTACCCAGTAAAACCCAAAATTCGCCGCTGAGTCCCACAGCCGGCAGCAGTGCAGTAAAGCTCAGCGCACTGGCAATAAAGATAATGAGAGGAATGACGTAAAGCCAAAGAGAAGCAGTCACAATGCCGGCTTCCGGCACGCCGATACTGACTTTGTCTCCAACCTTACAGGGCACCGGCGATTGTAAGGTCAGTTGCTGGGTTTTCGGCGACAATGCGCGGGAAATAACACCGGAGCCACAGTCAGATTGTGCCTGACAGGATGAACAGGTGGTTTTGATAGCGGCTTCGACGGTGATCACATCACCGTCAACCGCAATAACCGTAGCGGTTTCTTTAATCACCGCTGACCTCTTTGAGCTTCAAAGAAGTGGCAATAGCATTGGCCGTCTGCAGAGGAATTTCCCCGATGACTGTTACCTGGGCCTTACCATCGGTGAGAGTCAGAAACGTACTCAGGTCATGGCGCAGGACTAAATCGGAGCCGATGGCGTCACTGGCTGGCTGTACGTATACAGACACATCCACCAGCCCGTCAGAGAACAGTTTGTATTCCACCACTTGCCCAGTCATCGCCAGGCGGCGGATATCTCTTTTCACTTCGACCATACCATCAGGAAGATAATCGACTTCCCATCCTTGCTGACGGTTTGTGGACGGCGTCAAAGCCAGCGGCCTGGGAAGAGAAGCACGGTTCACACGGGCAAAGTACGCAGGCGGCGTGTCTGACATTGTCAGTGATGTAACCTGAATTTGCTCCAGCACATTGCCCTGTAAATCCAGCGTATTAAGTTTCAGCAACATCCCCGACTGTTCGTCCAGCCAAAGCTGGTAACTGAAACGGGTATTATCACGACTGACGATCCTGATCTGCTGAGCTGGCCGGCCGGCCACACGGGCTCTGCCCACAGACACAAACTCGTAGCCTTTGGTCAGAGAAACCGGTTCGTAAAGCAACTCTCCGGGTATAGGACCATTGATATACTGAGAATGCAGACTGTAAGGCTGGGTATCCGGTTCAAATATACTGACCACATCCCCTACCCGGATGAGCTCTCTTCCGGGGCCGTTTTGCAGATTCAACTGCTCAACGCTGGTACCGTCTTCAAGTACACCGTGTCGCCATAAATAGGGCACAGTTTCCTGATTTAACCGGCTGACGACATAGGCCACCTGAAAATTCAGTGTACGGGTCGCTGCAGTCATTTTCTCCAGCCATCCGGTCACCGACTCCGGCTTAACCTGCGCTGATCCAACAGACTCCGGTTCTGCGCTGTCATTGTGTGCTGCGGCTTTCTGGCTGATAGCTTCTTCCGCTGTCACGATAGAATCGGGAGGTAAAATATCCTGAGACACCGGATTCTGATCATCAGATTCTGCTTCGATTTCAGCAGCAACCTGCCGCGAAGCCCCTTCAGTCCCGTTTTCCTGAGCAGGAACAGGAGAAGAAAAAACGATAAAGGAAAACGTGCATGCCAGAAAAGCATGCCCTGAAAACGCGCGTACCAGCTCCACTGGAGCTGGTACGCGTTGTATAAATGATTTTGTCATTTAGCTCTTAATTTGGATTAGCGTCAGACTCAGCACGTTCTTCTACGGCTTTACTTTGATCTTCTGCCTGCTTCAGCTGAATCTGTTGTTCATGGTCAGCGATGATAGCATTGATCTTACGCTTTTTCTCCAGCACAACATTCATGTCATTGCGCGGAATCGTACGGGTCTGTTCCAGGCTAACCGGAGAAAGACCACCCAGACGGGTGTTCGTCTCAAACGTAGAGAACGGTTCTGCAGGTTCCGGCTGATTCATTTGTTGAACACCCAGAATCACCGCCACAGCTACAGAAGCAGCAACGGCGAATTGTCCACCTTGTTTGGCGAATGGCACCACACTACCGACCAGCGGCAATGATTTCCAGCCTGAACGCTTCGGCGCCATCACTGTAGGTTCACTTTCTAAGGCAGCGGCTACCGCAGCAGTAATGTCTAACTGAGGTGCGACCGTGGCTTCTTTACGTAAACCACTACGAATAACATGATATCGCTTCCACTTTGTTTTTAGCTCTTCATCATTAAGGATTGCATCCATGATGTCAGCGCTGTTTGTCTCGCCATCCATAAAGGCTGACAATTTTTCTTGCTGTTGCGTCATATTATAAAATCCTGATCGAAATGATCGTTTACCACCTTAACACAGCTAGTTAGTTCGTTTCATCCCGTGAAAGTTCAATTTCATCGTGAAAAAAAATCAATTTTCTAACAATGGCTGTATGACCTTGTCGATTGCCTCACGTGCCCGGAAGATCCGGGAGCGGACTGTACCGACAGGACACCCCATTACGCTGGCGATTTCCTCATAACTTAAACCTTCAATTTCCCGCAGGGTAATTGCCATACGTAAATCGTCGGGTAACTTCTCCACAACACGGAATAATGTAGCTTCGAGTTCATCAGACAACAAACTGCGTTCCGGCGTGGATTGCTCTTTCAGCGCATCACTGCCTTCATAATAGTCTGCGTCTTCAGCGTCGACATCATTTGCAGGCGGCTTTCGCCCCTGTGCCACAAGATAATTCTTAGCGCTGTTAACGGCAATGCGGTACAACCAGGTGTAAAACGCACTGTCGCCGCGAAAATTTGGTAACGCGCGGTAAGCCTTGATAAACGCATCCTGAGTGACATCTGCAACGTCACCGGAGTTTTTGACATATCGAGACACCAAATGCATCACTTTATGCTGGTAACGGGTTACCAGTAAATTAAATGCATTTTTATCACCGCTTTGTACCTTTTCAACAATCTGTTGATCGGTTATCTGCTCGCTCATCCGAGCTATTTCTCCTTAACATCTACCACATAAACAGCTCATGCAAGCAACAGGTAGACTGCATTATTCCCAATAAGTTCGCAAAAAATGCGGACAATCTTTAAATTATCAATAAATAATATAAGAAAAATCCTGCAGACGCGCGCTCTATGCTTTGCGTTTTGCTGTGCTTCCTTTAGACTTGCCGGACCTTAGCCTACAAGTAAACCGCTAAAATACCATGAAATCAGTGGCTTCTTCACTAACATCAGCGGATCCGAAAGGAATTGAGCACCAATGTGATGTTTTAGTCATCGGCAGTGGTGCTGCCGGATTAAGTCTGGCGCTCAAACTGGCAAATCATTGTAATGTGATTGTGCTGAGCAAAAGCGACCGCAATGAAGGATCGACCCGATACGCCCAGGGCGGTATTGCCGCCGTTTTCGACGAACATGATTCTGTTGAAGCACATGTTGCTGACACATTAAATGCCGGCGCAGGATTGTGTGAAGAAGACGCAGTACGCTTCACAGCCCAAAATGCTAAAGATGCACTGAACTGGCTGATAAATCACGGCGTACCTTTTGATACTGAAACTAATGAGCAGGGTGAGGAGCGTTTTCACCTGACCCGTGAAGGTGGTCACAGTCACCGCCGTATTTTACATGCTGCCGATGCAACCGGTGAAGCGCTGCAAATTACTCTGAATGATGCGGTGTCATCCCACCCCAATATCCGGTTTCTGGAACGGTACAACGCCATCGACTTAATTAAGTCCCGCAGTAATAACCTGCACTGTACCGGTGTGTATGCGTGGAATCTGGAACAGGCCCATGTGGAAGTTATCCGCAGCCGTTTCATTGTGCTGGCCACGGGCGGCGCGAGCAAAGTGTATCAGTACACATCTAATCCGGATGTGTCCAGCGGTGACGGTATTGCCATGGCCTGGCGTGCTGGTTGCCGTGTGGCGAATATGGAATTCAATCAGTTCCATCCCACCTGTTTGTATCATCCTCAGGCAAGAAACTTCCTGATTACCGAAGCACTGCGGGGTGAAGGTGCACAGCTGTGCCATGCTGATGGGACACGCTTTATGACACGCTTCGATGAGCGGGGCGATTTAGCGCCCAGGGATATTGTTGCCCGTGCCATCGACTACGAGATGAAACGTCTGGGTGCTGACTGTATGTATCTGGATATCAGTCATAAGCCGGCTGACTTCATTGAAAAGCATTTCCCGAACATTTACCGCAAGTGTCTGTCTGTGGGCATCGATATCACTAAGGAGCCTATTCCTGTGGTGCCTGCCGCGCACTATAGCTGCGGTGGTGTGATGACTGACTTTAATGCCAAAACTGACCTCGATAACGTTTATGCCATTGGTGAAGTAGCTTATACCGGCCTGCATGGTGCGAACCGCATGGCATCAAACTCTCTGCTGGAATGTGTGGTCTACGCCGCAGCTGCCGCGAAAGACATCCTTACTCATTTGCAGGACGACTACACTGAAGAGACGATCGCCCCCTGGGATGAATCACAGGTTACGAATTCAGACGAAGAAGTCATCATTCAACATAACTGGCATGAACTGCGTTTGTTTATGTGGGATTACGTGGGCATTGTCCGCACCAACAAAAGACTTGAGCGCGCACTGCGACGGATCCAGTTACTGAGTCAGGAAATTCAGGAATATTACGCACACTTCCGGGTCAGCAATAACCTGCTGGAACTGCGCAATCTGGTGACGGTTGCAGAGCTGATTGTACGTTGCGCAATGAACCGTAAGGAAAGCCGGGGCCTGCATTACAATGTGGACTATCCGGACCTGCTACCGCAAGCCAGACCCACAGTACTCAAACCATTACCGGCCAAATGTCAGCCTGAACCCGGTTCACTGGCCACCAGTACTTACCGGGAAGAAGAGCAGCTTTAACAACCGCCGGTTCAGTTTTTCGCTGAACCGGTTTCGCCGGATTTAACGGCACCTTTTATTAATGGCTCACCATTTGCTGAATTTTCCAACAGGAAATCTGTTGTGCCCTCTCCCCTGCTAATTTTAAGGTCCGCATTGCCGGGCAAAAAAAGTGGACGCTTAAAATCACAATTTATATCAGTGCTGTGATCAGCTTTGTCTGTTTCTGCATAACTCACCGCCATGGCCAGCGTCCACATGCCGTGGGCAATCGCTTTGGGAAAACCAAACAGCTTTGCTGTAAATGCGCTTAAATGAATGGGGTTGGCGTCTTCTGAAATCTTTGCATAACGCCGGCCGGCATCCGCCGGGGCAGAAAAACTAGCAATGCTCTGCCAGCGTTTTGCAACCTCTGTTTCCTCAGAGTGTTTAGCCACTTGCGCTGAAGGCTCCACACCGTCGCCCACATGTGGCGCTTTTACCCGCACCAGATAAGTAGCTTCTGCGCGGTAACATTCCCTCTCTTGTTGTGTTGCAGTGGTATACATATGAATATCCCAGCCCCGCCGGTGAGGTGTAACCGCAGAAAAACCCGTACGTAAGGTGACAGGTTTAGACAGCCTGATCCCGCTTTGCTGGCTGATTTGGTTTTTCCTGTGTACCAGGCCCAATAAGGGGAACGGACTTCGCGGGTGTGCCAGACACCGCATCTGCAATGGCAGAGATAGCATCTGCAGATAACAGGGGTGCAGTCTGTCCCCATGCTGCCAGTGAGTCATATCGCAATAACGATGATAATGTGAATGGTCAATCAGCTGTGTTTTACCGCCATGAACTCCCGGCACCGCAGGAGACTTAAATTGCTTCAGCAATTGTTTGTCAGGGCGGTGCGTCAGCGCCCGGTACAATAAACTCATCATAGTTACTTAATCCCCTTGCGACTGATTCTGAACCAGTCTCACCAGACGGCGATAATAAAGCTCTCTGCATTCCCCAGGTAACACCCAGCGATAGCAAGCTCTGCCATCATAATCTGTACCAGCAAGGTAAATACCGAAAATCGTCACTTTGCTGCCGGATGATATTGTCTGCGGCCTCACTGTACCGCTGCGGGCCGGCTCATACCACCGGTTTCCGTCAACCGTTATGCTTTCACAACCTTGCCGCATCTTTTGTTGTCCGGCAAGCAGGATTAGCAGAGAGAGCGGCACAACAGAGCACAGGAATACGGAAATAGCATAATCAGGAAACCACGAAGCGGCGCTGGCAGGCAATGAACATATCGCAATGCCTGCAGCCGCAAGAGGGATAGCTACCGCGGCCATCCGGATGGCACGGTAGCGGATAACGAAGCTATACTTTGACACGATCCAGAATGATTTTGACCATTCTTGCCAGTTCAGGGTCTTCACATTTCTGATGGCCCATGAACCAGGCAAACAAATCCGGGTCGTCACAGGTAAGTAAACGTTCAAATAAAACCTGATCGTCGTCGTTTAAGTCGTCGAATGCTTCTTCTACGAATGGCAGAAATAATACATCCAGTTCCAGCATGCCCCGGCGGCATGCCCACTTTAGCCGGTTACGTCTTTTCTCAGTGAACATCAATTAGGACCTCTTCATTGAACGGCAGCACTATACCAGAAGAGTCACGCCGGCTCACCGTACTTTTTGTCAGATTACAAACTTGTGAATTACAATTCGTCCCCCATAGTTAGAGTTCACGTTTAAAAGTTACGGACGGTTTATGTCAACGCCAGATTCACTTAATGAGTTAGTTTCAGAATTTGTTATTCCTCTGACGGGTTCCACAGTCATTGCTATAGAAGGTGAACAGCAAAATGATTACCTGCACGGACAATTGACCATCAATGTAAAAAATCTTGCTGACAATACAACCCGCCATGCTGCGCATTGTGACTTTAAAGGTAAGACATGGTCGCTCAGCACTGTTTGCCGCTGGCAGAACAGCATTCTGATGCTGATGCCATCAGGTTGTGCAGAAGCTTCTCTGGAACAGTTAAAAAAATACGGCGTATTTTCAAAAGTTACCATTGAGAAAAAAGACAGCCAGCTGAAGCAATATGCAGTGAAAGGCAAACAGGCAGAGCAATGGATAAGCGAGTTTTTCGGCTCACTGCCAGAGCAGACACTGGCCACTGTTCAGCACTCTGACGGTGTAGCGATCCGCGCAGATTATCCTCAGGATGTGTTTATTTTGCTTCTCAGTGAAACCGCTGCTGGCACGCTGGAACAATGGCAGGCAGAACAGAACATCCAAACTTACAATTATTGCGTTTATGACGCCTTAATGGTGTCTCAGGGTATTCCTGAAGTCAGCGGTGAAGTGGTTAATGAGTTCGTTCCCCAGATGATGAACGTACAGGCGCTGGACGGCATCGATTTTAATAAAGGCTGCTATATGGGTCAGGAAGTCGTAGCCCGCACCCGTTACCTGGGTAAAAATAAGCGCGCGGGATACGTCTTTTGTTTACCCGCGGCAATTGATGTTAAAGTAGGTGATACCGTTGAGAAGGCACTGGATACAGGATGGCGCAGAGGCGGCACTGTTATCCGCTGTGCTACATTGGGCAAAGAGACCTGGTTCATGGCCGTGCTGCCCAACGACACAGAAGCAGACACGCCACACAGACTGGCGGACTCGCCTGACGTTCAGGCATGTTTTTACGCATTGCCATATACTGTATAGCAGGCAATGCAAATTCACGTGTTGAGAAAACACACCCCAAAACAGGAAATATTATGACAATCACGTCAGACAGTGTGGTAACACTACACTATACCGTTTCAACAGAAGACGGCACTACACTGGACTCTTCAGAAGGCAAAAACCCGTTGGTTGTGCTGCTCGGCAGACGCTTCCTGATTGAAGGTCTGGAAGATGCTCTGATGGGCAAAAATAAGGGTGATAAATTCGACGTCGCTGTAGCGCCTGAAAAAGCTTACGGTGAACGTGCAGACGAACTTGTACAAAGCGTACCTAAGTCAATGTTTGACGGTATGGATGTGCAACCCGGCATGTCTTTCCGTGCTACTTCTGAAGGCGGGGAACAATCTGTGATCGTTATCGAAGTCAGTGAAGAAGAAGTGATTGTAGATGGCAATCACCCGCTGGCAGGTGTGCCTTTGAAATTTGATGTGGAAGTAGTAGATATCCGTGAACCGACTCAGGAAGAGCTGGAACATGGTCATGTGCACGGTGAAGGTGGCTGCGGTCACAACCACTAACCCCTGAACTGAATAAAAGAAGCCGGTGCAGCGTCAGCTCACCGGCTTTTTTGTTTCAGATCGCTTCTTCGTTCTGTTCACCGGTACGAATACGGATAGCCGTTTCAACCGTGGTAACAAAGATCTTTCCGTCACCAATTTTGCCAGTTTTTGCTGATGACTCAATGGCTTCAATGGCCTGCTGAACCTGATCGTCTGCAAGTACCAGTTCCACTTTAATCTTTGGCAGAAAATCTACCTGATATTCAGCACCACGATACAGCTCAGTGTGCCCTTTCTGACGTCCAAAGCCTTTTACTTCGGTGACGGTCATGCCGGCAATTCCTACTTCGGCCAGTGCCTCACGAACATCATCCATCTTGAACGGCTTGATAATCGCTTCAATTTTTTTCATAACTTGCTACTCGTTGTTTAGTGAACTGATACGACTAAGTCTATGTCGTTACTGCAATAGTTTACACAAAGATTGCCTGACGTACATAGACAAAGCATCTCTTTGACTTGCAAATTACCACACCGGAACTGCATTTTACTTTGCACGGTAAAGTATAGACATCCAGCCGTTTGCTGTCTTTTATATACGCATTTTCTGTGCATTTCGGTTAATCTGACCTTCGGGTAACTGAAAAATTGCAACAGGTATGAACGCGCAAAAAGGACTGTCTCTGATAGAACTGATGATCACTGTAGCCATCATGGCTCTGCTGATCACTGTCGGCGCACCTGCCATGCAGTCCGTTCTCCAGCAAAACCGGGTGATAGCGGCAGTAAATGATATCAGCGGCGCTGTGCGGATGGCCCGTTTTACTGCCATTGATCAGGAGCAGACTACCCTGCTTTGCCCCACATCTGACTACAAAAATTGTTCAAATGACTGGACTCAGGCAAAAATCGTTTTTATGGATGCCAATCTGAATGGTGCCAGAGACAACGATGAACCGCTTATACTCTCTACTGATCCTCTGGGTACCGGCCTTGGACTGGACGGAGTGTCAGGCACACTGACGTTTGCCGCTGATGGCAGTGTCAGCAATGCTGTCACCATCAAAATTTGCCCGTCGTCAAAGGATGCCAAAGCCGCATCGGCCGTGCTGATTACCTTATACGGCCGCGTATCTGTTGCCACAGATGCCAGTGGTAACGGCATTAAAGAAGATCTCAACGGCAGCGATTTGTCCTGCTAATGCCAGCATTTTACAGGCGCATATGTGCCTGCAGCATCCAGCGTCAACGTATCGCAGCCGTCGTTTAACCCTTTAATCCGGTCAGCACGAAGTACATACCCGCCAGCAGAAACATTAATGACCGTGAACGTATACTTCTTAATGACCGGGGCCGATAACGCCACCTTCCCGGCATAACCCGCATTCGCCAGACGAAACCGTATTTGCTCTGCCTGCCACCGCAGCAGCTGACTTCTTGCCTGTTGCCGTTCGTGCCGGTTAAGTAAATCAACGAAGCCGGGTACTGACAATGCACTGAGAATACCGGTGACAGCCAGTGCCATCATCAGTGACATCAGCGTTAATCCTCTTTGAGGTAAAAAATCTTTCCTTTGGTACAGCATACAATTCCCTGCTCACAAAATAGACTGACATCACTTTATCAAACCGGCAGACCAGTTCGCTGCCGCCTATAAGGACAGTTGTCATGCGTCAGGGATTTTCGCTTACAGAACTGCTGGCCGGACTTGCTATAACAGCGATAGTCGCGAGTCTTTCTTTGCCTGCTATTCAACATCAATATCGTCTTGGACAACTGACCAGGTTACTGGATGCAGTACAACTGCAATTCAGACGGGCGCAGGCTGTGGCACTTGCCGGCGGCCAGCACGGTTACATTGCCATCCATGCCGGCACATCCTGGTGTACGGTGGTCACGTCAACTGCATGTCATTGCAATATACCGTCGTCCTGCTCAGCCTCAGCACTTTTTAAGCCGGTGAACAGTGGCGGCTACCCGGCCACATCGCTGGTTAATAATACGTTTAACCCGGCTCATTTCGCCCGGTTCAGCAAGGGCAGCGGTAAAGCTTCCGGTAACGCAGGATCCCTGACATTCGATGTGTCAGGACTTCGGGGCAAGATGATTGTAAGCAGCCAGGGCCGCATCCGCGTTTGTCTTGAAAATATGGACTACGGAGGATACCGGGCATGTTAAAAATTCAGGCGGGCTTCAGTCTGTCCGGCATGCTCATTTCCATGGCGACCGGCCTGACGCTCATTGCCACCTCAGCATCACTGATTGCTTCAGTGAAAAACAGTCAGCAACGCCAGACAAGTGCTCTTTTGCTGGAAGATGAAATGGTTCGTGTCACATCGTTACTGCGGCAACAGTTAAGGGAAAGCGGTAAAACGGGAAATTACCTGCAAACGCTCATTCAGTCAGGGAATCCGGATAAAACGTTCACCTCAAAGCTGGCAAGCGGCGCTTACGGAAATGAACCCGCCGGCAGTTGTATTATTTATGCATCAGATCTCAATCTGAACGGCGTCATTGACAGTCAGCCTGTGAATGAGAGAAGAGGTTTCAGACTCAGAGGCAAGGCGCTGGAAACACGGATTAACGGCCGCACATGTACTCAATCCGGATGGCAGGATATTACCGATCCAAATTTTGTGACTGTCAATCAGTTTACTGTGAGTCTGGACAGGAAACAGCAAACCACCGATATCACCGTTACTCTTTCCATGGGTCTCAAAACAGCCAGTGACATTTCCAGACAAAATACATTCATTGTCACGGTATATCATGATTAGACTGGCCCGAAAACACAGGCAGCAATGCTCCGGCATCAAATTAGTACCACACGGAGCAATATGGACCGGCACAGTGTTGCTGCTATTGCTGATTGTTGTACCGGCAGGTGCCACACTGACTGTTATGCTGTCCGGATCTGCTACGCAGTTTCTGTTACGTAAAAATGCAGTTGTTACCCGTGCAGATCTTGATGGTGATGTGATTCAGGCTCAGGCCGAAATTAATTATGCAGCCAGCTGGCCACCTGCCCCGCTTTCCGGCGCGAATATGATGTTAAGTCAGCCGGGCGTTCAGACTGTCCGCCATGCAACAATTCACAACATCACCCTGGATGTCAGCCGTGCAGTAGACAATGGCATGCTCAGCTCCCGTGTGGAACTGACAAAGTTTCCTTTTTTGCTCACCATTCCGGCCGCACCTGTGGTGTACAACGGTTCAACGCCTTTACTGGGCACATTTTCGCTGTTTCTCCCGCCGGCCGGGTCTCATCCGGATTTTATTTATTCATTATGGTCCGCAGCTTCTGTTGATATGTCAGTCAATGGCAGGATGACCTGTGCAGATTCATTTACCGGTCAGGACTTATGTCCGGTATTACCGCTGAGTAATACGCCGTTTAAAAGTGCTGATATCAAAGATGCAGATAATAAAATCGCTATACCACCGGGAGATTATCTCTTCGGGCTGGATTTGGATAACGCTGACTTAACCATCATTGCTCTTCTGAGCCGCAATATCTACACGGACTGTCAGACTTTGCCTGCCTCAGATGTCATCGTATACGTAAAAGGTGACTGTACGCTTTCAGGTAACAAAATACTGGGCAACACTGCGTCACCTGTATTACTTGTCGTAGAAAATGGTCACATCAAAATGGAAGATAATGCGGTGGTGAACGGCGTTGTTGTCAGTTACAGAAACAACAGCGGTTTTAGCCGTAAAATACAGATTTCAGACAGTGCCATTATTAACGGCAGTTTGCTACTTAATCATCCCGCCACGGCAGACAGTCACCTCCGTGTGGCCTATCACTACACTATTCTGCAAAACCTGCAACACCACCGTTTATTACAACAAACCGGCATAGTACCCGGGACAACACATCCATGACGGGACAGTTAACGATGAAAGGATTAATACAGACGGAATTGCTGGTGGCATTTATTCTTTTAACCGGCTCTCTCACTGCCTGCCTGATGACCATGCAATCAAGCATTTCTGCAGCGCTGGCACTTCATGACGCAAGTCAGGGGTTACTGCTCGCGCAGACACTGGGCAAACAATTGTCAGATACCGGAAGAAACGGTACAGGTGAAATAGCTGACTTTTTAACTCAGGGTAATAACCTGTCAGCCAACGTGGTCAGTGGTACGCATACAGTGAACAGCGGACCGGTTGCGCCGGCAATGCAGTTCACAGTCAACTGGCAAATCCAGCCCCGCTATATCCATTCAGGAAATGTAACCAGCACTGCGGCAACAGCAGATGTTCCCTGGCCGGTACTGAAATCCGGTACCCTGTCGGTGAAATGGAAAAGTCATGACGGCATTCAAGTCAGTAGTCCGGTCACGGTGAGCAGCCCTCACCCACTCATTTCTGCAGATGTGCGTAAAATCAGCCGGCTGAATGCTTTAACACCATGAGAGGGATCAGCAGGACCAGCAATACTCTGAGCTGTCGATACTGCCGCTGTTATTTTCGTCCCAGGCTTTACGCCCGTCGCTGTAATACAAAATGATACCATCCGATGCCTGACTGGTACCGGACACCGGCGTAGCTTTTATCTCGTAGTCAGTTGCAGAGGCAGCCTGAATGGTCAGGGTATAGCGCTTATCTGAGGCACTTTCAGAGGCCGGTGACCAGTTATTAAAAATAGTTGGTGTACCGGTATCACTGCCACCCGATGCAGCGCCCTCATAAGTAAAACCACCGGTATGATGACGCTCCATTGCTGCTGCGAACGCCATCAAATCAGACTGCGCCGTTTTACGGTAGCTTTCCTGAATAACCCCCTGGTAAGCGGGATATCCTACCGCTACCAGGATGCCAGCAATAGCCACCGCAATCATCAGTTCAATCAGAGTAAAACCACGCATTTCTTTCATTTTATCCTTTTTCATTATTGGCGCTCTTTCTCTGTGGTCCAGCTATTTTGCTGTACCCGTTCGAAGCGGCCGAAGATATTTTGTGCCAGACAGGCAAAGGCCGATGTGCACTGTTCTTCATTACCATCCTGGTCAACGCTGATCACCGCAGACACACATTCTGTGCCCAGACAAACCACCGGCTCCACGATTTCTTCAATGAGGATTTTCGTTTCAGGCGCAATACCGGTTTGTTTCAGCTCAGCGTAGCGATCCTTTTCATCAATATCACCGTCATTATTCAGATCATCCACTGCATTACCCGTCAACATATCTACCAGATACGCACGGCTGTTACCGGTAGGTGGCGCACAGTCACTTTCTGAGCTCGCAGCCGGTACATACGTGGTAAAGAAAATTTTGTAATCAATGATCAGAGGTGAAGACAACACTTTTTCCCCTCCGGTAGTCAGCTTTATAAACCAGCCATCTTTGCCTGCAAGCTGGGTTGCCGCCACACTTTGTGTGTTGGCGTCTGAACTGCTCAGTAGCGAATTAGTGGCATCGTACAGAGTGGATTCAGTTACGCCAGTGTTAAACACATATTCGCCGTTGCTGTCGTGTTCAAAAACACCTTTGTCTTTAATGAAGTAGAAACGGTCATCCACACCTACATCCAGCGGCGAGGCGCGCCAGCCAGAGCCGATAGCGACGCCGTAGAATAACTCATCGCCCAGCGCGATTTCAGAGACATCTGCACCGTAATAGAAACGGCGGTTATCTGTATTGGTTGCCCCGCCTAAATCAGCGATACGGGCACCTTTAACAAAGTCGCTGCCAGTTTTGCCGTTATAGATATCCATACGGAACAACTGCCCGCCCATGTCTGACACATACATATGGTCTGCATATCCATCGTTATCACGGTCAATCACTGAAATCCGGCTTGGAATGCTGTACTGCATCTCAGCAATATTGAGGTTGGCATCACTGTTACTGGCGTGCCAGAGCAACGCACCGGTATCGGCATCAAACATGTACACAGCATTACCAATACCGTCAGGATCCCTTGTCAGCTTTGTATCGTGACCGTCTGCGTAACCACCACCCACAATCATGACATTCTTTTCGGTACTGCCCATTTTCACTTTGGTAATGGTAGGACGGGACCAGGTTTGTCCCATTTTCTCAAGTCCGGTTGTGCCGCCACGGATTGCAAATACCAGTTTGGGAGATGTTTTGCTGGTTACATCGAATACATAATAATTACTGCCACCACGACGCATGCCAAGATACAGGTAGGTTTTACTGCCGACTGTGCGCAGAACCATATCACCGTCAAGGCCATAGATGTGAGTATACGAAGAGGCATTCTGGTAAAAGTCATGCAGATTGGCCATCAGCTCTTTCGGAATAATCGCGAAGTTTTCTTTACCGGTGGCGGCATCAAAGGAATGCAGGAACCCCTGATTGGTTGCAACAAAAATGGCTGAATCATTGGTACCGTAGTTAACAATGACCGGCTGAGAGTGAATAGGATCGCCCATTTGCAGTCGCACATCTGAGGAGTCGCCGTCACCGTCAGAATCTTTAACGTCGACACCCCGTGACCATTTCAGCAACTCACTTCTCAAGGTTACCGGATTAGATGACGTGGTAATGGCCAGATCTGCGGTGGTGATGAGCGCATTGTTCTCATGCACGGCATTCAGACTGGATGCAATAGAACCCGGAGAGTCAAAGAAATACACATTACGGTTGATATTCATCTGGCTGGCCGTCCCGCCTTCCCTCACATCGTTACCATCGGCCAGCGTGGACCAGTAGCTGTGAGATGAATCTGAGAAGAATCCTGTTACAGAGTCCACTGCTCCTGCCCCATTTTTATCCAGAATCGTGTCACCGCTGATTTTGTATTTTTTCACGTTACCGGGCCAGATAGTGCCCTCTGATGGCTTAAATAATGCGAAATACAGCTCGTCTTTGTGGGTCAGACGGTTCATCTGGTTAACGGCCACACCCGGTGACACAAAGGTAGCATTTACATCTTTTACTGAACGCAGGATAGTCTGGAAAGCCGTAAGCAAATCATCACTGTTATCCACCTGATAGAAACCACCACCGCTTTGCAGCGCGATCTGGTTAAGGAAATTGTTTGCATTGCTGTTGGCAGCAAAACCGATAGTGTGGGTGATAACACGACGGTCTATCACAGACGTTTCGGTTTTACTGATGTTCTTCACCAGGTCCAGACCGCACTTTTCACCACCGGAACCGGTACAGGACTTACCCAGCATAGACTGAATTTTACTGACACTGTGGTTACTGTTTGCTTCACCGTCAGACAGTAACACGATGTGGTTATTGGTCTGACACTGCAAATCTGTGACCGGAGAAATATAGGTTGCACCGGATGGAATGTATTCGTTAATACAATCCGCATCACTCAGGTTGTCATCACTGCATCCGTAAGGACGGACCGGATCTGAGCCGCTGTAAGAATTACGGTGGCTGACACGGGTACTCTTACGCACATCACCTGACACATTGTTGTTACCGCGGGTCAGGCCATAGTCCACAGACAAGCCGCCATAATAGCGGGTTGCCTCGTACAGGGTATCCACAATGGGGGTGTAACCACTGGCTTTAAGTTCGTCCACTTTGCCGATAAGGTGTTCACGTACGGTGGAAGAAACCCCCGGCGTTGCATTGCCGTTAAATTGAATGTAAAGCTGTGGTGCACGTGACGCACTGCCATTCACAGAATAAGCTCCACGGTCACCGTAGAAATCACTTAATATCAGCATTAAATCATTCCCGGCGCTCCAGCCACCACGATTAACCACTTCCTGAACCACGCTGGAAATATCCGGAGAGACATGCTGCCATTTACGATAAAAGGTGGGCATGTTCCAGGTAATGCCACTGGTCTTAGACTTATTTCTGAGCAGATAGCGGCTATAGTTCTTAAAATTCTCAGCATCATTTTCTGCTGATGCTGAAATTTTCATGGACGCACTGCCGCCGTGATAGTCATAACCGGTAAAGACGAGATAAGCTTTATTGATGGTAGCGTCCTTTGGCACATTAATATTGGTAAAACGCATGCCGATGTACGCGTTGTAGTTTGAATTCATGGTCAGCTCAGTACCGGTGGACTGATAGCCATTGTTCTTTTCCTCAGCGTTGTCCCTGGTGGAAGACACCTGAAACAGGCTTTCACCTGAAATACAGCCTGTGGCGGTAGATTCATCATAGGTGACCACCAGCTGCGGTGAGCCTGTGGTGCCGTAATCTGCCGATCTGGCTTTGCGCTCACTGCTGCTGTCAGTACTGCTACCTTCAAGAATAAGACTCAGGTTCTGACCGCCACACCAGCCCGCCTGATCAACGATTTCCTGTATGACTGGTGAAAAATCCGGTGTTGAAATCACATCATCAGTGACGGGAAACTCATTATCAGTGGTCCAGTCAACCTGACTTGCGGTTGTGGCTCTTGATGAGATATCAGATGATGCTGTGGAAAACGGCTGACTGTCGGCCGCCAGTTCACCGCGAATAGTGATCACAGAAGCCGCTGAGTTTAACTGTGAGGACGTCAGACGCATATAAGCGCCGGTAATCGTGGCGCCCTGAGGAATATTTAAACCGGTAAAACGCAAACCGCTTGTTACCGTCGCCGTACCGTAGGTGAAATAAACCGCATTGGTGTTCACATACACCGAACCATTTATCTCGGAAGCATCGTCAGTACTGCCGCCGGTTGACGTGATCAGCTCAGGATTAATGGCTTCATCAATTCCCTGTAACGGAAAGAGTACTGGGCCGCCATAATCAGAGAAACGCATCAGGCCGGCATTAATATTGGTTGCCTGGTCCAGCGCCGCTTTCAGCGCATTTTGTACTCTGAGCATCCTTGTCTGACTGGTGTTGTCATAAGCCGCCATACTGCCCGATGTATCCATAATGAACAGTACATTTGGCAAATAGGTTTTCGATGAGTCTGCTGTCCCGAGATAAATATCCAGATCGTCACCCCATGCCGCGAAGCCGATGCACGACCACATAAGAAATGAAATAAACCAGCGTGATACTTTTTTCATTTTCATAATTCCTACTGCGAAGCGGGCGCGATAACAGCGGCAGTCACGGTATTTGCCACCACCGTTGAACGCTCGGCTACCTTGCCACACCCTCTGACAACAAACACGTGACAGTTAACGTTACTACCACCAATCACATTACTTGAGCCTCTGCAGGCCTGCTCACGTACGAAAGCGGTTTTCGACCAGCTTTCAGTACGCATATCATTCTGATAATTACCGCTTCCGTTGTGTTCTGAGCCGGTATTCAGTACTGAGGTAGTTACCCGGCGATCAGTCCAGTTCTGATCAGAACAACTCAATGTATCGGAATCCGGATCAAACTGAGTTCCCTGACGGGCTTCTGACAAAGGATCGGTTTTACTGGAATCGGTCAGTAAAATTTCGTCTTCAGCTTCAAAAAATACCCCGGCCAGTGCCGCTTCCGCAGCATCGAAAGCCTGACCGGAACGCTGCATCGACACAGCCATTTTACTCTGCCCAAGACTTGACGACACAGCACTGACACCCAGGATAGTCAGTGATAATAAAATAAGCAGCGCCAGAATAAGCACCATACCTTGCTGAGGCTTTAATCCTTGCATCACAGGCTCCTCACAAAATTCTTCATATTGCGTAAGGCCAGTGTTTGCGTGAACACCTGAAAATAGTGCCCGCTGTCAGTAGCTACCGCGCTCTCATTCAGAACGGCAATATTACGGCTGGCGATATTCGATACCTGAGAGGCATCACTTTTTAACAACACCCCGATGCGTACCGATACAACCTGACGGTTAACCGCCCGCAATGCTGACAACTGACTGGCGGTAACGTACTGAACAGCTTGTCCCTGAGAACCGGTGGCGGTGGCGGTGACGCCATACTGAACCTGAAAACTCACGACATTATCCATCAGAACCACCGACTTGCTGGTACCTGTTGCCGTTTTTACACCACGCAATGCCCGGCCATCGTATCCTGAACAATAGAGCTTTTCTCCGGACACGTAGTAGCGGTTCACCACATGAAATTCGTCATTGCCTGTGTAGCCATAACGGTTTCCGGTGCAATCCTCCCGCCCCAAAAAATTCACAACCAGTTCATCATCAGCGCCGCTTCCGCCCTGGCTTGAGCCAAGGGATGCGCTGGACAGATAATCCCCCGGCAAGCCGACAGGACGGTTCTGAATAAATGCCGCTTCTACAAGGGGGTCTACCGTGGTATCCACTCTGGCTACTACCTGGTCGTAGCGCCCGGCCTCAATAACTTCGCGGTTCAGCCTTGCCATAACAAAACGTCCTGACTCCTGCACCTGGCTGACCGCCTGATTCAGGGAATTTGTCACTCTGGAACTGACCATTGTCTGGATCACTGCACCGCTGATCACCAGACCCAGCACCAGCGCGATCATCATTTCGATTAAGGTAAAGCCCCGCTGATTCATAGTGTGATGTCCTTAACCACGCAGGCATTACTGTCGCCGGAGTCAGGGTTACACCGGGTATTTAACGTGTACTGTTGCCTGGAGGAAGACGAAACCGGCCAGGTCAGCATAATATGAATGCGGGAGCCTGCTGAGCAGGTGTCAGCATCTCCGCTGTTACTGTCAGTGCAGGAGACATCCAGTGTAATGGCTTTATTAGTTTGTACTGCTGCACAGGACAATGACCACGCATCGTACTGCGCTATCTGTGCTTCGCTGCATGTGCCGCTTTCACAGTCGGGAATGGAAGAAGGCAGGCTCAGACAGTGACACGCATACGTATCACCGGAACCACAGGACAGCGTGGCAAAATTATAATTGTTACTGGTGAAATAAGCGTTATTCACTACCATTCCGTCGCCTGCCGTTGCCGGCCGCGTGGCAGCCCGTAACCGCTCTGCTACCTGTTCGGCAACCAGTTCAGACTGTGTGCGGCTTATCGCATCCCTGTTCGCAAAAGAACCCACAAATTGCAGCGATGCAACGCCAAGCAGACCGATAGCAAGCACGAACAACGTTATGAGGACTTCAATGAAGCCCACACCGGTTTGCCGTTTTTGCAACGTATGCTGACGCATAACTAGTCTACCTGTTCAAAAATTAAACTTACCCCGCATTTATCCTACATCACAGGGGCATTTTAATAAGTATCGGCAGAAATCGTTGGGTATTGAAAAGTATAATTCGCGGAGCAGCAACACTCCGCGATGAAGAAAGGCGTAACGGGGAAGGAGTTAACTGACTTGATACTTATTGAGCCTTCTCCCCAGCTTAGCCAATTTCTTGGCTAAGCTGGAAGGCGACCAAACCAAAACGGAGAAGACTCAATGCAATTTTATACTAACTTACATCCTTTTTACTGCGGAATCGATCTTCATGCCCGAATGCTCTACGTTTGCATCCTTGATGAGCGTGGCGACATTCTGGTTCACAAGAAGATTAAAGACTCGCCTGAACAGCTTTTAACACTACTTTCTCCCTATCTGGGGAATATCGTAGTCGGTGCCGAATGTATGCATTGCTGGTATTGGCTCAGTGACTTTTGCGAACAGCACAACATTGACTTTATTCTTGGCCATGCCTTGTACATGAAGGCTATTCTATGAATCTGTGTCTGATTGAAATCTATGACCATGAAGTCAGCAGCATTGAGTGTTATGTAGAGAAAATAACCAAGAACGATAATGGGCGTGACTATCATCTGCTACGTTCATTGCCGGGCGTCGGACGGGTTCTGGCTCTGACGATTCTTTACGAGATAGGCAATATCCAACGCTTTGAGAGTGTTCAGAAGTTCGCCTCCTATTCACGGCTGGTCAAATGCAAAGCGGAATCAGCAGGCAAAACATACGGTACTCAGGGCAATAAAATCGGTAATGCACATCTTAAGTGGGCATTCTCGGAAGCTGCGGTGTTGTTCTTGAAAGGCAACCCGCGTGCACAAGCATATCTCGCTAAGTTACAAAAGCGCATGAGTAAAGCAAAAGCTCTCTCGGCCCTGGCCCATAAACTCGGGCGATGCATGTATTATATGTTAAAGAATAAAACGGTGTTCGACAGTGAACGCTTTTTAGCAGGGTAAGTCGCGCAGGCGGATGAGCTGAAAGTCTAACTGGTCGAATGGCGAGTATCGTGTTTATCGCTTCTTTGGGCATACGAACCTGTAATGTGATGAACTATACCGGAGTCCACAGCCACCACGCTTTGATTAGACATCCGCCTGTTGCGCAACAATACCCTGTGCTAAATCGCTTGCACCTGCACTGAGCCTTCCACTAACTGGCGAGAATAATCAGCCATTACGTTTTGAATAGTGCCAGCATCAGGTTAACCGATGAATGTCTAGTGCCCCTGCTCCCGCCACGGATTGCCCGGCAGCAGGCAGCGATGAGATCGCACTAAGAGAGCCTCTATATGTGTTTGCCGCAGGCGATGCCTGACGATGACCATGACAGATGAAGTTAAGAGGTTTAGCACAGGGACTTGAACTGGCTGCTGACGCAGCCAGAGAATTGTTATTACCTATTGACCGGAGTTGGGCTCATATGTGTTATACGCGCCTTTATACCGCCGCCAGATTATAGGGAGAGACATGTAAAGAACTTTGATATTGCCGGGTTTGCCATAAATCAAAAGCATTTTGCAAACGTAGCCAATGGTCAGCTGAAGGCTTACCGAAGACCAGTTCCAGTCGAAGTGCCATCTCTGGGGTGATGGCTCCTTTGCCATTAAGAACTTTAGACAGTGTTTTGCGGCTAACATCTAAATGCTGCGCGACATCTGTGATAGTGAGTTCTAGAGCATCAATAACAAGTCTTTTGAGTATCTCACCGGGATGTGCTGGGTTATACATATTCATAAGTGATAATCCTCGTAGTTAACGATTTCGACATCTCGTCCAACAAAGCGATATGTAACTCTCCAGTTACCACTCACTCTGACAGACCAAATATTATTTCTTTTACCTTTGAGTTTATACATATAGAGACCGGGCAAGTCCATGTCATCAGGCGTTTCAGCTTGATCGAGATTGGACAGGATCAGACGAAGCTTATTTTCATGCTTCTTCTGAATTCCTGATGTGGTTCCTTTAGCATAAAACTTCTGAAGGCCTTTATGTATAAAACTCTTAATCATGCGGTTATTGTAACCTCATGGGTTACAAGTTGCCAGTGGAATTTTCGGCGCGTATAGACACAATGACTCCCTTCAAAATGCTAGCCTCCGCATTTTCGTGGGTTAGCTGAAAGCCACCGGAGCACCGGCCGGAACCATAATTAGTTTGCTTAAGACTAATTCATTTGGAGGCTAGCATGAATAAACATAGCATGATTTTTATCGGCTTGGATACGCACAAAGAATTCCATGAAGTGGCTTATTGTGAAGAACAGCGCGGGGCGAGTCCTGTTCACTATGGCCGCATACCCTCTTCCAAAGTTAGCGTTAAGAAGCTGCTCCGTCAGTTCGAATCGAAATACCCCG
>NZ_JBSWXO010000020.1:0-50228 GCF_056160645.1 Alteromonas sp. ABH4_456
CCATTCCGAACTCAGAAGTGAAACGCGTTAGCGGCGATGGTAGTGTGGGGTCTCCCCATGTGAGAGTAGCACACCGTCAGGCTCCCAATTAAGAAGCCCGCTCATCTGAGCGGGCTTTTTTCGTTTCTGACTCAAGCATCTATTTGTGTAATACAAGACTCTTCAATTCGTTATGGTCACTCACTTCTGACATAAGCTGACTGAATATCTTTGATCAGGTTTTCAGGATCATGAATACCATACTTCAATTTCAATTCATCAATACGTGATTCATTGCCGGTCAGAAAGTCATTAATCTGTTTGATAAGCCCATGTTGCTTTATGCTCGCAAGCTTAAAACCAACGATATTGTGTGGCAGAACCGGCGACAAAGTGAACTCGCCAATAGTGGGGTTTGCTTCAGATAAATAGCTGGTAACGAAATAATCGACTTCTGCCACATCGGTTTTACCCTGCTCAACCAATTGCAGCGCTGACAGGCTGTCCTCAGTCTCTACAAAATCAATGTCACCGTTTTTCTCTTTACCCTTCCAGTCAAGTGGGGTAAAGCCAAATGGTAAACTCACTTTTGAAACTTCATTGATTTCCATGTTCACATTGGTGCGTTTAATAATTGCACCGCTTAAAGTTTTCACCACATCCACAGAGTAGTGTTTTTCAGTTGATTCAGTAATACCCGGATGAAAGATTGAGTTATCGGGATATATCAAATCAACCGTGCCTTTAGCCAACTCTATCTGCAGGCGTGGAACAGGCATTGTCTGATAAATGAATGTATGACCGGACTCACTGGCATAAAGCTCGAGAACTGCCCAGATGAAGCCTCTGTCCTGATCTGAGGTGAAATTATAATGAGGGTAATAATCAAAGTTTTGCAGCCCTACAATGTAGGTTTCTGCCTTTGCCGGCGGGCTTGGATTAATAAAGGATGACAAGAGCAAAGCAAGTGATGAAAGGCGCTTTAGCGGCTGTTTATTCTTTTTAAATAACACTGTTCATGCCGGTGCTTACTCTGATTAAGAGTGCTTGAAAATTGACCATATTTTATGGAATCAATAAGCAATTGCAAGTGCCGGTTTACAAACCGGCAACAAAATTTATGTAACTAAAAATGGTATGAATAGGACACGTTCAGGAAGTCCAGACCGGGATTATCGCTGTTCAGTCCGCCATTGGAATAGTGCATGTACCTCAGAGCGAGTTGATTGACTTCTTGTTCATCTAAACTAAGGAGTAGTCCGAGACGATCTTCAAACTGATAATGTGAACCAATGTTCTTTCCGGCAAAATGACGGTCATTAACCAGACTTGCCCCGATACCTGCTTCAAGATACAACGGATACTTGTCGTATACCGTTGAAATTTGCTTTACCAAAACCGGAGAAAGCGCCAGTGCCAGATTGGTGTCGTGATCATTATAACGGCCGTATTCCCAAACATTAAAGCTTGCCTCCCAATATAGTTTGATGTCTCCAAACCAGTCGGTATACAAAGATGTGGTAACGGGACGATAAGCAACTCTGACACCTTTAATGTCATCAAAGCCATGAAGATAATCGATCGCTACAGACTGGCCTGCCATTGAAGAGAATGTGATGCCGGACAAGAACGCGGCAAATAAACTGTATCTGAAAAATGAAAACATGTGTTCCTCCTGAGTATTGCAACATGTTTGTGTAAACACGTTTGCAAAATGCTCACCAATAAAAAATGCGCCAATTTACAGGGAGATAAATGGAGGTTTGAAAACAAACATTCAAGGATGTTTGTAAGTTAGTGTAAAGCTAAGTAAATCTTTCATAGTAGAAAACAGCATAAAAAGTTTAGTGGAAGTTTCTTGCTCCTGAATTCAATGTATCCAGCCAGCTACTTCTGTCAGTCAGCTTTCCCGCAATAATGTGAATAACCCCTTCGGGTGAACGTTCAAGAATGCCATCAATTTGCAGGATCTGTGATTTGAGATATGCCTGATGCTGATGTCTGGCGGTAGCTTGCCAGACAACCACATTCATGTTGCCGGTGTGATCTTCAAGGGTAAAAAACGTCGCGCCGGATGCCGTGCCGGGGGCTTGTCTGCATGTAACGCAACCCAGTACGTGTACTACAGATTTGTTGGGTCTGTTAATTAACTCCCGCGCCAATGTCAGTTGCCTGACAGAATAGTCTCGCAGGATAAGCTCAACCGGATGTTGCTTTAACGATAATGTTGTTGACGCATAATCTTCCAGCAATGCGTCTTTGTCATCCGGTGCAAAATCGAAGGGCAGTTGCTCATTCTGAGCAGTGAATAAAGGCATTGTGCTGTGCTTATCCATCATTTGCCATCTTGCACGGTAACGATTACCGGATATGCTGAAAAAAGCATCCGCACTGGCCAGAGAGGACAAATCAGATTCCGTCAAACCGGACATCTTAAGTTCAGTTAAACTCCGGTAACCTTCTTCAGGTCTCTTAGATTCAAGCAATACAGCGCCATTTTCTGATAATCCTTTCACCAGTCGTAGTCCGAGCCGGATTTGCTTAATCCCTGCCTTCAGCTCTATCTTGTGATCAAAGTCCGACGCATTTACACAGACCGGTAACACAGTGATCTCATGATGTCTGGCATCCTGAACCAGTTGTGAAGCCGAATAAAAGCCCATAGGTAAACTGTTGAGCAGGGCAACATAAAACTCTGCCGGGAAATAGCATTTCAACCAGCAGGATACGTAGGCCAGTACAGCGAAAGAGGCTGAATGCGATTCGGGAAACCCGTAACCCCCGAAACCTTTTATTTGTTCAAAAAGCTGTTCCGCAAAAGCCGGTTCGTAGTTCCGTTCCGTCATGCCTTTAATCAGCCTGTCCCGGAATTCGTAAATGCGGCCATCTTTTTTCCAGCTCGCCATAGCACGGCGAAGCTGATCGGCTTCCCCGCCCGAAAAGCCGGCAGCGACCATCGCCAGTTGAATAACCTGTTCCTGAAAAATAGGCACGCCCATGGTTCTGGATAGTACCTGTCTGACTTCCTCTGACGGATAAGATACGGCTTCTTTGCCATGACGACGCAGTAAGTAAGGATGCACCATATCGCCCTGTATCGGCCCCGGCCTGACAATAGCTATCTGCACCACTAAATCATAATAACAACGTGGCCTGAGCCTCGGCAGCATGGTCATCTGTGCACGGGACTCAATCTGGAATGTGCCCACTGTATCGGCTTTACAAATCATATCGTAGACTTGCTGATCATCGCCCAGTGCGGTGATAAACGGTATCGATACCGGCACCGGAAACTGACGGTTTAGCAGGGCGAAGGTCTTCCGGATGGCGGTTAACATGCCTAAAGCAAGAACATCGACTTTCAGTAACCCTAAGGTTTCTAAATCATCTTTGTCCCATTGAATGACAGTGCGGTCCGCCATCGCAGCATTTTCAACAGGTACCAGTTCATATAACGGACCGGCTGAAATGACAAACCCTCCCACATGCTGAGACAGGTGCCTCGGGAAACCCGTAATTTGTTCAGTTAAGCTGATTAACTGACTCACCTTAGGGTATAGCGGATTTAAACCGCAGGATTCAATTTGAGTTTGCCAGGGCACGGCTCTGTCTCGCCGGTTTATATTTTTAATCACATAATCCAGTTGAGATTCGGGAAAACCCAGCGCCTTACCTGTTTCGCGAAATGCGCTTTTAAACCTGAAGCTGATTACTGTCGCTGCCAGCGCTGTGCGTTCACGGCCGTATTTGCTATAAATATACTGAATGACTTCTTCCCGCCGGCTGTGTTCAAAATCCACATCAATATCCGGTGGCTCATTTCTTTCTTTAGAAATGAAGCGCTCAAATAACACATTTATCTGTCTGGGATCGACAGCGGTGATTTCAAGGCAATAGCACACTACCGAGTTCGCAGCAGAGCCACGACCCTGATATAAAATATCGTTAGCGGCAGCAAACTGAACAATGTCGTAAATGGTCAGAAAGAAATATTCGTATTGCTGTTCCTCTATCAGTGTCAGCTCTTTTTCTATGATGGCCCGCACACAGTCAGATATCCCCTCCGGAAATCGCCTTGAAATGCCTTCTTCGACGCATTTCCTCAGCCAGCTTGTTGCGTTATAACCAGCCGGAACCAGTTCAGAAGGATATTGATATTTGAGTTCGTCAGGACTAAATACACATTGCGACGCAATTCTGGATGCGGTTGCAAGCCAGGCTGCCGGATACAGCTTTTGTAATTTACTTAGCGGACGGAGTGCTCTTTCTGCATTTGAGACAGCATTAAGACCCAGTTTGTCTACCGTGGTATTTTCTTTCATAGCGTGCATGACATGTTGTAATGCAAGCCGCTCGCTGTGATGAAAAAGGGCGTGGGTACACGCTGTTACTGGCAGTGAAAAACTATCATGAAGTGCCTCATACTGAGCGAAACGAAGATGGTCCCTGCCATCAAGGTGACGGACCGCGCCGATGTATGTTCTTTCAGGATGAAAGCGTTTGAACCATTCTCCCCAGCGGACATTTTCTTCATCACTAAGGTGAGGAAGCCAGATGATAATACAGTGCCGGACAGATTTGATGTCCCACTCTGCCAGCGCATATTCTCCTTTGGGACTGCGACGTCTGGCGTTGGTGATGATACGGCACAGTTCGCTCCATGCTTTTTTATCCGGGCAGAGCAGCACAAATTGTAATGATTCGCCGAAATTAAACAGGCTTCCGCTGATCAGTTTTACCGGTAAGTGATGGCGCGATATCTCGCTGTGCGCCCGCACAATACCAGCCACAGAACATTCATCAGTAATAGCAATAGCCTGGTAGCTCAGGAATGCTGCTGTGGTTACCAGTTCTTCCGGTGAAGACGCACCATAAAGAAAACTGAAGTTACTTTGAGTAACGAGTTCTGCATATTGCATTCAGGCATACCAGCCGCTGATGTACCATCCACCCTGTTCCCTGAATATCTGCATGCGCTGACCGTGTTGATTCAGCGCGATGAAGTAATCTCTTTGTTCCGGTGCATTGTCCCACCAACCGCTTTCTATTCTCACCGGGCCGAACTCAATTTTAGGCGTTCCTGTCAGGCGTTGTGGCTGAGATAAAATAAAGGCAGGAATATGTTGTGCAGCCTGTTCACTGAAAGCGTGAGAGCGGGGCGCTTTTGCCATCGTAAACCGGTGGTCCTCCGGCCAGGCGGCGTCAGAAACTGCCTGATTACCCAACCGGGCGGTGAGTTTACTCAGTAATTGCTGGCGGGCGAAGAAATGCTTCCTGGCATTAAAAAAGTCGGCTTCTGTACCGGCATATTCATTGATTTCACCGGCACATAATGTGAATTGAATAACCGGTTCTGCCAGTTCTGTCGTTTCCAGTTTAAGGGCAATCAGGTTCGCCCATTCATCAAAGCTGAAGCGAAGATCTGATTTTCTGATATCCAGCGTTACAGGGTCTGTTTCTCTGTAACAGAGGGTTAGGATGAGCCACTGCGTGCCGGCATTCCGGAGTCGCAGAAAAATGCCTAAATCCTTCAAAATTTTACCGAGGTACGCATTCAGTTTATCTGTACCGGTTACTTCAAAAGGCAGAATAACCGTTTGTTCGAAGGTCGCAGGCGGATGATAAAACGGTCCTGCACGATAACTGTCTCCTTTCAGTGAGAACAGATATTTGAGTAAATCGCTGTTAAAGCGCTTACCAATTTCAGTGGCTGGTAATTCAAACAGGGCTCCCAGGTGTTTTATGCCCGCTCTGTATAACGCATGACTCTCTTTCTGACTGAGCAGTAATGCAGAAACGGGAAGATCATTCAGGGCGCGGCGAATTGATGCGTTCTCCAGCAGCAGAATGTTTGTTTTTTGCCTTGCAAGTACGCTGGCCGCGTCCGGGCTCCATGCTGAAGCATAATGACACCGTATGTTGCGTGAGAGGATCACTGCTTTTACGGCCTCCCATATTTGTTCGTAGCTGCCGTAATAGCGCACCAGATTATCGATACGTATTGCCAGTCCATCCGGCGGGCTTACTGAGATCTCTGCGACACACTCATAAAGTTGAGAGGCCAGATTTTTCAGTAATGACAATTCCATGGATTCATCGTAATCGATGAGCTCCAGGTTTTCACATAAGGCCGCGGCCTGAGCCAGTCCCATTTCCTGCTCAATGCCTGCTGCACGGGCAGTCCGGTTTAACTGAATAAGGGCATTGCGTTTCTGGTGGTAAACCGCAACAGGTAAACTGTTGTCAGTGGCTCCTGCATGCAGTGCGTTATCCAGCGTCAGCCGGTAACAGTATACATACAGCCAGCGCTGATCAGCCATGACGGGCACCATCCTGCTCCGGCAGACGGTTAAAACGGGACATTGCTGATGCAATAGCACTGTTATCCGGCGTGTATTTAAAGCGCTCTTTTACTCCCAAGACTGGCCAGCCTTTCAATTGCTTATTGATATTCACTTCAAAACCTTCAGTTGCCGGCATAAAAAGTAAATCTAAGGCGATGGGAAGCGGGTGTTGTACATTCACAGGGTGCTCGAAAAGTAGCACCATACATTCATGCTGAGCCGCCGCCACCTGAAGCCGCCGGGCCTGTCCGGGGAGGATAGATTTTGTCCAGCAGCACACGAGTGAGCAGGCATCAGATTTGATGGCTTCTTCCGTTGCCCAGCCACTCAAATCATCCGGTGCGGTGACAAGTTTGCAGTCAGAAGGATTAAAGCCGGTCCGGTTCAGCCAGGGGGCGGTAAGCATACCGGGCGCATTAATAAACACCGCCAGCGTTTCAGCTTGTAATGAATTGAATACAGATTTGAGAAATGACAATTCACCGCAACCCGGCAGACACACGATTCGGATTACCCCGGATGCAGGGAAGCCTCCAGACAATGCTGAATCAAAATGAGTGAATCCCGTCGGAAGCAGACGGCTTTGTTTCATCTGAGCCTGACTGCCACGCCAGACTCCGGGGGGCATTTCAACCAGAGAAAGCGAATTTGCCATAATAATTTACCTGTATATATATACAGTATTATAGGCAGAAATAAACAGTGATCAAGACACCTGTTTATCTTTCAACAGAGTGATTGTTTTCTAAAGCAATGTTATTCAGACGCGGAAGAAGAGGCGCGGGGAGCCAGTAACCCTGATGTCATAAGATCACAGGCTTTAATAAAGCCATCGGCGGTATTTTTAACCCAACTGATACGTACATCATTAGGTTGTTCCTGAATAAAGCTTTTGATGTCTTCCATAGAAAGTTCGGTATCACGCAAAGCGATATTGAGCCCTTCTTCAATTGAATGTCCCTTCTCACAATTATCAAAAATAATTTTTGCAGATGAGGACACAATCAAAATTAAAACATCATATTTTTTGCCACTGATAAGGCCTTTGCTACTGGCGGATTCAACCCTTTCGATAAAGATTTGCTGCAAAGATTTGGCCGTAGTACTCAAAGTGTCAAAAGCACTATTGGCTTTACTGGCATTTTGCTTTGCCTGATGCTTATTTGAATTGACTAATTTCTGTAAGCTTTGCACTTTAAGCACAAAAAATATCAGGATTAAAACTAATACTGCAATAATACTAAAAGCCAGCAAAGCAACAACTCCGGTCAGTTAAGGAAATTCAGTCTTTCTTCGGCGTGTAAATCGGGCTTGGGAACGCGGTTACTTTTTCAGAAAGTTGCGTGATTTTTGCCGTGCCCTGTTTTTTTACAGCATCAATGCGTAACACATTGTGCATAGGTACATACGTCCTTTCGACATCTGAAAACTCTGTTTTCAGTTTCTCATGGCTGGGATCAACCACGAGACTGGTATGAGTATCCCAGACAAAATCACCAATTTCTACAAAGCCGAACATACTGTCCTGACTTAATTCCCTCACATATAACTCATAGCGTTCGCCGTTACTGACAAACTGGATGCGGTACAAAGGGTCGTTACTACTCATGAAATTGAAAACCTGAAATGCACATTCGGGAGCATGATTTTACGGTTTTCTGTTAAACCTGCAACGGGGTTAGCAGCGCTTCTGTGGCAATGACCATCTCTTCACGGTTTTCAGCAAGGATGCCGTTTACGGCAAAACCCTGAACATAGCTGGTAAGCTGAAGAGCTGCAGACTCAATATTGATGTCCGGTTTTATTTCCCCTGACAATTTGGCTTTTTCCAGACAACCGATAAAATCGAGTTGCAGACGGTCCAGATAGTGTCTTCCCATTTCTCTGATTGTGGGATCCTGTTTCCCCAGTTCGCAAACACAGTTAATCAATAAACAGCCTCTGCCATAGACCAGGGGGATATATCGCAAAAAGAAAGTATTGATGGCGGTGATGCCGTGGTGGTTTTCCAGTTCACTGACTACGGGCATCAGCTGAGTTTTCTGATAATGCTCTAAAACTTTGTACAGGAACTGTTGTTTAGAACCAAATTCCAGATAAAAACCGCGCCGGTTAAAAGAGGTGCGGGCGATAATTTCATCCATGATGGCGCCGTGGAAACTATATTCAAGGAATATGTCCACAGCTTGTCCGAGTATCTCGTCTATATCGTATTGTGCGCTTCTTGGCATAGCGGTCGCATTAGTGTGTACTTCTATTGAGCGTAGCGTAAACCATGGAAGTATCAAGGGATAGGGTTAATCGCCTTGCTTAAATCATCTTCCGGGTTAACATGCCCGTGGTTTATGCAATTTTGAAGATGATTATGATAAGAAAATTAATCCTGAGCGGGCTGTTCGCTGCGTCTGCTGTTACGGGTGTGGCGGCGCAGGATGATGCCGTTAACAGCCATTTCAATCCTGACACGAACAGAATCAAATCTCACCTGTTTTTCCTTGCTGATGATTTGCTGGAAGGCCGTGATACCGGTTCCCGCGGACATGATATTGCTGCGTTATATATTGCCACCGAATTTGCCAAATATGGTCTCAAACCGGCCGGTACGGATGGCTTTATGCAACCAGTACCTTTCCGCAAGGCCAGTCTGGTGCAGGAATCTCCCGAATTCACTTATCAGACGGAAGGCGGGACGTTGTCTTTTGCTTACCCTAAAGATTATTTGACCGGTCCTGATTTAATGGCCACCGACTCTGCGCTGAGCGGTGAGATGGTTTTCGCCGGTTATGGCATCATTGCTGATGAACTGAATCACGATGACTACGCCGGTCTGGATGTGGAAGGCAAAATTGTTGTGGTACTTTCCGGTAAGCCGGCTTCTTTCCCCAGTGAAGAAGGGGCGCACTTTGCGTCGGGTTATCAGAAACAGTTTTATGCTGCACAGCACGGTGCCATTGGTATGATAACGGTTTCTACGCCAGTGGCTGAAAAAGTACGCCCGTATCAGAATATGCTCAGCTACATTCATACTCCCCGTATGGCATGGGTGGATGAAAACGGCGTACCGGCGAACACGTTCGCACAGTTGAAAGGCAGTGCTTATCTTAGCGAACCGGCCGCACAGCAACTATTTTCTAATGCTCCTGTTTCTTTGAATGATATTTACGCGGAACTGGAAGAAGACAAATCGCCGGCAGGTTTTGTGATTCCGGGTACTATTTCTCTGAGTAAGAAGAGTCTGCATTCTCAAATTACCAGCCCGAATGTGGTGGGTATGATTGAAGGGAGCGATCCAACCCTTAAAAATGAATATGTGGTTTTTTCTGCCCACTCCGACCATATTGGCTTTGCCAAAACAGTTAAGAAAGACAACATCAATAACGGTGCCATGGACAATGCTTCAGGTACTGCCGTGATGCTCGAAACGGCAAGGCTGTTCAGTGAATTGCCCGAAAAACCAGCCCGGTCAATTTTGTTTGTTTCCGTAACCGGCGAAGAAAAAGGGCTGCTGGGCGCTGATTATTTCGCCCGTAATCCAACGGTGCCGGTAACATCCATGGTGGCTGACGTAAATCTGGATATGCCAATCCTGACCTATCCCTTTGCCGATGTCATTGCATTTGGTGCCAGTCACAGCGACATGAAAGCGTCAGTAGAAGAGGCAGCAGGCAATGCCGGCATTACTCTGAGCCCGGACCCCTGGCCAGAGCAGGCATTGTTTACCCGCTCTGATCACTATGCTTTTGTAAAGCAGGGTGTGCCTTCGGTGTTTATGGTACCCGGTCTGACATCTAAAGATCCTGATATAGATGGCAGTAAAAAATTCGGTGAGTTTCTGGCAACCCATTATCACAAGCCCAGTGACGATATTAACCAGCCATTTAACTGGGAAGCTGCAAAAACTTTCACTTGTGTGAACGCTGAAATCGGACTGACACTGGCTACTCAGGCTAACCGCCCGGAGTGGAATGACGGAGACTTCTTCGGCAATACATTCAGTAAGCAGTAGTTTCAGAGTTTGTAAGCATAACGAAAAAGAGCGCGGAATCGCGCTCTTTGTATTTCCGGTACAGACAAATCAGATAAAGACCTGTCTGAACATCTGCCATTGTTCGTTGAACTGCTCAGTAGGCTTGCGGGTAAAACCACTGCGGATGAACTGGTTTATCCGGCCGTCGACATAACAAATCATCATATTAGCTACTACACCTTCGTCTGCAGCCAGCGTTTTACCTTCCCGTAACTTGCGTTCACGCAAAATTTGCTTCAGTTGGGTTTCCAGCCTTTCGAATAACTTGGCAATCCGTGCACGCAACCGGTCCTGTTCACCCATCAGGGCATCGCCATTCAGGATGCGGGTTATGCCGGGATTCTTCTCTGCAAAGCCCAGTAACAAGTGCAAAATGAGCTGGCACCGTGCTGCTGAATCCTTTTCCTCGTTCAGAATTTTATTGATACGGGAGAATAACGTTTCTTCAATAAATTCGATGAGCCCTTCGAACATCCGGGCTTTGCTCGGGAAGTGACGATAGAGTGCCGCTTCTGATACACCCACCTTTTCAGCGAGTTTCGCGGTTGTGATACGCTGGCCCTGGTGCGTTTCCAGCATGCCGGCCAGTGCTTGAAGTATCTGGGCCCGTCGGTTTGTTTTCTTTACAGCAGGCATAAGGCGAGTGTTTCCTCTGCTTCAGGATCAGTTCTCAATCCCGGTTCCATTTTAAAGTGGTCTGTGTTTTTGATTATCTTATGTCGGTTTATCGACCGGCAGACCATTAATTTGATTGTTTATTATTATAATGTTTTGCAACCAGCGCGATTAGCGATTTGGCTAACTCTGTTTTATTCGCCGGAGGCAACTGTACGTCATCCTCTTCCCAGATGACATGCAGCGCATTTTCGTCACTGTTAAAGCCAAGCCCTTCCAGGGTGATGTCATTCGCAGCAATCATGTCGAGGTTTTTATTTTCTAGTTTGCCCCGCGCATAAGCTTCCACATTCTGGCTTTCAGCAGCAAACCCTACCGTAAACGGCGGAGAGGGTAATGCTGCTACAGTCTTAAGAATATCAGGGTTTTTAACAAAAGTAAGTGTTAACTTATCATCAGATTTTTTAATCTTATTTTCTGCCTGATGATTAATACGATAATCGGCAACGGCTGCCGCTGCAATGAAGATTTGCGCTGAGTTGATCTCGCTCATGACTGCTTCGAGCATATCATCAGCAGTTTGCACACTGATGCGTTTTACCCCGGGGGGGACTGTCAGGGAAACCGGGCCGGACACCAGCACAACCTCTGCGCCCTGCTCAGCCGCAGCCTGTGCTACGGCGTATCCCATTTTGCCACTGCTGTGATTTGATAAGTATCTGACCGGGTCAATGGGCTCTCTGGTTGGTCCCGCAGTAATGACAACTTTTTTACCTTCCAGCTTATTACCGGTCAGGGCACTGGCTAATGCAGATACGATAAGTTCCGGTTCTTCCATTCTGCCCGGTCCCACATCGCCACATGCCTGTTCGCCTGCTGCCGGCCCGATGAAACGGATGGCACGAAGTTGCAATTTTTGCAGGTTATCCTGCGTTGCCCGTGCCTGCCACATTTGCTGATTCATGGCTGGAGCAATGAAAACCTGAGCCGTGGTTGCAAGGTACAATGTTGAAAGCAGGTCATCCGCCAGGCCATGCGCCAGTTTAGCCATGCAGTGCGCCGTGGCCGGTGCAATCAATAAAACATCGGCCCATTTCGCCAGTTCGATATGACCCATTCCGGCTTCAGCCTGCTCGTCCAGCAACTCGCTGTGAACCTGATGGCCGGAAACCGCCTGTAACGATAATGAACTGACAAATTCTGTTGCACCACGTGTCAGTACCACTCTCACGTCAGCGCCCTGCGCTTTCAGTTTTCTTACCAGATCCGGTGTTTTATAGGCAGCAATACCGCCGGTAACACCCAGAAGAATTTTTTTATTGAATAAGTGCATAGTGCATTTTTCAGACAATAAGATTGCGGTAAGCCTACCAGATGTTTTCTGTTACCGGTAGACAGAGCGATCTGGCATTGCAGCCAGTAGTGAGCTTGTTTGATACCGCGTAGGCTGTTGTTCCGTATGATAAAGGAACAGATATGACCGGGTTAAAAGCATGGCCGCTGGCAGAAAGGCCGAGGGAAAAGTTGTTTGAAAAAGGCGTGGCAGCGCTTTCTGATGCAGAAGTGCTGGCAGTGCTATTTGGCAGCGGTATGGGTGGCGCAGGGGCGTTGTGTATCGCGCGGAATTTACTGGACGAGTTTGGCTCTCTGCGGGAAGTGGTGTGCGCAAAAAAAGCCCGATTATGTGATATCAAAGGGGTAGGCGATATGCGTTATGCACAAATTGCCGCAGTATCGGAAATATCCCGCAGAGTGCTGGAAACCCCGTTGAAATCCAGACCGGTATTTAATCATGTCAGTGATGTTGAAGCTTTCCTGCTGGCATCTTTGCGTCATGAATACAAAGAGCACTTTGCCATTATGTGCCTTAACAGCCAGCACCATCTTATTGCCTTCAGAACACTTTTCACCGGCACATTGAATGCAGCAGCCGTTTATCCCCGTGAGATTGTAAAGCAGGTCATTGATGACAACGCCGCTGCGGTCATTCTGGTCCATAACCATCCTTCCGGCGTATCAGATCCCAGCGATGCCGATATTCGTCTTACCCGGGATGTAAAACATGCGCTCAATCTTATTGATGTCAGTGTGTTAGATCATTTTATCGTGGGCGATAATTCTGTGTTTTCTTTAGCACAGAAAGGATTGATGTAATTTTGAACCTTGCTATACTGATGTCTACGATCCTGACAGATCGTCGGCGATCCATGCGACGAGCATGTGAAACGTATATTTTTTACGACCAAATTATGCCTGGAGAGTAGTCACTTAGTGACAAATGCTTTAGGGTAGTGCGTCGGTGGATTTTTAATAAAGGACAATTATGAAACAGTCATTAATTTCATTAGTCATCGGTGCAACCATGGCTTTTGGTGCTGTTGCACAAGACAACTCTGGTAACAGCTCTAACGGTGCAGAAGGGAGCATGACTGCCGGTTCTATCGCTACTGGTGTTATCGGCCTGGGCGTATTAGGCGCAATCGTGAGCAACAACCGTGGTTCAGCTGACCTGGACGATGGCGTTGTAGATCCAGATCCAACTTGTAACGATGGTGACGAGCTGGTTGACGGTGTATGTGTTGGCTCAACGACGACAGTAACTGACACTGTTACTGTATCTGGTACGCAAATTATTACAGTTACTACTCCTATCACAGTAACTTATACTTACGCACCTCAGTAAGTTCTGAATGAATTTTGAAAGCCGCCCCTTAACCGGAGCGGCTTTTTTATTTCTGGTGTACCCCGCCGTTTTTTCATCGCTTTACTAATAAGATGTTTAGGAATATGTTCCGCAGGATTCTTTCTTCTCTGTTCGCCTTAGCACTGGTCAGCGGTTGTTCCAGCACGAATAAAGCTTATTACGACACGCTCAAACTGGCCTTCACGCAATCTGACAACACCGTTTCCTCTGAAACTCTGAGACAAAGCAAAGCGGATTTAATGGCCGTTAAACACGGTGATCGTGTGCAGATCATCATGGCGCTGGCCTATATCGAAGGTGAGACACAAACCTGGGTATCAGCTGATAATGCCTTACTTTCCATGCAAAAGGGCGTGATTACCGAAACCCACGGACTCGCAAACGATTTAATTTATCACTCAGATCTTTTGGCTAATCCACTGTTTGATCCAACCGGGGCAGCGTTGTCATGGGATTATCTGGTAGACATTGAAAATTATGGCTACGGACTGGATGTACAAACTGTCTGGCAGCGCAGTGAGGCAAGCCAGTTAACGATTATGGATTATGAATTTTCCGTATATCTGATTGAACAAACAGTCAATTTTAACGGCGCCAGCCCTTTTTATGAAACGGGGACACAGTGGATAAACCGTTACTGGTTTGATGATAAAAGTGGTGAAATGCTGAAATCTGAACAACTGTTATCGCCGGCCGGAGAGTTAATTACCATGACGTATCTGAGCCGCGCTCAGCGACTGATTGATGGTCAGGAGGTGAAGCCATGAAAGCATTGTTGGCGCTAATCATTATCTCATTATTCAGTGCATCCACGCTGGCATCGGTGAATGTAAAAGTAAACGGTCAGCAGTACCGTTATCTGAATCCGGTCAGGCTGTCTCTTATTTTGCAGACAACCGCAAAAAATGGCGACTGGTACTGGCCCGCCTGTGCTATTTACAGCGAGAACACTGCAGACGTTGAAGCCATGCGCAAAGACGTGTTGCAGTCCATTGATGCGGTAGCTGTAGATTTAAGTGTGAACGACGATAAAGCGATTGCACTGAACGCCCTTAAAAGACAGGTAGAAAACTGGACGCTGGCAAAACGCCTGCCTGTAAAGTTGAACCGGAACGCGGCCCGGCTTGACGTGAAGCAAAATCCTATGCTTCAGGAAGGGAATTACGCCATTTACCTTACCGGCAGACCGGATACCGTGTGGCTCAGTGGCATGGTGAAAACGCCGGGGTCATATGAATACCGCAATCAGAGTACGCCGGCAGATTACGCTGAAGGGGTGAACCTGAGAGGCTATGCCGACCCTGATTATGTGTATGTCATTTCCCCCCGCGGAGAAATCACTAAACAGAATATCGCGTACTGGGGGAAATCTTATTCTCAAGTCATGCCCGGCAGTCAAATTTACGTGCCGCTGTTTACCTGGTTGTTATCGCCTGACGTTGATGATTTAAATGAAAAAGTGGCCAGTCTTGCTGTTCACAGGGTGCTGCCATGATGAAATTTAAAGGAACGCACACACGTTGTGCGGTAGCTGTTGCTGCAGCCTGTTTTAGTAGTGCTGCGATGAGTAATGACAGCGTAACACTGCAGGTTCAGCCTTCACAGATGGTGCAGGGCGGAACCGGACTGATTCAGACACCGACTTCGCGGATGGGTGAGGAAGGTGACTTATTTATTAATTACACCGACAATCAGGAATACCGGTTCTGGTCGGTGAATTTACAGTTGTACGACTGGATGCAGGCCACTGCCCGCTATACCGACGTACGTACCCGGCTTTACAGTGATACACCTAGTTTCAGTGGCGATCAAACGCTGAAAGACAAAGGTCTTGATGTAAAATTCAGATTATTAAAAGAAGGGTTTTATTTCCCGGAAGTGTCGCTGGGTTTCCGTGACTTTGGTGGCACCGGTTTTTTCGAAAGCGAATATGTCACAGCATCAAAAGCCTGGGGGCCGTTCGACTTTCACCTTGGCCTGGGCTGGGGTTATATGGGCACCGCCGACGATATAACGAATCCTTTCTGTAAGCTGAAAGACAGTTACTGCGACCGGCCAGCCGGATTCTCCGGCCGGGGCGGTAAAGTTGACTATCAGCAATTCTTCAAAGGCCCTATGGCTGTGTTCGGTGGTATTGAGTATCAGACTCCCTGGGAGCCTCTGCGCCTCAAGCTGGAATACGAAGGGAACAATTATACCAATGACCGGGCGGGTGCGCTGGAGCAGGATACCCGTTTTAACATTGGTGCTGTTTACCGTTGGAAAGGATTCGACTTCTCTGCAAACTATCAGCGCGGAAATACATTCGGATTTGGTGTGACTTATCACTTCAATATGAACACAGCTAAACAGGTGAAAATAGATAAGCCGCCCAGAGATATCGTGCAGTCGAAACCTGCTGCAGGTGTGGATTCCGTTAATAAGCGCCGTTTATACCGTGACCTGGCATTTGATGGCGGCTTTATTCTTTCTGATGCCTCTATTGAAGAAGACAAAGCCATTTTCTACGGTAATCAGATTGCATACCGTGATAAAAATGAAGCGGCTGAGCGTATTGGGCGTATTGCTGCGTCTGAGTTGCCTGAATCGGTGAAGTCTTACCATATCGTCGAAAATGCCGGTCGTTTACCGCTGGTGGATACTGTCATTGATGCGGATGCATTTAAAGTGGCTGCTAAATACGAAGATATCGAAGCAGATATTAAGCAGACATACACACGACAGGCGCCGGAAGACAATGTACTCGATAAGTACGACCCGGAAAAAACCAGCGGATTGTTCCATTCTGTCGACTTCTTCTATACCCAGACATTCGGTAACCCGGAAGATTTTTATCTTTATCAGGGCGGCCTGATCCTGAGTGGCGGCTATGCGATAAACCAGAACTGGACCGCAATTTCCAGTATCCGCGCCACACTCTTCGATAATTTCGACAAGTTCAGCTTTACCGTTGACCAGGATACATCAACCCTTCCCCGTGTACGAACCTACGTGCGTGAATATGTGGAAAATGACTTGTGGGTTGATACCGCCTTCATGCAGTGGAATGACAGCCTTGGCAACGATTTCTTCGCCCAGGCTTACGGTGGTTACCTGGAGACCATGTACGGCGGTGCTGGTGGTGAAGTGCTCTGGCGTCCTGTAGACAGTTCTCTGGCGTTTGGTGTGGACGTAAATTACGTTAAGCAGCGTGATTATGATGATCAGTTCAGTTTCCTGGACTATACAGCCTTCACCGGCCATATCAGTGCTTACTGGGAACCTGAGTTTCTGGATGACACCATGCTGACGGTGAGCGCCGGACAGTTCCTTGCTAAGGACAAAGGGGTGAATATCGATTTCGCCAAGCGCTTCGACAGCGGTATTGTGGTGGGAGCGTATGCTGCATTTACCGATGTATCGTCAGAAGAGTACGGAGAAGGAAGCTTTACCAAAGGTTTCTATATTTCCGTGCCGCTGGATTTATTTACGCTGAAGCCGGCGAAAGGGCGTGGTACGTTCCCCTGGATCCCTATTTCACGTGATGGCGGACAAATGTTAAGACGGCCGGCGAGACTGATTGATTTCACGAATGCGCGATCGTCATTCCTGGATTGATCTGATCATTGAGTAAAAGATCTGCGATCAGATCGTTACAGGATCGATTTTAGGTGGTATTATGCGCCCCCGATTGTGCGTGACGGATGAATTTTCATGGTCTGCGCGCGGCTAAAAAATGAGTTAGCGTAAAAAATGTCGCGATGAAAAGAAGGTTTTTAGCCTTTTTTATTGAAATCTGCGTCTGTTTGCTGTATAAAATGCGCCCTCTAATTTATCGTAATATCGTCAACTGACCCGGAATACTTATTAGGTGGGATCGATTGGCGCGACAGTTTTGTAGTTCTGGAGACAAATACAATGTCAAGAGTATGCCAAGTTACTGGTAAGCGTCCAGCGGTTGGTAATAACCGTTCGCACGCGCGCAATGCGACTCGTCGTCGCTTTTTGCCAAATCTTCAAACTCACCGTTTTTGGGTTGAGAGCGAAAACCGTTTTGTTAAACTGCGTCTGTCTGCTAAAGGCATGCGTATCATCGATAAAAAGGGTATCGATTCAGTTCTGACTGATCTTCGTGCCCGTGGTGAGAAAGTCTAAGGAAGCCGACAATGCGTGATAAAATTAAATTAGTTTCTTCAGCAGGTACAGGTTTCTTCTACACCACTGACAAAAACAAGCGTAACATGCCTGGCAAAATGGAGATCAAAAAATACGATCCCGTTGTGCGTAAGCACGTTATGTTCAAAGAGGCAAAAATCAAGTAATAAAACTTGCTTTTGTCTCCACGAAAACCCGGCTCTTGCCGGGTTTTTTGCGTTTAGCCTCCAGTGCGTTAATCTTACCGGAAAGAGCAATACACCGGACTTGGCGGGCTTCAGAAACGAAAATAGCTACCTGTGTCACTGGGCGTTCAGAAACACGGCGTAAACCCATCCATGGGGCCCCGGCTGCCGCATCCCTGCGGCAGACGGTTTCTGAACGCCCACTGACTCCGGTTTTACGCTATTTTCGTTTCTGAATTTGCGTAGACTCCGGTATTGACCATTATCCTGATAAAAGTAACTTCAAAACTGAGAAAATATGGCTTTTCTTTCACAGCGCGGTATGAACAACGTAGTGATATTTTCTATGTTGCTGATGATTGCCTTGTTCAATCTGGATACATTTCTGCCATCGGCAAAAGCGCCCGCCGTGGTGCCCCTGATCCCGCAAGACGCTTATGTATTAAAAATAGAGCAGGGGCAGAGCCAGCTGGTCAGAAACGGACAAGGTTGGCGGCAGGTGTCTCCGGACCCGGAGATTGTCACTACTCCCGCGCAGCAAATCAGCGCCTGGCGTTCAGCAACGTTGAAGCCTGAAGAAATGTCGGCGGAGCCGCAAACTGAACCTCTGGTAGCAGTGGTGTGGCTGGCTGGCCAGTCTGACGGCCTTGTGTTTGCTTTTTATCCCCAACAAGATAAAACGCTGGTGAAAACAGAGAATGCCTGGTACCGGCTGAGTGATGCTACACTCACCGGTTTACTACCCTGGGATCAATAGGAAGTAATGTTCTATGCCTGAATTACCTGAAGTTGAGGTAAGCCGCCTCGGCATTTCGCCCTGGCTGATGAATCAGACAATCAGCAAAATCATTGTGCGTGATAAGCGGCTTCGCTGGCCTGTTCCGGATGATATTTTTAAAGCTGAGGGCTGTGAGATCCGTAACATCCGCAGACGGGCGAAATATTTATTGATAGATACCGGCAACGGAGAGATTGTGCTGCATCTGGGCATGTCCGGGAAATTACGTGTGATTGACGCCACGCATCCGCCGGTTAAGCACGACCATATCGACATTGTGCTCAAAAGCGGTAAATGCTTGCGTTTTAACGATCCCAGACGCTTCGGAGCCTGTTTATGGCAGCCAACAGGTGAGATGCATAAACTGCTTCTGAAACTGGGGCCTGAGCCGCTTACAGACGATTTTGATGCGCAACGGCTGGTGGAACTGGCCAAAGGGAAAAAGAGCCCGGTGAAAACTTTCATCATGGATAATGACGTGGTGGTGGGAGTCGGGAATATCTATGCCAATGAAGCGCTGTTTATGTCGGGTATCGACCCGCGTCGTGCAGCCGGACGGGTAAGTGCGAAACGATATGTTCTGCTGACAGCCGCTATTAAAGAAGTGCTGGCAAAAGCCATTGAACAGGGCGGTACCACACTGAAAGATTTTGCTCAGAGCGACGGTAATCCGGGCTATTTCGCCCAGCATTTAAGAGTCTATGGCCGTGCCGGAAAGGACTGTGAAGTGTGTGGCAGTGAAATCAAAAGCGTGGTGATTGGACAGCGCAATACCTTTTACTGTCCGGAGTGCCAGAAATAGCTTTCATAGAGAAATACGGCGTAAATCCATCCAACGTGTTCTGACTGCCGCATCTCTGCGGCAGACGGTTCATCACATTTAGCCAGCCATCACTTACCGTGGAAGCGCTGCTTCAGCGCTTCTTCCACGACAGGATGACAAAAGTCAGTCACTTTACCCTTATGCAAAGCCACTTCTTTGACAAGTGTGGATGAGATAAACGAGTTTTCTTCTGCCGGGGTCAGAAACACGCTTTCTAATTTCGGATTCAGGCGGCGGTTCATATTCGCCAGTTGAAATTCGTACTCGAAGTCCGACACCGCCCGCAAACCACGGATAAGTATCGTAGCGTTAATTTCATCCGCGAACGCGGCAAGCAGTCCGGTAAAGCCACGCACTTCTACGTTAGGTAAGTCTCTGGTGACTTCACGAATCATCTCCACCCGTTCTTCCAGCGAGAAAAGTGGCTTTTTGCTGGGGTTTGACGCAATAGCCACAATGACATGTGAAAACATTTGGGAAGCACGCTCGATTAAATCTGCATGCCCGTTTGTTATCGGGTCAAAAGTGCCCGGGTAAATGGCTCGTGTGTGCATAGTGTGTCTTCTTTTCTGTAGAGATAACGAAATTACCTGTCTGCGGGCTGACTTTCAATCACACAGATTGCAAGCCCTCAAGAAAGGCATTCCAGTCGCTTTGCTGCCAGTGAAATCCGGCATGCTTATTTTTTTCTTTAACCAGTGAGCGTAAAAAACGCGCCACGTTTCGGGTTTTCCATTTATCGCCGGCGCGGAAGTCACAGCGATCAAAATCAATGATCCAGATTTCTTCCCGACTATCTATCATCACGTTTCTCACATTCAAATCGTGATGGTACACACCGGCACGGTGCATTCTGGCTACGGCAACACCTGTAGCAAACCATTTATCTTCCGGTAACGGTTGGCGGCATAGCACAGCATGCAGATCCTGACTTTCAGGAATCATTGCGGTAATTAAATCCCCCCGGTATACCAGACCACTACGCTGTACATGTGCTGCCACCGGGCGGGGTACGTTCAAACCCTGGTCCCGCATGGCTGACAGCAAACGAAGTTCTTTAAAGGGACGTGTTGCCTCAAGTCCGCCAAACACATACTGGTCGTCAAGCAATTTGCCCGGTAATCCGCCGCGACGATAATGGCGCAGCACAAGCGCATCTCCATCTACGTCCAGAAATAACGTGGTCCCCCGGCCTTTCGCCTGACCGGTAACAGCACCTTTTTCCTGCCACCATTGCGGGTCAAACCACTGCGGTGTAATTTGCGGATATTCATCTGCGCAGATCAGGATATGGTGACTGCCTGCTGACACTTGTTTTATCGCCATGCTACATCGTTAATGTGGTAAATTGGTCATTGTAATGAAAATTTCACAGTTTTCAGCTTTAGAGGTGGGTCCTTGAAGAAAAAGATTTGTTTGATGAGGTTGTCTGCTATTGGCGATGTCTGCCACGCGGCGGCGTTAGTCCATCGGATAAAACAACACTGGCCGGATGCAGAGTTAACCTGGGTCATCGGAAAAATTGAATATGAGCTGATGAAAATGTTGCCGGACGTCCGTTTTATCGTGTTCGATAAAAAGCAGGGCAAACAGGCCGTTAATACCCTGCGCGAAGCCGTTAGCGGAGAATATTTTGATGCATTGCTGATGATGCAGGTGGCACTAAGAGCGAATCTGGCATCAAGGGTTATCAAAGCCCGTGAGAGGATCGGCTTCGACTGGGCCAGAAGCAAAGAGCTTCACTGGCTGTTTGCTAATAAAAGGGTCAAAGCGAGGCAGCATGCGCATGTTTTGGACGGCTTCATGGATTTCGGCGATGCACTTGGTCTGCCTCCTGCCGGAAAGCCTGAGTGGGATTTACCCTTGCCTGAAAGTGCTTTTGAATTTGCCGCGGAACTGGCAGAAGAATATGGCCGTTTTGCGGTAATCAGCCCTGCCGCAAGCAAAGCTGAACGAAACTGGTTACCTGAGCGCTATGCGGCGGTTGCTGACCACCTGCATGAAAAAGGCATTCCGGTGATACTGTGCGGTGGCCCCGGGCCGGTTGACCGTCAACTTGCCGATGCCATTTTACGTTGCACCAGCCATATCGCCCGAGACCTGGTTGGTAAAACTTCATTGCACGATATGCTGGCCGTCCTTGAGCAGGCATCATTGGTGATCGCACCGGATACCGGCCCTGCGCATATGGCAACGATGGCCGGCACTCCGGTTATCGGTTTATACGCACACTCTAATCCCCGCCGGACCGGCCCGTACAATGATTTACAGCACGTCGTGTCAGTTTACGATGAGTGTATTAAAGAGCAAACCGGCAAATCCTGGGAATCACTGCCTTGGGGAACAAGAGCAAAAGGACCGGACTTGATGTCCCGTATTTCAACGGCCAGCGTTATTCAAATGGTTGACCAGTTGCTGTAGATTTATTGGCCATTTTGTATGAATGTGATTTTCCTCAAAAAAAATCATGCAAAATGGCCAGAACCCTCTACACTGTATATACGCAAAATTCTATCAGACACGTTTCTTTAAGGATGAGGTGTCATTTGCTCATTTTCTTCCGCCAGGACGTTGCGACCAGACAGGGTCCCCCGCTGCTACGGATGCTTGTAGCCTGCATTATCCTGTGTCTCACTTTCTCAGCCCATGCTTCTGAAGCGGCAGTGATTCTGAATAAAAATATTCAGCAACATCAACTTACCCGCAGTGAAGTGCGCGATATTTTTTCAGCCCGCAAACAGTACTGGCCCGACGGCACAAAAATTACGGTGTATGTACTGGAATCAAATTCAGATGCTCACCGGGACTTTTGCCGGCAAGTGCTGAAAATGTTTCCCTATCAGCTGGAAAGGCTGTGGAATCAAATCATTTATTCCGGTCAGGGAGAGCGGCCTCAGACTCTCGCTACTCAAACTGAAGTGCTGGAAGCCGTAGCCAGCACGCCGGGCGCCGTCGGCTATGCGTATCAGGGGACCTGGTCGCAGGACGTCAGGGAGGTTACCGTACCATGAAGTCTTTTCCTGCAATTTTTGTACTTTTCTTTTCCGCACTGGTCGCCGGGGAGTGCCTGGCTGAAGATGCGTTCAGCTGGCACGGGTTTCTCTCTCAGGGAATAAGCCAGTCAATCGACAGCGACTTTATCCATGAAGATGATGAAATCAGCTTTGACCTCACTGAGTTGGGTATAAACATGCGCTACGACATGAACGCCTCCCTTGCTGTGGTCGGGCAGGCTGTTTATCTGAATGGCGGTAATCGCTATGAGCGCGGTGCCAGAATTGATTATTTGTTTGTCGACTGGCGTTTGCCCGATATGGAAAACTGGACCGCAAATATCAACCTGGGCCGTTTTAAAAGTCCGCACTGGTTATATTCCGCCACCCGGGATGTACCGCAAACCCGTTCTACTATCATTCTGCCGCAATCCATTTATTTCGATAATTTCCGTGATGTAGCGCTGGGCAGTGATGGAGTGTTACTGCAATTGTACCGCTCCTCTGACGAGGGAAATCTGAAGATTAACTGGAGTTACGGCAGTTCCCCCATGAGCAGCTATCAGACAAAAGCGTTGCTGGGCGAATTTGCGCAGGGAGAATTGAAGCAGGATTATGCCCATCAGTTCAGCGTGTTCTGGCAGCCGCCGTCACTGGACTGGCAACTGGGCGCCAGCTGGCTGGATTCCGACTTCACTTACCATCCATCAGCCAATGAAAACCTGTTCGGGGGCGGAAGGACTGTCAGGTTATATACGTTGTCTGCGGTTTACTATGCGGAAAACTGGGAGTTTAATGCAGAGCTGCAGCGTAATCACAGTCGTGATTTCGGCGGCTATTCACCAGCCTTCTTTGATGAAAATAAAGGGGAAGGGGGATACGCCCAGATCCGTTACATGCTCAATTCTCAGTTTACCCTGACGCTGGGATACGACATGTATGTCTCCGACCGCAATGACCGTGATGGTGAAAAGCTTGAAGCGGCAACCGGTGGTGTCATTCCTGCTTATTTTGGCTATGAGAAAACCGCTACGGTAGGTGTTCAGTGGGATCCAAGGCCCAACTGGCGTATCCAGGCCGAACACCACTGGGTAAACGGAGCCGGCCGGCTGACAAGCATTCCCGGCCCTCAGAATACACCAGACATAGCCGAGTACTGGCGAATGTGGGCAGTACAGGTTATGTACTGGTTCTGATATGAAAGTTAAAGTATCGGTTACCACCAAATTACTGAGCATTGTTGTTGCAATGATGCTTACTGTAACAGTCGCTATCGCGGTAATGCTGATTGCGCAGTCTCAAAGCAATATCGAGCAGCAGCACAAAGACTTCCAGCTTAAAAATCAGCGTCAGATGGCATGGATGGACGAGTTGTTTACCGTACGGCTGCTGGTCTGGGTGGAAACTTTCTCCCGCTGGGGCCATACCGAAACCTTGTCAGAGCAGGAATTACTTAACGCTTTGAAAGAGTCTGAGGATGCGCTGAATGTCAGCCTGCAAATCAGTGATATGTGGCTGTTCAATGCAGACGGTAAGCTGATAACCGGCAACCGTGACAAGATGCCCGCGTTCATACCGGAAATGGAACAACATACCCGGGATCAAATTCGCCCGCAGAACCGGTTTGATTGTCGTGAGATGTGTTACCGATACGTGACCGCACCCATCATGACAGAAGATCAACAAATCGCGGTGCTGGTGCTCAGTTCCAGCTTCGGTGAACTTCTGGCAGCACTTTCCCAGTTCTCCAGCGCTTATAAAATTGCCATTGTGCGCTACGAAGGATACAGCGCTGACAATATTGATTTAAAAATTGTCAGTCAGTTGTCGAATCAGAATCAACAAATCGTCAATACTGTACTGGCAGCGACACCTTCTGATGCCACCACTGAAGGGATGGTTGAACGGGGCGTGCTGGTCAAACAGGATAAGAAACGCTTGCTGGTGAGCCTGTTGCCTATGTCTGAACAGGATTACTACATTCTGTTTATCCGCGATATTACGGCGGTTGTTGAGTCGGTGAACACCTACCAGAACATGGTTATTGGTACAGCCATCACACTTTTCTTTCTCTTTACTATTTTGCTGCTGTTACTGATCCACCAATATAAAACCAAGTTGCTTCAGCTGGTGGAGCGGCTGCCGTTACTGGCAGAACACAGGTATCAGGAGTTTTCCCATGGCAGTAGTTTTCGCCGTCAATGGAAAGACAAGCTGTTCCCGGATGAACTCGATTTGCTGGAAGAAACAGCGCACAACCTTGCTGAACGGCTGGAAGAACAGGATTCAAAGATTGCAGCTTCGAACGCCCAGCTTGAAAACATGGCCATGTTCGATGGCCTGACAGGCCTGCCAAACCGCACAATGATGACCTTTCAGATTGAAAAACACATTGTGAACGCCACCCGTGATCAGGGGCTGGCAGCGGTGTTATTTCTCGACCTGGATGATTTTAAAAAGGTCAATGACAGTCACGGCCATGATGTCGGCGACAAATTAATTCATGCTGCTTCTGAGCGTATAGCCAATGCTGTGGGTGAACACGACCTGGTCGGGCGCTTTGGCGGAGATGAGTTTGTTATTTTACTCAGCAAAGTTCGTGATAAAAGCGAAGTGGAAGCGGTGGCGAAATCAGTGATTAACGTGTTTTCGCGGCCTATTCAGGTAGATTCCCTGCCGTTTTACGTTTCTACCAGTATTGGTGTTGCCATCACTAATCAGCCCGAAACAACGGCAATGGAGCTGTTGCGGCATGCTGACATTGCCATGTATGAAGCCAAAGCACTGAAAGGTGCTTCTTTCAAACTTTACGATGCATCGATGAATATTAAGGTCATGCGTAAAGTTGAGCTCGAACGGGAAGCAAGGGTTGCGCTTAGAGAGAATCAGTTCAGTCTGGCATTGCAGCCTCAAATCAGTATTGATACTTTCCGGCTGGAGGGTTTTGAAGCACTTATCCGCTGGTATCATCCGGTAAAAGGATATATTTCCCCGGGAGAATTCATTCCCATGCTGGAAAATACGCCGTTTATGCTGGAACTGGATTACTGGGTACTCACCCGTTCTTTGCGTATTCTCAATGAGCTGAATATAAGCGGTTACAGTGAACTGAAAATGGCAATTAATATCTCTGCTGCACAGTTTTCAGACATCACACTGCCCAATTTTCTGGCCCAGCAACTGGCGCTCTATGAACTGGCTCCGGATAAAGTGGAGCTGGAGCTGACAGAAACCGCGCTGGTGTCTGATATGGATTCCGCCATTGATGTGTGCAAAGCCTTGCAGGATATGGGGTGTCTGGTGGCCATCGATGACTTCGGCACCGGTTATTCGTCGTTGAGTTACCTGAAATCCCTGCCGGTAGATTACGTAAAAATCGATCAGTCGTTTATCAGCGGCATGCTGGATAATCCGGAAGATGCCAATATTGTGGAATCTACCATTGCCCTCGTCAGGAGTCTGGGAAGAACCGTGATAGCTGAAGGGGTGGAAACGCCGGAACAACTGGGCAAACTGGGTGAGTTTTACTGTCATCAGGCCCAGGGTTATTTAATCAGCCCGCCCATTCCTGAAGCGCAACTCTGGGAGCGGCTTGAGAAAAACGTCAAAGACGGCTGCTGGCAAAATGTGGATAAACGCAATGCCGGCGGTTCTCAACATCAGTTTGAGTTTTGATCTCAGAAATAGTCCGCAAATGCCGGGCAAAGGTGTGCGAAAAAATTTACACTCCCCGTCTACAGCTTTGAACCCTTGATACAGCAAGGCTGTACCCATCAATACCCAACCATTAGAATACGCGTTTTCGACGACGGAGAGAAACATGTCACAGTCATTTATCACGCATTTGCGTGAGCAGATAGAAGAAGTAAAACAAGAAGGTCTGTACAAAAATGAGCGGGTTATTACATCACAGCAGCAAGCTGACATTGCCGTCGACGATGGCAGTGAAGTCATTAACTTTTGCGCGAACAATTATTTAGGTCTGGCCAATCATCCGGATCTGGTATCGGCAGCCAAAGAAGGCCTGGACAGTCATGGTTTTGGTATGGCGTCGGTGCGCTTTATCTGCGGTACGCAGGATATTCACAAACAACTGGAAGGGAAAATCAGCGATTTTCTGGGAACCGAAGACACCATTTTGTACCCGTCCTGTTTTGATGCCAATGGCGGCTTATTTGAAACTTTATTCGGGCCGGAAGATGCGATCATTTCTGATGCACTGAATCACGCCAGCATCATCGACGGTGTGCGCTTATCCAAAGCAAAACGTTACCGCTATGCGAATAACGATATGGACGCGCTGGAAGCGCAACTGAAGCAGGCCGTTGCTGACGGCGCACGGTTTAAAATTATCGCCACCGACGGTGTGTTTTCCATGGACGGCGTTATCGCCAACCTGAAAGGCGTGTGCGACCTGGCAGACAAATACGATGCGATGGTGATGGTTGATGACTGTCACGCTACCGGTTTTCTTGGCGAAAATGGCCGTGGCAGCCATGAATACTGTGACGTAATTGGCCGCATTGACATCATTACCGGCACGCTGGGTAAAGCCCTTGGCGGAGCATCGGGCGGTTACACCTCCGGCAAGAAAGAAATTGTTGAATGGTTACGTCAGCGCTCACGTCCGTACCTGTTTTCTAATTCCGTTGCGCCTCCCATCGTATCTGCCTCACTGAAAGTGTTCGATATGATGGCTGACGGTCATGCACTGCGTGAGCAACTGTGGAAGAACGCGGTGCATTTCCGTACGCGCATGGAAGAAGCGGGCTTTACTCTGGCGGGTAAAGATCACGCCATCATTCCGGTTATGTTAGGTGATGCCCGTCTGGCCAGTGAAATGGCTGAAAAAATGCTGGCGAAAGGTATTTATGTTGTGGGCTTCTCTTATCCCGTCGTACCGAAAGGTCAGGCCCGTATCCGCACGCAAATGTCAGCCGGTCACACCATTGAGCATGTAGATACAGCTGTCGATGCGTTTATCGAAGTGGGTAAAGAGTTAGGAGTTATCTGATGAAGTCACTGGTAAAAGCGCACCGCGAACCCGGGATCTGGATGCAGGATACGGCAGAGCCGGAAGTGGGTCACAACGATCTGCTGATCAAAATTCGTAAAACCGCTATCTGCGGTACCGACATGCATATTTATAACTGGGATGAGTGGTCTCAGAAAACCATCCCTGTACCCATGGTCGTTGGTCATGAGTATGTGGGTGAAGTTGTGGGCATGGGTCAGGAAGTGGCCGGTTTCAAAATTGGTGACAGAGTGTCCGGTGAAGGCCATATCACCTGCGGGCATTGCCGTAACTGCCGTGCCGGGCGTCGTCATCTGTGCCGGAATACCGAAGGGGTTGGTGTTAACCGGGCCGGTGCTTTTGCAGAATATCTGGTGATTCCGGCGTTCAACGCATTCCGCATTCCTGACAATATCAGCGATGATATGGCGTCAATTTTCGACCCGTTCGGTAACGCTGTGCATACCGCATTGTCCTTTGATCTGGTCGGTGAAGATGTGCTGATTACCGGTGCCGGTCCTATCGGTATTATGGCTGCGGCAGTCGCGAAGCATGTTGGTGCACGTCATGTGGTGATCACTGACTTAAATCCGTACCGTCTTGAACTGGCCGAAAAAATGGGGGCAACCCGTGCGGTCAACGTGGGGACCACCTCATTAAAAGATGTCATGAATGAACTGGGCATGACCGAAGGCTTCGATGTGGGCCTTGAGATGTCCGGTGTTCCCGCTGCTTTCCGTGACATGTTAGATAAGATGAATAATGGCGGAAAGGTTGCTATGCTGGGGATCCCGCCAACTGATGTGGCGGTAGACTGGAATCAGGTGATTTTCAAAGGCTTAACCATCAAAGGTATTTACGGCCGTGAAATGTTTGAAACCTGGTACAAAATGGCCAGTCTGTTACAAAGTGGTCTGGATATTTCTCCTGTTATTACCCATCAGTACAGTATCGACGATTTTCAGAAAGGGTTCGATACCATGGGGTCAGGGCAGTCCGGAAAAGTTATTCTTAACTGGTAGTTATCAACAATGTCAGAATTTCAGCATATCAGCGTACAGGATGCAGCAGCCAGACTCGGCGAGTTTGCGGTTGTCGATATTCGTGATCCGCAATCTTTTGCAACAGGGCACATGCCTGATGCTCTTCATCTCAGTAATGACAATTTCGCTGAATTTCTGACAAACACCGCCAAAGATAAACCCGTGCTGGTGGTGTGCTATCACGGCGTCAGCAGCCAGCAGGCGGCTAACGTTATCTCGCAGCAGGGCTACGATTCCGTCTACAGTATGGACGGCGGCTTTGAAGCGTGGAAGCTCTCTCAGGATGTGGTGACAGCATAAACGTGAGTACACCGTTAATTGCTATTACCAATGAAAGTTACGCTCATCTGCTGGCGAATTATCTGACCAGCCAGCAGTTACCTTCTCAGGTTGCAGATTCTGAAAAAGAGGGTGAGTACATTATTGTACTCGCTGACGGCGGAGACATTAGCCGTGCGACTGCAATTTGCGAAGAGTTCATCCGTCAGCCAGGCCATCCTAAATATCAGCAGGCTGCCTGGGAAAACGGTGAGCACGTGGCATTACATCCTTCGAAGTCCGGTAATCTCAGCATCGGCAATTTGTTGTCGTGGGCTAAAACTGCGCCGTTTGCAGCCTCCGTTCTGTTCATCTGTACACTGGTTTATGCCTTATCCTGGCTCGGTTTCTTCGGCACTGTCAGTCAGTACCTGAAAATGCAACCTGTAGGCCAGTTGCTGCAAACCCATGAGTACTGGCGCCTGATTACGCCTGCATTCATACATTTCTCTGCATTACATTTTATTTTTAATTTGTTGTGGTGGAGTATGCTGGGCGCGCAGATTGAACGTACCTTTGGTTTCTCCATGTTGTTGCTGGTGTTTGTGGTCTCCGCGATAGCATCAAACCTCGCGCAGGCTGTGGTCAGTGGTCCTGCCTTCGGCGGTTTGTCCGGTGTGGTTTATGCCGTACTCGGATTCGTATGGTGGATTGGCTGGCTGAGACCATCCTGGGGATTATCTATTCCCAAAGCCATTGTTGGCTTTATGCTGGTGTGGCTGGTACTGGGCTATGCTGATGTGCTGTGGGTGAACATGGCCAACACCGCTCATACTGTCGGCCTCATCAGCGGTTGTTTGATGGCGGCGTTACTGGCACTGGGCTCAGGCCGCCGCAAACCGGCTCAGCTGTGATACAGATACTTGGTAAAGATGACGTCTTTTACAATGCTGGCGCCGGTCTCTTTACGCATATGATCCTGCAGCGCCTTTAAAATTGCCAGCCGGATGTCTTCCCGTCCGGTGAGCGATTTCACTTTATCTTCCGGTTGCTGCCCAAATATTTCGATGGCTGTCGCACGCAATAATGGCAGGTGATGCTCTGCAATATCGAGTACATCCACACTGTCTATCATTAATTCTACCGTGACCCGCACATAGCCAAGTTTCTTCGCGGAAGGACCAATGTAATTAGTAATAATGTCCGGCTCCAGGCTTAAATACCCGTAGTTCGGAGCATCCTGGGCATGGCTTGAAAAGCTCAGCAGGCTACAAAGTAATGACAACGCAGCGAATGCACGAAGAGATAACATTTTCATAGGCTATACAGAATTTCAGTCAGTTAACGCGTTACAAGTATGAGTGTAGTTTAGCAAACGCCGCAAAATAAACACCGCAATATAGGGTATCTTTGCACAGGACTTTGGGCTCAGTGCTATACCAATGCTAAGATAGGGCCGTTATCTTCAATGGTGTATTAGTCTTTGGAATTAGATCTAACCTTTCCCGCCGGTCTTGATGTTGCCTGGGAAGCTTCCAGTGCTGCTCAGGCTTTGCCGGTCTGTGCCCGTTCCTGGTTGCTGGACACCGGTTCACTGACCGACCGGATAGAATCTCTTACTGACAAATTTTCTCTGGCACTGGTGGGGGAAGGCAATGCGCCGCTTCATGATGCTGAATTATCTTGCCTCAGTGCTGTGGCGGCACCAGATGGTGACGGCAAATACATTGTTCGGGAAGTCCTCTTAATGAACGGCGGCACGCCCTGGGTGTTCGCCCGCTCGGTAATTCCGGTGGTGCTGATGGAAACTGAATTTAATCAGCTTGGCAGTCAGCCTTTGGGTAAGCGTTTATTTAATGATGACCGCTTCGTGCGCGGTGCCTTTGAGCTATGTAAAGTGGATAATTCATCTTTCGCCGGCGATACCGGAATCACGCTTTTGGGCCGGCGTTCCTGCTTTCATTACCGGCAGCATGCCCTGCTGGTTGCTGAACTGTTCTTACCTGAATCACCTGTTTATCAAACGGAACGTTAAACATGTCACTTGAATTGTCTTTTAGTAACTGGCGGGCGTACATGCAACTGACCCGCATGGACAAACCTATCGGTATTTATTTACTGTTATGGCCGACTATCTGGGCGCTGGTTATCGCTGCCGGTGGCCTGCCGGATTTAGGGATCTCGCTGATATTCATCGCCGGCGTGGTACTGATGCGTTCTGCCGGCTGTATCATCAACGACTACGCAGATAGGAAAGTAGATGGCAGTGTAAAGCGCACCAATCAACGTCCGCTGGTGGCGGGCACAGTAACTGAAAAAGAAGCCTTGCAGCTGTTTGCTTTGCTGGTCGGGATCTCGTTTTTACTGGTTTTACTGCTTAACTGGCAAACCATTGCATTGTCCGTGGTGGCCCTGTTACTTGCTGCCAGTTATCCGTTTATGAAGCGTTACACCCATATGCCACAAGCTGTGCTGGGCGCGGCATTCGGCTGGGGGATCCCCATGGTCTTTGCCGCCACACTGGGATATGTACCCATTGAAGGCTGGCTGCTGTTTATTGCTAATCTGGCATGGACCATCGCCTACGATACTTACTATGCCATGGTCGACCGTGACGATGATTTGATTGTCGGCATTAAATCGTCTGCCATTTTATTTGGTAAAAACGACCGTCTGATCATTGGTTTACTGCAACTGTTCACGTTGGGGGTTCTGGGAAGTATTGCGGTTTCACTGAATTACGGCTGGCCAGTGTACGTGGCGCTGGTAGCCTGTGCCGTTTTATTTGCTATTCAGTCTTACGAAACACGGGACCGCGGGCGGATGGCCTGCTTTAAAGCGTTTCTGGACAATCACTATGTCGGTTTAGTATTTGCTGTGGGGTTAATGGTCGACAGAATAGGCCTTAACGCATTGTAGGGTTAAGGCATATGTTGCAACGCCGGAGCACTTAAGCGTCCGGCGTGTTGTCTTCTTCAAGCTTAGCCAGACGGGCTTCCAGGGCTTCCAGTTTTTCACGGGTACGGATCAGTACCTGGCTTTGAATATCAAATTCTTCCCGCGTAACAAGGTCCAGTTTGCTTAACTGGGCCTGCAATACCTGCTTCACCCGTGCCTCGGCTCCTTCGGCCATGTTACGTACCCCGGGCGGTACAGCGTCTGAAATTTGTTTGGCGATTTCTTCGAGTTTTTTCGGATCAAGCATACTATTTCCTTTATAATGCGCGTCATCGCGACTATGTGTTTCGTATTCTAATTAGATGCCACGCACATGCAATTAAAAAACCGTCATTCTCTCAAACCGTTAGCTCGCTCCTTTTCATTATGAAGTTAAATGATGCACAACAATCTGCTGTGACGTACGTCTCCGGGCCTTGTCTGGTACTGGCTGGTGCCGGAAGCGGAAAGACGCGCGTAATCACCAATAAAATAGCTCACCTGGTGAGGGAATGCGATTTGCCGGCGCGGCAAATTGCCGCTGTGACCTTTACCAATAAGGCTGCGCGGGAAATGAAAGAGCGGGTAGGGCAGACTCTTGGCAAGCAGGAGGCCAGAGGCCTGAAAGTGTGTACGTTCCACACCCTGGGCCTGACCATCATCAAGGCCCATGTTAAAGAACTTGGACTCAAACCCGGCTTTTCATTATTTGACGATAAAGATTCCACAGCGCTACTGAATGACTTAACCGAAGACACTATCGACGGCGACAAAGATCAACTTCAGTTGCTGCAAAGCTGTATTTCAAACTGGAAGAATGACCTGTTATTACCCGATGCGCTGGCGAAAAAAGCCACCAGTGCCGGTGAACGGGAATTTGCAGAAGCTTACCGCCATTATCAAAATCACCTGCGGGCCTATAACGCGCTGGATTTTGATGATCTTATCCTGCTGCCTACCTTACTGCTTAAAACCAATGAGCAGGTCAGGTTAAAGTGGCAAAGTAAAATCCGCTACTTGCTGGTGGACGAATATCAGGATACCAACACCAGTCAGTATGAACTGGTTAAACTGCTGGTGGGAGAGCGGGCAAGGTTTACTGTGGTGGGTGACGACGATCAGTCAATTTATTCCTGGCGTGGTGCGCGTCCGCAGAATCTGCATTTGCTGCAAGAGGATTTCCCGAAACTGAATGTGATAAAGCTGCAACAGAATTACCGGTCTTCAGGCCGGATCCTGCATTGCGCCAACATTCTTATTCAGAATAACCCGCACCTGTTTGATAAAACCCTTTTCTCTGAGATGGGCTACGGCGAACCCTTGCGTGTTCTTTCGGCCAAGAACGAAGAACATGAAGCGGAAAGAGTCGTCGCCGAACTGATTGCGCATAAGTTTATGAACCGCACCCAGTACAAAGACTACGCGATTTTGTACCGTGGTAATCACCAGAGCCGCCTGTTCGAAAAGCTGCTGATGAGTAACCGTATTCCGTACCGTATTAACGGTGGCATGTCGTTCTTCGGCAGAACTGAAGTGAAAGACATCATGGCCTACCTGCGCTTGCTGGTGAATCAGGATGACGATAACGCCTTTTTGCGTGTTGTTAATACACCGAACCGGGGAATTGGCCGGGCAACACTTGAGAAGCTGGGGAATTTCGCTAACCAGGTCGGTATTTCGCTGTTTGCAGCTACCACACACTCAGGCCTTTCCGGCGTATTAGGTGAATCGGCTTACCAGCGTGTTGCCGGTTTTGGACGGTGGGTGGTGGAAACCTCTGATAATGTAGTGCGCGGTGACAGCAAAGCGGTATTAAGGGATATGATCCGCTCCATGCAGTACGAAGAGTTTCTGTATGAGCATAGTCCCAGTCCCAAAGCGGCTGAAATGGCCATGGCGAACGTCAGTACCCTGTTTGGTTGGGTGACTGATATGCTGGAAGGGTCTGATTTAGAGTCACCGATGACCATGCAGGAAGTGGTAAACCGTCTTATTTTGCGCGACATGATGGAGCGGGGCGAGGATGACGGCGAAGCCGACCAGGTGCAGCTGATGACACTGCACGCTTCTAAAGGTCTGGAGTTTCCGGTGGTGTTCCTGGTGGGAATGGAAGAAGGCTTACTGCCTCACCAGAGCAGTATTGATGAAGATAACGTGGAAGAAGAACGGCGCCTGGCTTATGTCGGGATCACCCGTGCCCAGCGCGAACTTATCTTCAGTCTGGCGAAAGAGCGCAGACAGTTCGGTGAAGTTATCAACCCCGAACCCAGCCGCTTCCTCTACGAACTGCCTGTAGATGACGTTGTGTGGGAAGAAAAGAAAGTGAAACCCTCAGCAGAACAGCGCAAAAAGACCAACGAAGCCGGACTTGCCAGCTTAAAAGCCATGTTAGGGAAGAATTAAAGCGCGTTGTTACGCGCGTTTCTGTCTTGCCACCGGTTCCGGGGTTGAAAGTATCTTGCCCTGGGCATAGTGACAATCAATTTCATTCAGGGCTTTAAGCTGAGCTCTGGCGTCGACGCCTTCGGCGATAACGTCGAATTTCAGATGTTCTGAAATCAGCATAACCGACTGAATCAGCTTCAGGTTCCGTTGTGACCGGGGGAGGGATTTCACGAATCTGTGGTCAACTTTGATGTAGTCGAAAGGATAGGCAAACAGGTAGCTCAGTGATGCCAGACCACTACCAAAGTTATCCAGCACCAGGGTGATGCCGGCCCGTTTCAGTTTCTTAATCGCAGGCAGGATAAACTGGGAACGCCGGTTTAAATCGTTTTCATCAAACTCAAAAACCAGCCTGTCAGGGGATACCTGGTATTCTTCTACTAACTGCAGAATTTTTGTGACCAGCGATGCCTGCAGCAGATGATTAATCGACACATTCACTGCAATCTTTTCGATGCCGGCAGGTGCTTCCGCTTCATTGTTCAGCAATTCACAGGCTTTACGGAGCTGGAATAAATCAAGGTCGAGTGTCAGGCCGCTTTGCTCTGCCACTTCCCGGAAATGCTTACGGTTAACTTTTCCGTGTCTTGAATGCTCCCAGCGCACGTAAAGTTCATGATAAAACGCGCTGTCGTTCCGCAAATCCATCACCGGTTGCAGATAACAGTCGAACTCCTCCCGGCGCAGAGCAAGACGGAACTCGTTTTCCAGCTCAAGTTCCTCAATCAGGCGGTCGCGCATGGATTTATCGAACATCACAAAACGGCCACGACCCAGCGTTTTGGCCTGGTACATAGCTGCATCTGCATCCCGCAGCACTTCATCAGCGGCGCGGTAGTATGACTCAAGATGAGCTATTCCCACGCTCGCGCCGGAATACATCTCCTTGCCATCAAGAAGGAAAGGTTTAGAAATCGCATCAATGATACGGGTTGCTACGTCTTCAGCGGCGGCAGCATCTTCAAAGTTATCCAGCAATACCACAAATTCATCACCGCCAAGGCGGGCAAGCAGATCGTGTCCGCGGACACACAAAGCGATACGGCGGCTGACTTCGATAAGGAATTCGTCGCCGGCATGATGGCCGAGGGTATCGTTAATGGTTTTGAAGCGATCTAAGTCGATAAACAACACTGCAAACAGGTTTTCAGGGTAGCGCTGCTTGTTGGCAACGGCCAGCTCAAGCCGGCTGGTGAACATCGTGCGGTTGGGTAAATCGGTGAGACTGTCATGATGCGCGTCATGGATCAGTTTAAGTTCTATTTCTTTTCGTTCTTCAATCTGCTGTTTCAGGAAGGAATTGATCTTATCAAGTTCCCGGGTGCGTTCTCTGACCTTTTCCTCAAGCAGTGCATTGTATTGCTGAATCGCGTCGGTATTCCGCTTTCTGCCAATTGCTGCTGCAATGTGATGGGAGACAAAGCGCAGCAATTCGAGATCTTTAGCCGTGTATTTAGCCAGCTTACCGTAAGTCTGAATGCCTATAACGCCGGAAATCTTTCCGTCTACCACCAACGGGGAACCAAGCCAGGAGTTCGCACTTTTCAGCATTCGCTGGGCAGCTGCCACATCCAGTTCGCCTGCCTGAGTCAGTTCCAGGACCCGTGGCGGGTTGATAAGCTCCGTCTGGCCGGTACGTAAAACGAATTCTGATAAGCCCAGTCCCAGCGGCCGGCGTTCAATAGTATCTTCGGTGGTGTCGCTGAAGTAGGGGAAGTCGAGGTATTCTCCGGTTTCATCCAGCGTGGCAATGTAACAGTTAGGAGCAGTGATCAGGCGGGCCAGTATTTTGTGTATGCTGGCGTAGAAGGCATCCATATCGCCTTCCAGGTTCGCCGATAACTCTGAAATTTCATACAACGCCTGTTGCAGGGTTTCTATTTTCTGGCGTTCAAGAATTTCTTCCTGTAACTCGTCATTGATTTTTCGAAGTTGCCGCGTTCTGTCCCGAATGGTGCGTTCAGTGAGTTCGCGGCTTTTTACCCGGTCTACCGCATTCACAATGTGCTGGGAGACAAACAACAACACTTCCAGATCTTCATCTGTATAGAACATTGTGTCGTCGTAAGTTTGCACCACCATTGCGCCGATAACCTGCGAGCCACGCTTTAGCGGTACACCGAGAAACTGATGGGGAACAGCGCCAACAATGCTCACCCCAGTTTCACGGGTGAAGGCTTCCTGATTATCTTTTTCAAGAAATACATGACGGCCGGTACGCAGAATGTGACCGGTGATCCCGTCCATTAACGATTCTGCCGGGATTTGTCTGATAGTTTGCTCGTCGAATTCATCGACAAAATAAACAAAGTTAACGAGGTTTGCGTCTTTTTCGTAGAAGGCAACGAAGAAATTATCCGCATTCATGAAGTCACCAATGATTTCATGGATAGCCGGATAGAGGCGGTTTAGATTGCTGACGGAACTTGCCAGTTCGGCAATATCGAAAAGCGCTTTCTGTACGCGCTCAGACCGTTTGTACTTGTCCGTAAGTTGTTGCAGCTGCGGTATGAGTTCGCGAAGCTCTTCCTCTGACAACTCGTACTGCGTTGACTCTGAAGACATCCTGATTAGCCGGTTATTATTCTGTTTAGTGCCCGCTAATAAATTAACCGATTTGTATGAAAAATGCTACTTATTGACGTTAATCTGAGGGAGTTTGTCAGGAACTGGCGGGGAAGTGTATGAATATTAATACCCTGCAGTCAAAATGCTTATTATGAATGCAGGGTAAAGTATTTGTTAATTAAATGCCTTCGATCATGAACTCGATGGCTGCTTTAATCTCGTCATCACTACAATTGGCACAGGTACCTTTGGGTGGCATAGCGTTAATACCATTCAAAGCATTCTGCCATACGCCGTCCAGCCCACGCTCATCCAGGCGGGGTTGCCAGTCTGCAGCATTGTGCAAACGCGGCGCGCCTAAAACACCCGAACCATGGCAGGCGACACACGCGCCATTGTAAACATCCTCACCGGAACGGGCGGCAGATGCGCTGGCGCCTGCAGCCGCTGCACCTGCGATGTTCAGTTCACCGTAAGGCTTTGTTCTTTCTTTTATTGCTTCGTCTGTCATTTCCTGTGCATGGGCGGTGGTGAGCCCCAAAGCAACAGTCATCGCTATCAATGCTTTTACTTTCACATCTGTCTCCGGCAACGGTCTTATTAGCAGTAATTGCCTGATTATAGCGGTTAAAAAGTCCCCGACAACATTTTGCTCACAAATACCTGGAAAAAGTGGGTGAAATATTCTTAAACCTGATTTCGGTCATGAAAACGTCAGATTCATGAAGACGTTAGCTGAAGCTTTAGGGTTTTGAGTATGTCGTGCGTGTCCGGATGAAATAATTCCGATCCTTTAAGCGAAGATATCGTAATGCATACGGTGGTGCGAATGCGTTACCGCCGAGTTAGTTGAATACCGCTTGAATACTGTTTATTCTGCGTGTTTTAAGCGCGAAATGTTGTATAACCCGGTACGGAAGTTATGAATTATTGGATGAATGGCACGGATGCTGAAAGTGGGCACACTCTTCAGGGTAAGTGTTCGTCACAGGGTGTGAATTTGTGAGCGGGCAGCAGGCCATACCAAAAGCGCACTCCGCGCATAAATTGAAGCCGATCGATCACGCGGCGACTTCTCCGTTTGGTTTCTTTTTGTTGTGTTTATACACGGCACTGGTGTTTATTCGTCCTCACGAATGGCCAGTATTTGAAACCCAGGTACCGGTTTTGCGTACCTTTCTGATAATTACTTTTATTGCCTATCTGACAACGTTAAGCCCTAAACGCTGGAATACGCAAGCTACATTGCTTGTCTTACTGTTTTTCTCGATGCTGCTTTCAGAAGCAAGGGCTGGCAGGTTTTTTAGTGACTTAGGCTATGTGATTGAGTGGGTGACATCGAACATCATTCCTTTCGTGCTTTTCCTTGGCTTTCTGGTCTCATTGCAGCGACAGAGAATTGTTTTAATGATCTCGTTAGCTGCGTGCATGGTCATGGTGCATCAGTCTTACTCCCAAATTAATGATCCGTTGGGAATAGGGTGGGCTACATCGGCAGTGTTCCGTGGTGTCACAGAAGATCAAATGATGCAGGCCAGGTATGTCGGTATTTTTAATGATCCGAACGACATGGGTATGTTCTTTGTCATGAACCTGCCTGTAGCAGCCTATTTCCTGGTTAGCTCTAAGAGCAAGCTTTTAAAACTGGGCTCCTTAGCTGCGATGGCACTCTTGTTACTGGGAATTTTCTGGTCGGGCAGCCGGGGGTCTCTGGTCGGTGCCCTGGCCGTATTTGCAGCGTTTTTCTATCTCCGGTTTGGAAAAGTGAAATTTATGGTTATTTCTGCAATTTCACTTCCGGCTGTTGTTATTGTAATGAGTGCATTCAGAACTATTGGATTAGATGACAACAGTGTACAGGACCGTCTGACCGCCTGGTATGAAGGCGTTCAGATGATTAAGTTCAGACCAATATTTGGGTTTGGAAAGGACCGGTTCTTAGAGTACCACCCTAAAGTCGCGCATAACTCGTTCATTACCATAGCGTCGGAGCTTGGAATCACTGGCTATACGCTGTGGATGAGTTTTGTGATTTTCATATTTTTTATGTTGTACCGCATTGGAAAACTGCCTGATTTACCCGGCGCAGAGGGTGAAGATTTGAAGCAGGAGAAAACGCTGAGTATGTTTCTCTTCGTTTCAATGATTGGCTATTGCTCAACAGCGTTTTTCATAAGTAGAAGTTACATCATGTTCTTCTATATTTTCGCCGCTATTGTGGCGGTGTCTTATATTCGTATTCAAAAAAAGCACCCGCAGTTTAATTTGAAAATAACGGCGATGGACATTTTTAAAGTCTCCGCTCTCAGCGGATTCAGCTTATTGGCTCTGTACGCAGTCGTGCGTTACCTTCTTGGAATGAGATAAAAACTAATGATTATCAATGCTCATAGAAGCAATGTTGAAAACATCGGTGACCTTCTGTCATCGCCATTGCGTTATTTCGACTTCCCGCAAAAGCAAGTCACGCTGGATATCCGTGATGAGATAAAAAAGATTGTGATGCTTGGAAAAGTTGGTGAGTTTTCACCGGTCAAAATGAACCTGATCGTTGGCGGCGGCGGACTGCTTGACAATGAGTACTTCGAAAAAAGTATCTATAAGCTGAACAACATCAAGTTCAACAGCATCATTTATTGGGGCGTAGGTCATAACCGCCATGATGACGACAATGTTGAACGTCTTTACGGCTCAACCAAAGAATTTCTGGATAAAGCCTCTCTCTATGGCGTACGCGATAACAAGCCTGATTACGAATTCTTGCCGTGCGTCAGTTGTATGCATACCGAACTGGACAAGAAGCATGCGGTGACAAATGACATTGTGATTTTCGAGCATGAGCACATTCCGCTGAAAATCGATGACAACAATATTCCAAAAATGCAGAACAATAATAATGATTTTCCGGGAGTTATTAAGTTTCTGGCCAGTGCTAATTATGTTGTAACGAATAGCTATCACGGTATGTACTGGTCAATGCTGATGGGGAAAAAAGTGGTGTGTATTCCCTTTTCTTCCAAGTTTGAGTTGTTTCCATTCGACATTCCCATGGGGAAAGAAACCGAGCTGGATAGTTTGTTGCAAAGGACTGTGGCACACGATGATGCCCTGGAAAAATGTAGGGCGTTGAACAGGCGCTTCTATGAGAAAACGTTAGAAGTTATTTAAACTATGAATATTTGCCTGGTCTGTAGCTTTTATCCGCCTGATGATGGTGGTGGAATCGGAACTTATATTTACAATCTGTCCAATGCATTAGCAGAGAAGGGACACGCTGTTACAGTGGTATGCCGTGCGCCTGAAGATGCAGTTGATACTCCACATCCTAATCTGACCATTATCCGGCGTCGTCCCCGTTTTATCCGTTTACTGGAACGTTTTGTTCCGGGGATCAGCTGGAGCTATCAGGTCAGTAAAATCTGTAAGCAACTCATTGCTGATGGCAAAGCTGATATTATTGAGTTTGCAAACTGGGAGGGGGCAGGGTTTATATTTCAGAGACTGAACCCGTCATTTCCGGTCGTTGTGCGCGTACATACTCCGTTTTTCGAAACGGTAAAAATTGAGGGAGGCAGCCTCACGTTCAAGCAAAAGGCTGTTTGCTTCATGGAAAAATTCTCATGTGACAACGCGCATTCACTGGTGTCGTCTACTGTTGCTCATGCCCGAACAATTGCAGAAGAATATGGCTATGGCACAGAACAATTCAAGATTCTGCCACTGGGCATTCCGGACACCCGGAATCCGGAAAGTGAAGTGATTGAATGGCCGCAAGACAAAACACCAAACATTCTTTATGTGAGCAGACTTGAGCATCGTAAAGGTACGTTAACGCTTCTTGAGGCCGTACCGGAGATGGTGGCACAACATCCGGACCTGCAGATCCATATCGTGGGTAAAGACAGGCCGCATGCGCCGGAAGGAAAATTCTTTAAAGCTTATTTTGAAGAGCATTATCCGGACTATACCGGCAACGTGATATTTCACGGCTTCGTTGCTGATGAAGATATTGAGGGCTTTTACAATGATGCCACGCTATTCGTCGTGCCTTCTGTTTACGAGTCTTTTGGCTTAATTTTCGTTGAAGCTATGATGAAAGCTCTGCCTGTCATTGCTTCATCAGGAGGCGGGATACCGGAAGTTGTTCAGCACGGCACTACCGGTCTGCTTTGTGAACCTTACAATGCGTCTCAGGTTGCCGCGTCGGTGAATAAGTTACTGGCTGATAATGCGTTACGCAATGAATTTGCGAAAGCGTCAGTCACTGTTTTTGAGTCAGACTTTACAGCCGGAAAAATGGCTGACAGAACCCTGGCTAACTACAATAATGTGGTAAGTAAAAATGCCTGAACAGCCCCTGGTTACGGTGATTCTGCCCGTTTATAACGGCGAGAAAACCTTGCCGCGAACATTGGATGCTTTGCTGGCACAAACCTATCCGAAGCTGGAAATCCTTGCCATCAACGATGGCTCAAAAGATCAAAGCCTGGCGATTCTGGAAGAATATCAAAAGCAGTTCCCGCAGATAGAGATCATCACGCGTGAGAATCATGGTTTAGTTTACACTCTGAACGAAGCCCTTTCCGTTGCAAAAGGAAAGTATCTCATGCGCGAGGATGCCGACGACTTTTCCGGGCCTGAACGTGCAACTGTTCAGGTAGAGTACATGGAGCAAAACCCCGACGTAGTTGTGTGTGGTGCCCGTTACCGCACCTTCGGCAATATCGAACGGGTAGTTGATATGCCTGTCACACCAGCGTCCTGTAAAGTGCATGCGTTATTTGGCCCGCCGGTTGCTCATCCCTCCGTTATGCTCCGTAGCGAGTTTTTGCGCGCCCATGGTCTGAAATACGAAGAGAAGAACAAACATTGTGAAGATTACGGTCTGTGGGTTGATATCATTTCTGCTGGCGGTGCGGTGAGTAATGTGCCGGAGGTCCTGCATAATTATAATAACCACGGCGAGCAAGTGAGTGTACTGAACGCCGGTGAGTCGACTAAAAATCACTACCGCATTATTGCTGAGCAATTACGGGGTTTGAATGTTGAGGTGAATGATGATTTGTTACCTCACGTTTATTATGCGAATAAAGGCTATTTGAAAACGCTGACCGTAAGCCAGTTCCTGAGGGTGAATGAGGTTTACAGTCGTATTTATCACAACGCGTCCGGCTATGATAAAGCGTGTTTGCAGGAACTGCTTTGTGAATTAACTGATTATAAAATTGTACATGCACTCGGTTTAGAAGGGTATTTTGCCCTCATGAAGGCGCCGCCTGATTACTATTCCTGCCGCGGTAAAAGTGCGCTTTTTATTGCTGCATTAAAGCGCACTGCAAAGAAAATTATTTCCTGACCTGGCGAATAAATTTTATTAGCTCCGGGGCGAACAGAAGCTTCAGTGTCAGGAAGTAAACTGCAATTCCGCCAGTCACTTTCAATCCGGTTAACAGAATATCTGATTGTTCTGCCAGCAATAGCTGGATCACCACAAGTGTTGCAGTCATTGCAGCGGAAGCAATGAAAGGCGCCTTAAATACACTAAAAAAGCCACTGAGTTCGATGTGCCTGGCTGAATCCCGGATGTGCAGGATGTACCAGGCTATATTACCTGCAAACACCAGCAGAAGCGCCAGAGTGATGTTGAAGAACACGCCAACTGACCACGCAACAATGGTAATTGCCAGTGCCTGAAGAGCCTGGGTTACTTTACGTTTTCCTTTACCTGCTGCAAACAGGCCAATACCACTGATTTCCTTAATTGAGTTGACTATCTGGATCAGGCAAAGAATCTGAATCACAGGAATAGCTGGTACCCATTTCTCACCTAAAATAAGGGGGACAAAGTTATCTGCGGTCAGCGCAATGCCAATGAACAATGGCATGGAAATGAAAATCGCGAAAAAAGCGGAATCCTTGATGTACTGTGCCAGCAGGGCTTTGTCTTTGGCAACCTTTGAAAACGTTGAAAGGGTGATGGACTGAACCACTTTTGACACCAGGTTAACCGGTTTTTCAGATATTGTTTTCGACATACGGTAGAAACCCAGTATGTTCGAAGCAAAAAACGACTGAATAAATAGTACATCAACGCGGGTATTTACATCCCAAAGTACCGAGGTAAAAAAGCTGCTGTTTACGTCTTCCCATAACTTCTTAATATTACCTAACCGGAAATTAAGCGCAGGGCGGGCCTGTGAAAAGTGACCGTAGCAAATCGTAGCAATTGTCTGTGACACAATGAGTGACAGGGTTATTGACCAAAATCCGAAGCCCGAAAATACAAGTATCAAATTCAGAGATGACTGCAGAAGTGTAGTGAACAGTTGAATTTTAGCGATAACCGGAAACTTCAGATTTTTGTTAAGCAGAGCCGAGTTAACAACTTCGAGAGGGCTGAGCAACAGTAACAAGGCATTGACAAGGATAAGGCTGGCGATCCCGTCTTTATCGAAGAGGCTCTCCAGACCGTCCGCAAAAGCGAATAGTATGAGGTAGGCGAAAACGTTGATGGCAAGCAGGAAGGTGAAAGCCGTATTGACTTCTTTTTCTTCCAGATCGTCTTTTCTGATCAGTGCGCCGGTGAACCCCAGTTTACCGGCCATCACGAGAAATCCTACAAGCATTTCGCTGGTGGCGAGGTACGCAAAGTCTTCCGGATTAAGAATTCTGACTACAAATAGCGTTGATATCCAGGATAATAACTGTCCTGAAATACCGAGGATTAAACCAAGTTTTAACCCGTTTTTTGCGGTACTCCCTATGCTCAAAACGTTTTCCCCGATTACAGCAAAATAAAATAGTTTGTGCTAAAGCAAAATTTAGAAAATACTATTAGGATACCGGTATACAGGCAAGAAGTAACCAGAATTCGTGTATGGCGCAGTTAGCGCCTCATTATGTATGGCTTGCCCGGATATTAATTTAAAAAAGGTTTCTTATGAAACATATCATACTTGTTGCACTACATTTCCTCACCTTCGCTTGTTTACAGTCTCCGGCCCATGCGATTCAGGGAGTACCGGTTCTGTGTGACACAGTTGATGTTTCCATCTACCAATGGGGCCACAGACATTACGCGGCATTGCCATCCGTTTTGGATGCTACGCCCGGTGAGACAGTAGAACATTGCTTTATTATTAAAGGCGTGGGTGAAAAACCGATACTGGTTACACCGCGGCGGTTTGATTTGTCGGTTAACGGCGAGCCCTTTGCAAACGGGTCTGAGCTGGAGATACATGACAATGACGAGCTGAGGATCAGAACCACTGCACCACAGGGATACGGGCAGAGAACTCACTCAAATATAGAGTTTGCCGAAACGGACCCGGATATTCGTCGTCAGCTGTTTTACATAAACTGGAGCATTCAGACACCCAATCCGCCACAGGGCGAGAAAGTCTGGTACGTAGGCTCTGACAAAGAATACACTCAGGTGAGTCAGATAGTCACCCGGTTACATGCTGGCGATACAATCATTCTCAATAAAAACGAAGCATTTGAGCCTTTTGAAGCACGCTATATTTCAGGTAGTGAAGAGTCGCCTGTTACGGTGACATCAAATGCAACGGTAGCCGCTGAACGACCCGTAATCTCAAGTGAAACCAATTCGCCGGGAATAAGGCTGCTTGGTTCGCATTACTGGCATATATCGAACATTCAATTCAAAGACAGCTATGTCTGTCTTAGCAGTGCTTCGGCTGGTACGGTGATAGAAAACAGCTTATTCAGCCACTGTATCTTTGGTGTGCTTGGCTCAGACTACGGTTCTGGCAATCTCACGATTAAAAACTCAGAATTTTGGCAAAGCGGCGGAAAAGTTGAGAGCGGTACTCCGTGGGGACACCCTGTGTATGTGGCGACAGATCAGCATGCTTTTCCTGACTCGAAACTGACGGTCACAAATAACTATTTTCACGACAATATGGGAAATGTTATTAAATCCCGTGCCCAAAGCACATTAATTGAGAGCAACTGGATTGAAGTTGGCGATGATCCACTGGCTCAATATTTATTAGAGCTAATCGGTTACGATGGTCGCTACGATTTTTACAAGCAACATCATGTCGTTCGAAACAACGTATTGATTCACGCCAGCGGTGGTTTGGGTAGCCGTATTGGCGGCGACGGTAAGAGTCCGTCCAGGGGCGCCGTTGTGCTTGAGCACAATGCATTTATATTTTCATCAGAGTTCAAACAATCCATCGTCCGTATAACCCAGGGCCTGGGCGAATTTAAAATGTATGGAAACTACATAGGTTTCCTGGGTGAGGAATACCAGATCCGTACTCTGGTTGATACGCTGACACCGGAACAGTGGGAAAAAGGCAGTCCGGATATCACCATTACAGACAATGCGTTTGGTGACTATGCTCTGTATTTACGGGCGATGAAATATGACCCGGATGATTACAGTCCAACTATAAATATCTATCCGACAGAAGCAGACGCAAGAACTGACCTTCAATATCAGGTTAAGCAGTTTCGTCCGGCTGCCGGCAGATACATTGACGTAGATACATCGCCATTGTTGCAACGATAAAGTTACTTGCCGTGAATAACTTTATATTCTTCGTGTTGAATCCCGAAAAAGCCCGCAATGGTGCCTGCTGCTGAGCAAATTCGGAATAAACCATCTATTCGTTTGGTTTTGTTCATCGTCAGTGCACCAGTCAAAAGATAAATCATGCCGCGGGCTGCGCGTACTCCGGCCATGGCCAGACAGCGGACTACGGCTTTATAACCGGGTTCTTCAAACAGGTGCGAGCGTGTGTATCCTATCCCTGAGCGAAACCCCCGCCGGCAAAACCACTTTACCGTAGCACGGCTTTTGGGAAATTCTTCTTCGACCGGGTTGTCTATATACAAACATTTGAACCCGCGGTGCCTTGCACGCAGAGCAAAATGGTAATCACTGGCACCGGTCATCGCAAAGCGGGAGTCAAACACCGGAGCCAGTTGTTCAAGCACAGGGCGGCTAATTAAAACATTGTTGGTATAGAACACATCAATGTAGTCGCCAGCCTTGTAGGGGTTTCTGCCATAAATTAAATCTACAGCCCATTCCGGCGTGCCCGGTTCGCCCACAGAAATAACATGACTGGTAACCACGTCAGCTTTTTGATCAACCGCACCCGCAACGAGTTTATTGATCCAGTCTGTGGCGTGAGGCCATTCATCGTCATCAATAAAAATAAGATAATCTGCATCAGATTTCAGAAATACATCCACGCATTTATTGCGTGCGGCAACAATACCCGGCTCTGGTTCTGTTTTATAAGTAACCGGTAATGCCGGGCTGGTAGCATCCAGAGCTTTAACCACAGAGGCTGTCGCCTCGTCACTCGCATTATCTACAACCAGTATTTCTGCTGAAATTTCATTGCTGACTTCTTGTTTTTCCAGCGCTACCAACAGCCGTTTTAGCCATTCAGGCCGGCGGCAGGTGATGACAGATACAATAACTTTTTTCAATGCAGTTCCTTGGCATAACAGATGCTACCGAAGAATAAATACTATCTATACACTATGCAACAACGTCCGGTTTGACAGTTTATATGTATAAGTGTTTTTTAATACCTGGCCGGCAGCATTGGCGCCGGCCTCCGGCTTTTAATCTTCCTGCTTCGCCGGTATGATAATTCCCTTATCCTCACGCAATGATACTGCGAAGTTCAGCGATCTATATCTTGATGAGATTACACGGATGCAAAACAATAAATGCCGTTATGCCTTTTTAGTGGGGTCGGCTAAATCCGGCACAACTAAACTTGCCGACTTGCTCGATTTACACCCACAAATTTGTCTGTCTGCAGATAAAGAGCCAGACACCTTTGCCGCGACGGATGTGTCGCCCGCGTTGTTAACCGAATACGATAAGCTGTTCGATAACACGTCGGCAGTAAGAATTGATGCTTCTACAGCTTACTCAGAGCGGCTGGACAGCGACAGAGTGGCCGCCCGCCTTGCCGAAGTGGACCGCGACGCAAAAATTCTATATCTGGTGCGCGACCCTGCTAAGCGCGCATGGTCTTCTTACTGGCATTACATTCGAAATGGTGTAGAAAAACGTGAGCCAATGGCGGCAATAGAAGATCAGCAATCGCCTCACTTTGTAGGATCCCGTTATCACTACCAAATGCAGCAGTATGAGAAAGCATTCTCCCGTGAGCAAATTCGCATTATCAAATTTGAGGATTTCATCAAACACCCGGAACAGATACTCGAACAAATTCTGACATTCCTCGATGTTGCACCAATGGAATTAAAAGAGGACGAATCAGGTAAGCAAACTAACCAGTCTTATCAGTGGAGCGGGCCGGCAGCAATACTGAAAAATGTCGATCCGAAGTATATTCAAAAGGCCACCAGACTTTTGAAAAAAGCCCTGCCTGAAGCATTAATGGATAAACTGAAGCATTCTGCAACTAAGCCGGTAGATAAAATATCTGACGCAGAGTACAAAAGGCTTTCAGCTCTGTTCAAGGAAGATTATCAACAATTGCTCAGTGAATACGCTGACGTATTTATTGCCCCTCAGAAAGACTGACAGAGGTTAGTTCAGCAGAAATAATCACACACAAAGTGCGTCCATTCCTCCGCCCGGTGGAATGGACATGTTGTGCTAAAACTGGAAGTAGATAAACGTCGGAGCGCCGATAGAGGCGCTGGCAAACAACAGTATCAGACCAACATAGACCATAGACTGGAACACTATCGCCGAGCGCAGGAACCTGGCTTTAATGTGCTCAACCAGCTTCACCGGCACAAAGTGCAGCACCACCGCCAGCGCCAGAATACTGAAGAATAACGGGCTAAGCACGGTACCACCGGTAAATTCAAATACACCGCTTACGTAAGCAGAGAAGTTCTCCATACTGGTTACACGGAAAAGCAACCAGCTGAATACAATCAGGTGGAAGTTCAGCAGGATCTTCATAACTGCTTTGCCGTTAATTTGCTTTTCGGTAATCAGGTTACGGGTAAACATCAGAATCAAACCGTGGAATGCGCCCCACAGAATGAAGTTGAACGCAGCACCATGCCACAGGCCGCCCAGCAACATGGTGATCATCAGGTTGCGATAGGTAAGCAGTTTTCCTGAGCGATTACCACCTAACGAAATGTAAAGATAATCCCTCAGCCAGCTTGATAGCGAAATGTGCCAGCGTTGCCAGAAGTCAGACGGGTTTTGCGCCATATAGGGGCGGTTAAAGTTGACCGGCAGTTTGAAGCCCATCATCAGGGCCAGACCTATAGCTACATCTGAGTAGCCTGAAAAATCACAATAAATCTGGAAGGTATACGCGTACAGCGCCATGATTAAATCGAACGACGAATAGTTCTCAGGGTTCTGGAAAACTGCGTCTACTGCCAGATAGGCAAGCAGATCAGCGATAACAATTTTCTTAAATAAACCCACAAAAATAAGCTGCAGCCCGTATTTAAATTCCTGTGTGGTAACTCTGGTGGGCAGATTAATTTGCGGTAAAAAGTCTTTTGCACGAACAATTGGCCCTGCAACCAGTTGCGGAAAGAAAGACACAAAAACCGCAAACTTGATGAAGGAGTGCTCAGGCTCAAGTTGTTTACGGTAAACATCAATACTGTAACTGAGGGTTTGGAAGGTGTAGAACGATATACCAACCGGCAGCAACAGCTGGTGGTACATGTCAGGTATATCAATACCAAAGAATCCCAGTCCCGTCTGGCTGGCTTCATAGAAGAAGTTGTAATACTTGAATATAGCCAGAATACCGAGGTTCAGCGTTAAACTGGCAATCAGTAACAGCTTACGCTTCTTCTGGTCTGATTCTTTACCAAGTTGTTTACCGATAAAGTAATCAACAACGGTCGACAATGCGATAAGGCCTGCATATTGCCAGTACCACGACATATAAAAGAAATAGCTGGCGATAAGCAGAAATACGTTCCGGGTATTCTCACGCTTATACACACTGAAAAAGATGATCAGAAATACCGGGAAAAACAGGGCGAACTGCAAAGAGTTAAATGTCATTTTGCGGCCCCTTCATGCTTAAGAATGTTGTCGAGATCTTCAGCAATAAGACGGGCAACTTCCTGGTGGCCAGCTTCATTAAAGTGAACAAAATCCATAAAGAACTCACTTTTCCCCGTTAACGCTCCGTTCAGGTCGATCAACGGAACATCATGTCGGGCGGCAATGTTACGCAGTCTTTCATTGTATTTATTAACCGTTTTTATCCAACCGGTAGGTGACAAATAACTATTATATTTCACCAGCCCGACTTTTGTCTGGAAGCGCATTGAATCCACATTGTCGAGGTTGTGCGACACCGCAAAGGTAGAGAGTACAGGCTGGATATGTAATTCATCACATGCCTTCAGAAAAGACAGGATCTCGTTATCGAAGTCTTCATTGAAGCGTTCAGGCAGTTCCTCGTGCAGCGCCCCCTGCAGCTTAATGCTGCCACCAATAATGTCATGTAAATGCCCGTACAATGACGTTTCCTGAATTTTGGCTGAGATTGCCGTTACATCAAAAATGCTGTGGTTCTCGTCCGGTGCTGTTATTTCACCATCCGATGTAGCGTTAGACGTGGTTAATGCCCGTTGTTGCGCGCTGATAATCATACTCATTTGATACAGCACACTTACTTTTGGCGGGAACTCGTTGCTGTAGTTGTGTAGTAACCCGATATCCTGTTCTACCGTCATGCCGCCTTTGCTGCCATTTATCACTGCGCAATCCGGCAAATTCTGAACATGATCACAAATCAAATTAGGAAAGACCTTTGGCGCAATAATACGGCCACCTTCAGCATGAGACGCCGATGCAATCCAAATCAAATTTTTATAGTGATGAGACGGTTCAAGAACCTCGCTTTTGAACGGAAAATCGTCAACCGGGCCAAACTTTTTTGCAGAAAGGGAATGTGTGTCTGTATCACTCTTCGCCGGTTCGCTGTTTCCGGCCACTGTGTTTATGGCTTTTACGCCAAAAAACAACGTATCGTAGCCTCTTTTATAAGCACGATATTCAAGCGCAGCTTCAAGAAAAAGTATAATTATCAATGATATGAAAAGATAAGAATAGAAACTTCGTACAACTTCTTTCATATTAAGTGTGAGTGATTTGTAATATATTATTCGGTATTGTGCAGTAAGTAGAAGCGCTAAATCAATAGTTTATTAAATACACAACAGTGGCCTGACAACGGTACTGACTGCGTTATAACCACCCTAAAGGGCGTTGTTGCCTAAATTGAACTTTACAGCGTTTACCTGATCAGATCGTCATATTTCCTGATGGCGAAGGCGAATGGCACGCCTATAAACATGGCAGAGAGAAACGGCGTCGCTGGCGCAAACTGCATGTCGCCGTTGACAGTGCGACGCA
>NZ_JBSWXO010000021.1:0-20133 GCF_056160645.1 Alteromonas sp. ABH4_456
TCGGTATGCCTGTTCGTCAGGCAACTGATTAATTGGCTGGAGCGCCTGACAATAAAGGGACTGAAGCAGTTATTTGATCAACAACGCCGTTTCCCTCTGGCTTTAGCCGGAGCCAGTTCGCCCACTAACGCTAAAGAAGTGGGAATATCGGCGCCAACGGCAATTCCGACAATGAATGTTCCTGCAAATAGCATTTCAACATTGCCTGCAAAGGCGATAAACAGCACACCCACTGCGTATAACAACAAATCGTATTGATTAATAAACTTACGACCTAACTTGTCTCCCAGCCAGCCTCCTAAAAAGGCGCCTATTGCACAACCAATGGCATTGGGGCCTATTGCTGCTAGCGCTCCTAGTGCGCCATCTGACATATTAAAATGCTTCTGAAACAATGCCATGCCAGCCCCTAGGGCGACAATAGACCCAGCGTCAATATAAGAAGCCATGCCCGCCAGTGCAGTCCACTTCCACTGCTGTTTGGTTATTTTCTCTGACTCGATTCCTATCGTTTTAGTTTCTGCGTCCATATTACTCACTGCTTATAGAAGATAAATTGATAAGAGTAGGGTTTAAAATGTTCTGATTAAAAAGTTCGCTGGTGGCTAGCTTAGCTATTTCCCTCGCGCCTTTTACTGAGAAATGGGTATTATCCTGACGTGCATCTGGATAACTCGGGTATTGACCAGGCTCTGTCCACAAGTAAAGGTCCCTAGACTGGCTTTCGCCGTAGCTCAACACCAATTGTTCGGATAAAAGTTGCAAGTCGACCAGTGGCACATCAAATTCGTTCGCGACTTGGCGCATCACCCATGGGTAAAGCCCATGAGAATCCTCTAATGTACCAAACTCATTGAAATGACGACGCACTACCGAAGTGAACAGCACCGGGATCGCGCCTTTCTGTCTGGCTTCATCGATATACCTGATTAGATTTTGCCGATATGCCGTTTGTGGATTAGTAAAACGCGCAGGATCTTTATATTTTTGATCATTGTGACCAAACTGAATAAACACGTAGTCACCTCGCTGCAGCAATGAATACACCGCCTGCCAACGGCCTTCATCGATAAAACTCTTGCTACTGCGCCCATTTGCGGCGTGATTTTTAACATTGACATTCGCAACAAGAAATTCGGGAAGCATCTGTCCCCAACCCCGCTCAGGATTATTTACAGGATCAGGTTTATCAGCCATGGTGGAATCACCAATAAGATAAATACTGGTATTGGCTAATGCGACACCTGATACAAATAACTGCAATAAAAAAATAACTATTCTCAACATCGAAAAATCCTACTTAACATTAATTTCAACCTCTCAGCTGAACCAATAAATACCTGATTAAAACTCGGTAGTGACTACACCCTCTGCAACACTCTCGCGTTTGACCTCAAACACCGCTTTCTGAGCCTCAGTATGCTTGAAATGAATAGCCTTACTCTGTGACCCACTAACCTCGATCACCCCTCCCTGTTGTATATGCAGGTCGGTGAAATCTGCATTTTTCACATTGTAGATTTCTATAGCTTGTGGAATCTGGGTGTTCAATACGACATTGGTGAAACGGGTATCGCTTGCATCAACCATCAACATGCCTTTTTGTGACTGAAAGTAGGCGTTTTCAATTGTCACATTGGATAAGTTCATTTCTGGTAATCCCTGCAATAATGCGGCTGAACCAACATCTATCGCTCGAATGCCACTAATACGAATATCTTTTATCAAAGGTGTGGTGTCATCGACCGGCTCAGCTGCCTTGCTGTGCCGCTCTTTTTGATCGTTCCTAATTTTATAGGAGTAATACATATTGAAACTAACAGCGGCACCTTTTATACCCGTCATATCAACGTCAGAAATCCAAATATCTTCAACCACCCCCCCTCTGCCACGAGTCGTTTTAAAACGGATCCCAATGTCGGTCCCGATAAATGTCGCTTGACTGAATAATATGTTCTTCACTCCCCCCGACATTTCACTACCAACCACAAAGCCACCGTGACCGTGATACACCACATTGTGTTTAATAATCATGTTTTGGCTTGGCTTACCGCGCAATCGCCCCTCTAAGTCTTTGCCTGATTTAATGCAAATTGCATCGTCCCCTACATCAAAATAATTATTGTAAATCAGTGCACCATTTACCGACTCCAAGTCAATGCCATCACCATTTTGTGCATACCAGGGGTTTCTAATCTGAGTGTTTCTGACAATGAGGTTTTGACTTGTCAGGATATGAATATTCCAGGCAGGTGAATTCTGAAAGGTTGGCCCATCCAACAGGATTTTGTTGCTATCAACTATCGAAACCATAACCGGTCTCAAATAAGCCTTTATCTCTGTTGCTTGTTGCTGATTGTACTTGAAGGTATCAAACTCTCGGGATTGTTTGGCTCCAGCCTTTGCTTGTGCAGAGGGATACCAAATTTCCTGATCATCAGACAAAATACCTCCACTATCAATCAGTCCCTGCCATTGCAGTGCTGTCATTTTGCTTTTTTTAACCAAGCGCCAACTATCACCCGCACCATCAATGGTACCTTTACCTGTAATGGCAATATTGCTAACGCCCTTCGCATAAATCGGACTCATTGGACGCCAACCAGCGCGCCCTTCAAAACTGGTGTAGACCATAGGATATTGACTTTGGACTGTCGTAAATTGCAGCAAGGCTCCCTGTTGTAAATGCAATTCAATATTGCTGCGAAGTTGAATTGGCCCTGTCAGCCATATTCCTCTTGGTATCAGTAAACGCCCTCCACCAACGCTAGCGAGGTGCGATATGGCATTGTTGAATGCTTGGGTATTATTAGTGATGCCATCACCTTTACCAGAGAATGCCGTTACCGATAGTTCCCTGTCAGGTATTTTTACTACATCCACTTCTGGCATATCAAATGGCACATTGTGGTAAAGGTCTGCTAATGCAATTTCACCAGCAATTACAGGCCGTATTAGTATGCTCATTAACAGCACAATTATTGCGACGGGTACGAAAGAAATACCCTGTATAAAAGAGAGTTTTTTCATCAAGAGGCTACTTTTGTAAGGACGTTATAGGAACACGGGTAACGGCAATATCTTCTTTATTCACCGCATAACTGACATAAACATAGTCTCGCCAAACAATGCTTTTGGGATACGAATAACCGGCTCTTTTATACTTACCTTGAAATTCTTGTTGCGGTAAGTCGTCACCACCGGCTCTTAATAAAAACGCGCGGTCAAAAATATAACCGTCATCACTTAAAGTAATCGTTAACGGGATACGCGTTTTGCTACCACTGGGGTTGTTTACAATAAAGACGCTACCGTCGGTTAAATTACCCGCACTCTGTTTGGCTCGGGAGTCAGGCATATTGGTTTCAACAGGTGTTGTCCAGCTTTCACCATTATCAAGACTTTGTGATGCCAGCACCTTAAAACTGCTGTCTTGATCACGAAAGGTCATCACCACACTATTATCATCTCTGATATACCAACTTGGCTCTAATTCACGACTAACTTGTCCGGAGTGCGGTAAATTTTGCATTTTACCCGATTGCCAGCCAATTATCCCCGATGGGTGATCTGTGTAGTAAGGGGTAGCAATTAATCCTGGTTGCGAGTGCACTGTAGTGAGTATTCGACCATTGGGTAACTGGCGTAAATCTTGTTCAATCACCCCCTTCACGAAGCCGCCATTAACATGCCTGACTCGCTGAGGTTGACTCCAGTTGTTACCGTCATCACTGACTATATATTCCACATATCCTTCTTTCGGTGTCAATGATTCTGGCCAGACATTAATATAAGCAATAAGTTGCTGTTCATGTTGCCACCAGCCGCCATTGGTCACAATCTCACCTTCTCTAGCGGCCACTAAGACTTTGGGTGCTTGCCAGCTTATACCATCTTCACTGACACTGTAGAAAATCAAGGTATCATTGGCATCTTCATCTACCGCAGAACTTTGCCATTGCAAATATAGCTTTTCTTTATACGCAAACAGTACTGCACCATGATTGTACTTATTTTTATCTGCAGCGGATTTAAATGCGACTGTGGTTTCCCCCCCCTTTGGGTATGCCAACCCCAATGTGTCGGGTTGCGCTGCATCAAATACGTTTTCTACCACGTAGAAGGGAGATGATAGTGCTTCCTTTGCCGCCACATGCGTTGCACAAGCTACATTAAGAAAAAGAAGAATAGCCAAACCTGACTTAAACATTTTAATTCCGCCTTAAATTAAAAACTGGTGCGAAGAACATGGAGACTAATTCGTTCGACGCACCAGAAGGACAACTGTCGTTTAATTACTTCACTTGAATGACTACGCGCTGGTAACGCGTCAGAGCGGGTTCACCTGAGTCTGTAATTTCAGCAATGACGTGTATTGTCATCCCTGCTTTAGCGTCTTCAGGAACTTTAAACCAGGCTTGAGCACTATTGGTTGATTCTATTTTTATAGCAGAGGGATAGGTGTCGGCTTCTTGATACTGCCACCACTGAAAGGTCAACGCATCACCATCGATGTCACTGCTGGGCTCTGCATTCAACTTGACCACTTCACCGCTTCGCGCTTGCAAACTCACTGGATGAGTAAGCGTAACACTAGGTGGATGATTGGCTTCCGCAAACGACTTGACACTCCAGTCTGCTCTGGCGGCGAAATCATTTTGTAATGCCTGACTCCAGCGCCACATCGGCTTAAAATATTCGGTACGCTGTTCTTTAGTCGTTTTAGTGCCTTCACGCATACTCATGCGTCCCCAAGCGGATCCTGTATACCATCGTCCTTCGGGATATTCGTAACCCTCAACCGGAACAGGGTCAAGCCAGGTATTGTCACGCACCTTAATGTAGCGACCACCCCAACCACCCCAGTCAGGCCGTTCCAAATTACCTAAACCAGTATTAATAGTGTGTAAAAATGCAGGGGAGTCCCCTTCCGAGCGAAAGTCTCCCGGGGTGAAATCATAATCCCCCATCAATCCATAACTGCCCTTCTTATGCGCAGGATATAAACTTGCCAAGGGGCCGTGATTTTGCAAAATGTGTTCTTTCATCCAAGCTGCTTCAAACTGGCTTAACAAAGCTTCAGGAATAATCTGTTTCCATTGATAGGCCAATGCCCAGAACTGATCTGAAATAATGGTTAGAATTTGATACTTACCCCAATGCGGCAAAATATAATCTTGATAGGTTTTATCTTGTTCCCATATAAAGAAAAAACGAATTTTATTGGCAACATAGGCCATTTCTTCAGGGTGTTGTTCCTCTATTGTCTTTAATGCTCTGGCGATGGTATTAGTCCCGCCCCAGGCCTGTAGCCAGACAGGACGGTCATCTGTTTTATCCAATAACACCTTAACAATATGCTGTGAGCCCGCGGTGACTTCCGACATTTCCCCTTCAGCATTAACATTGCCCAGAAAGGTTACAGACCGTAGATGCTCAGCTGTTGGAAAACCCTTATCATGCTTAATCAAATTGGGGTGAACTTGAGCATATGCCTCCAAATACGGGTCAATCCAATCGTCGCCAGCCCATTTATGTCCTTGCCAGTGATATTGTGAACTTGAAGTAATAATGCCTTCTACATCCCAATCATTGGCATAAAGCAAAAATCTTACCATTGAACACTCATCATCTACTTCACCATCACTGGTGACGATAACTCGTGGCTTTTCAGTTTGCCCCGGAGCAGCAAAGCCCAACGAAGCCATCAAGGCTATGATTGCCCCAAAAAACACCTTTAACTGTTTCATACACACCTCACACGGTATTTATTTTTATGTTCTAATTATTTGGCCATTCACTTTTAAGTTTGTAATGGAACGTACTGTTCTGCGCATTTGGCTTGGCTTTTTGAACATCCAAACTGTCGTTACGTAACAAACGAAGCATTTCCGCACCGGCATATAGCACTGGGCCGTAACCATGGGTTGCATAAATACTGGTACCCCGGTAGAAATAGTAAATGTTGTCGTGCGCAAAAGTGGTGCCTTCTACCGTACCGTCAACAGCTCCCTCTTCTGTTATTACGGTTTTAATCGCGTTCCAACCCGTTAACGCCACGGGACCATATACATGGTTAATCCAGCCTTCGTTAATGCCTTTTGCAATCGCAAAGGTAAACATTGCGGTCGCCGACGTTTCAAGAAAGGTGTTTGGCTTATCCAATAAGTTGTGCCAAAAACCCGTACCATCCTGCAAATTAGCCAAACTACGCACCATTGAGCGATATAAATGTAATACTTCTTCACGTCCGGAATGATCGGCCGGTAACCTTTCTAACAGCTCCGCCATTGCCATTAATGTCCAGCCATTGGCTCGTGCCCAATAAAATCGGGGATCATAATCGGCAGAAGTGACACTCCAGCCATGGTCAAATAGCTCTTTTTCAGGAATATATAGACGTTTAGCCATCTGCAGTATTTGCCTGACCGCATCGTCAAAATAACGTTCATCCCCAGTTAATTGGCCCATATTCGCCAAAAAAGGAATACTCATATACAAATCATCTGCCCAGATCGACTGGTATTGGGGACGGTGGCGCGCGAGGGTACCGTCATCCAGGCGAAACTGATTTTTACTAACGTGCTCATCAATACGGTTAATTAATGGCATGTAATCAGCATTTTTATGCTTCAAGTAGGTTTTGATCATGGCCGCACCGATTGAACCGCAGTCATCCAACGCATGAAAATTCATGATGCGATACCAATTAGGGATTTTTTCTTTTTGACCAAACACCTCGGCTTGTTGATAAAAATAAGGAAGGTGCTCAACAACAAAGTCATAAAACTTAACGTTATTGTCAAAGAAGCGTTTATCTCCGGTAATCTCACTCAAATACTCAAAGGCTGATAACACAACACCGTGGGTATACGTCCACTCACTGGCAAAACCATTGGCAACCTGAGCCTCTTCTTGAGGTTGGCTCAGGTCAGTAATCCGCTCACCGGTTTTGCCACTAACAATGCCTAAGGTACTGGTTGACTCATAATATTCCCTTACCTTATGCAGTGTTTGCAAAATACCTTGTTCTGAGGGATACTCGTAAGCAACAGGGTACACCGGAATTCGCGCCTGATTCTCGGCAACGGTCTGAGCATTGGCTACCGCACTTCCTACACATACGGCTAAAAAAGTTACGTTTGAAAGCAGTTTCTTCATAGTTTTCATTGTTTATCAACCTAAGCTGTTTAAGTATTTTTCTAACATGGTATAGCCATCCGTCGCTTTTAAATTTCTGTCAGATGGATCATGTGGATTTAATTTAAAAGTGCGCTCCCATTGGTCTGGCATACCATCTCGATCTGTATCAATTGGAGCTGGCAGGCTATTTAGTACTGGCCAGCCACCGGCATCTTCTTGTGAATCAATAATCCCGCTATTGAGCTGGCTATCCGCAACGCGGTGTTTCTTCTTAAACGCTTCACCTTCATATTTGGCGTACCCCAAACGCACTTCATTAATAATACGCTCGTCCACCTCATCACGTTTTGGAACACTTGCGCCTGCGTGTAGTAAAACAGACGCATATGCTTGTTGTGCCGTCTGCTGATTAATGCTCATTGAAGGCCAAGGCTCTTTAAGACGCAGTTCATTTAGGTACGAATCGCCGTCTTGAGGTTGTACCCCCCCATTCCAGTTATCTTCCGTAACCTGCGCATTTCCCTCGATGACATTATCAGCGATAAACCACTTGCCATAATCTAGCGCCTTATTACGAGACCAGGGATTGGCTATTTGGTGTTGAACAACGCCGGGAGTCGTGGCTGGGCCTGGCTTATAATAATTTGCGACCATATTGATATTGGTGAATGAAAAACGGGGGTCATTCTTTTGCTGGACTTCACCACCATAAGTCCCTTTATAGCCCCAGTTATAAATAACATTACTTCGAAAATCGGTATTACCTGAGCCAGAGGCAAAGCGCGGATTACGACTAGAATGGTGAGCAATCAGATTATGGTGATAACTACTATAGTTTGATCCCCATATACCGCCGTAGCCATGATCACTGCCCTTTTTATGGTTTGACATAAACAAACTTTCAGAAATAACTGACCACTGCACAGTGACATTTTCACAATGGTATATGCTGAGTGTTTCATCAACACTCCAGCTAGCGGACACATGATCGAGAATGAGATTTTTGGTGTAACGACTGGAAATGGCATCGGTATCATCACCGGATTCATCACCAAGCCGAACACGTAGATAACGAACAATCACTTCATCGGCCGCAATTTGTAGCGGGTATCCACGCAGAGTAATGCCATCACCCGGGGCCGTTTGCCCAGCAATCGTAATGAAGGGATGTTTTATCACTAAGTCACTTTTTAATTGGATGGTACCCGAAATGCTAAAAACGACGGTTCTTTTACCCTGAGCCTCTATCGCGGCTCTCAGGCTTCCCTTTCCGGAATCATTCAGATTATCAACATATAGCGTTTTTCCCCCTCTGCCACCGACGGTGTACTTCCCATAACCTTCAGCTGACGGAAACGCCAGCATTGAAGCCGCGGACTGATTGACCTTACTGGAAACGTTATTGGCGACGGTTGGTGAGCTGGAATTACCACATAACATTAACAATACGGCAACAATAAAAATGAATACGTTGTAAATTTGCATACTGCTGCCCTTAATATTTAAATGACTGGCAACTGAGGCGCTGAATTCTCATTGCGAATATATATCGCTCACTATTAAGTGAAATGAAACAACCTTTATGAAAGGACGGACTTAAATAAATAGTTACTAAACTGTATTTTTAATCTTTTTTTTAATATTTTTACCTTTTTAATAACTTTTTAGCAATAGATTTCTACGAAAACTTTTCTTTCCACAAAATCCCTATAATTCACCGCACAATCTGACTTCTTCGCTTTCTGGTTACCTATCTAACAATTAAAAATCGCATAATAATTAACCACACCAACTTACTATACAGTCAATATTGGATGGCTTTTGCCGTAAATCTTTTGTTAAATAACTATTAATATGTATTGACAAGTTTAAGCACACACAGATATGTTATTGCCACCGGTAGCAAAAAACCGTTAAGCCAAATACAACCTACTTAGTATGATTTTTTGTTGGTTAAGGCTCATATCAGCTGGTTGCATAGGGCTTTAAAACAACAACACTCAATAAAATAAGAGGACACTCTCAATGAGCAACTACAAACAATTTAAAAAGAAGACGCTGTGCATAGCAATGAGCAGTCTGCTAGTTGGTTTTGGTAGTACCGCAATACACGCACAGGAAACTAACACCTCAAAGGCTAAGAAAGATGATGTTGAAGTAATTCAGGTTGTCGCCAGAGGTTTTGCTGATAGCTTGGCTTTAGCATTGAATGCAAAACGCATGTCGTCCGGGTCTGTGGACACCATTCTTGCTGAAGATATTGCTGATTTCCCGGATCAAAACCTAGCAGATTCTTTACAACGTATTCCTGGTGTGGCGATAAGCCGTAGCAACGGCGAAGGTAGTACCATTACGGTAAGGGGACTCAATTCTAGTTTTACCCGTACTCACTTAAATGGTATGCAAACCCAATCTATAATTGGTGGTACCAGTACTCGGACGTTCCAGTTTAATACTTTTGCGTCTGAGCTATTTAATCGTCTTGAAGTTCACAAAACAACTAACGCAGCAATGGATGAAGGCTCATTAGGTGCAACCGTAGGTTTGTATACAGCACGTCCATTTGATTACGATGAAGACGTTTTTGCAATCAATGCCCAAGGCTCATATAGCAGCGAATCGGGTGACACTACTCCTCGCATTTCAGCTGTTGTGAGCTGGACCAATGATGATGATACTTTTGGCGCTGTTTTCTCCGCCGCTTACTCTGAAAGAAGTGTATATAGTGATGCGCCTAATACTGGCCGTTGGGAAGATGACGTATTAAGTAACTGTTCTGCTTGCGTCGATGGTGATCCTGCCAATCAACCACCTGCTGGTTACTGGCATCCTCGTTTTCCACGTTATGTTTTCGGAGAATCGGACCTAGATCGCACCGGATTAACCTCTAGTTTCCAGTGGATCCCGACAGATAGCACTCAAGTTACTCTCGATATATTGTACTCAGAAAATAATGAAAGTACTTATGGTCCCGCTCTGACTCCAATTGGTTTAGCTCGTACCGGTAGCACCGGCCTTCAGCAATCTGATTGGGTAAGTCTGGATGTCGTTGACGCCGCCGATACTATTATTGTTGGAGCCATTGGCGATACCGATATTCGTTCTGAGTATATACTACACACTAACAAAGGCGACTTTAATCAAGTTACGCTGAACTTAGAACAAGAGATTACTAACGACTTAAGTATGACCGTATTAGTTGGTAAATCTAAGTCAGAAGGTTTCAACAATTACGATAGTCTAATATACGAGCATTTTAGTGATAACGATGAACGAAAAAACATCACTTATGCGGATAACTCAGCTACGGTAGGTTGGGACTTTACCGATATGCTAAATCCGGTAATTAACTATAGTTTTGATTTGACTGATCCTGCAAACTGGGAAGTGTCTGAATTGAGAAACGACATTACTAATGCGGAAGCGGAAACCAGAACCGCTAAAGTCGACTTCAATTATTTCTTACTTGACGAGTTAAGCATTGCATTTGGTTACGCCGATGAACTTTACGGTATGGATGTATTTAGGGAGCAACGTAATAATCCCTACGACATTGACAATTCCTGTGGCGTATCGCCATTTGTAACGGCCAGTGATGGGTCTGTGGTTACGTATATTAACGACACTTATTTTCTGCCAAGCCACGCTCATTATGAAAGGGTAAGAGATGCGGGCTGCTTCCCACTTAGAAATGTCGATGGTAGCATTCGTAAAGCTGAAGAGAACAGTGATTCTTACTATGTTCAGGCTAAATTCAACACCGAAGTGGGTGATATGATTTTGCGCGGTGATGCTGGTGTTCGTCATGTTAAGACGGATTTAGATTCTACCGGTATCTTAAGTGGAAATACGGTTACCGTTAACCATCAATACGATAACAACTTGCCTTCAATAAACCTAGCTTTGGAACCAAATGAAGACTTGGTTTTAAGAGCAAGTTGGGCAAAAGTAATGTCTCGCCCAAGTTTAGACAGTATTAGCCCTGCAGGTAGCATTACAACTTTTGGTGAGCCAAAAGTAAATACTGGCAACCCTTTCTTATCGCCATTTAAAGCCGATACTATCGATTTATCCGCAGAATGGTACTTTGCAGAAGGTGCATTGCTATCTGTTGCTTATTTCCAGAAAGACATCGAGTCCTTCCCAGAAACCATCACTACGGTGAGAAACTGGCAGGATTTGGGTTTGGACGACTCTCTGTTAGGCGCTCAGGTTGGTGACTTAAAAGATGCTGACTTTGAAGTGAACCGATTAGAGGACGGCGCTGGTGGTGATTTGGATGGATTCGAAATCCAATATCAACAACCTTTAACCTTCTTACCTGGTCCAGAGTGGATGCAGAAGTTTGGTGTTATTGCGAACTTAACTTTTGTTGATTCAGAAATTACCTATGGTGGCGATCGTAAAGGCCCGCTAACAGGCCAAGCTGATGAGTCAGCCAACTTCACCTTGTATTGGGAAGATGATGTATTCAGTGCCCGTATTTCTGCAGCCTACCGCGGAGAGTACTACAGCAACCTAGGTTCATCTGACCCAGAAAAATGGCGTACTATTGACCCAACAACCAATATTGATATTTCACTCCGCTATAAAATGAATGAGCAACTAAGTCTTAGCTTAGAAGCCATTAACATTACTAAAGAGACGGAAATTCAGTGGATGGATGGGCGCTTAATTGACATCAACAACGGCCAAGGCATGACCGTTCAGTTTGGTCTCAGCTATAAGATGTAAATTAGCACTCGCTAATAATTAAACCTAAACCCGGTCAGGTGATACCTGCCGGGTTTTTATCCCCTTTCTCTTTTAAACTCGTAATAAATTACAATGAAAATAGAACACTTTGCCTTTAATGTATCCGATCCCATTGCCATCGCAGCATGGTACTGTGAACACCTTAACTTTAGTGTAAAACACAAGTTTACCAAGGCGCCTCACACACACTTTTTGGCTGATGAAACAGGCCAAGTGATGATTGAAATCTACAATAATCCAAGCGATCAGGTGCCCGATTACCACAATATGGACCCGCTCATCGTCCATTTAGCCTTTGTATCTGCCGATCCAGATGCCGATGCAGACAGACTGGTTGCTGCAGGAGCAAAAGTCGTAGATGTGGTAAAACTGCCTGATGGATCACACTTAAAAATGCTCAAAGACCCTTGGGGATTTTCAATCCAATTATGCAAACGCGGCACGCCAATGATTTGAGACCGGCGAATACATTAATATCTGATCAAACATATATTCCGTAAATTAACGGTGTCCATTGTGAAAACAAAAGTAATATGTATCCGGCTACTAATCCTGTGCATATCACTACCTTGTGCCTTAGTAGCTAAAGCTAACCAGTCTGAACCGACAGCGCATGCCGCACTGACTGCAATGAAGCGAGCCACCAGCTTTATGACGAATACCGTCAGTTATGAAGGCGGCTATGTTTGGTCATACTTGCCCGATTTTTCTAGACGCTGGGGCGAAATGGAAGCAAAACCAACCATGGTCTGGGTACAACCTCCTGGCACGGCGACAATGGGACATCTATACCTTGACGCTTATCATATTACTCAAAATGAATTCTATTATCAGGCAGCGCAACAAGTCGCCTCAGCGCTAATAAAAGGTCAACATCCCAGCGGTGGCTGGAATTACATGTTTGATCTGGCGGGCGATGCATCATTAAAACAGTGGTATGAAACCATTGGCAAAAATGGCTGGCGATTAGAAGAGTTTCATCATTATTATGGCAATGCCACCTTTGATGATGCTGGCACCTTTGATGCCTCGCTATTTCTATTGCGCCTTTATCTTGAAAAGCAGGATACGGTTTATAAAGGCCCATTGTATAAGGCCATCAATTTTGTGCTGGAAAGCCAATACGATATAGGCGGATGGCCGCAGCGTTATCCTCATGCCGACGCTTTCTCCGTTAATGGCCAGCCCGAGTATGCTCACGATATAACTTTTAATGACGATGTGGCCAAGAACAATATTCGATTCCTGTTGTTTTGTATGCAAGCATTAAACGACTCTTCTTTAAGAACTAGGATTATCACTGCAATTCATAAAGGAATGGATGCATTCATAACGTTAAAGTTACCAACGCCGCAACCTGGCTGGGCATTGCAATATTCTCTGGACTTGAAACCTGCTTCAGCTCGAAGCTATGAGCCGCTATCAGTATCAGCTAATGCAACTGTCAATAATCTTTACCTGCTACTTGAGTTTTACCGACTTACCGGCGATAAAAAATATCTGGCGGGTATACCTGAGTCATTAGACTGGTTAGATTCTCTAGCGCTTCCTGCTCATTTGGTAAAAGACGGGCGAACCCATCCCAGAATGATTGAAATTGGATCAGGTAAGACCCTCTATCTGCACCGACAAGGCTCAAATGTTACGAATGGCAAGTATTTCATTGATTACACGCCTGACCATCCGGTAGTGCACTATGCTTCTCTTGGCAGAATAAATGTAAACGCACTGCGCCACGAGTATTTAAAAACCTTAACGATTGATGTAAGCGGCCTACAAATAAAATCAGGACTTGTTTGGGAAAATCTACCTGAATTGCCCGACTTATATGTAATTAACAACCAGCGCTACACACCAACGTCCGTGAACGAACAAACTGCTCTTTCAGTCATACTATCTCTGAATGACCAAGGGTATTGGCCAAGCAAACTGCCAAATATAACCAATCCGTATATTGGTGACGGACCTGCAAGCATCACCCCCGGAGATTACAGAAGCACCTGGGTAGGTGATAAATACGACACATCACCTTACAAAAACACGCAAAATGTAGAAGGTATCACCCTTGTGTCGTTCCTACAGAATATGACTTTGCTTCTGCATTATTTAGAGGAACATCAAGATGACTAAAATTAAAAGTTTGTTTCTAGTGCTGGTCTTGGTCATTTCGGGCTGTGAACAAACGAAACCTGTCGACATAAAATGGCAGCTGGACAGTTTGTCCAGAATTGGTGGCTTCACAGTGGTAACTGAAGGTGAGCCACAGATTGTAGATGAGGATAAAAACAAGGTTATTCTGTTTGATGGCACAAAAGATCGAATCCACCTAGCCGGAAATATTTTACACGGTATGCCATCTTTTACGTTGGAGCTGATTGTAAAGCCCCTTACTCCAACAGTTGCAGGTAAAGAGCCACGAATTGTGCATATCGAAGATCCCACTAACTCTGATCACCGCTTAACTTTAGAGATGCGTTTTAACGATCAGAATGAATGGTATTTAGATGCATTCCTAAAGGATGGAGATTCTGCCGTTGCATTAATTGACCCTGCTTACACCTATCCAATTAATGAATGGGCAAATATTGCTATGACCTTTAGTAACGGGCAACTCAGTTCATATGTTAATGGTAAAAAACTACTAACGGCACCCATTAGCTTTTCGCCGTTACCGGCATCGGCCAACACCTCTATTGGCGCCCGAATGAACCAAGTACATTACTTTCATGGCATGGTCAGTGTCTTAAGAGCGACTGACAAAGTGCTTTCCGCACATGAAATGATGATCATCAATTAATAACACACACCTCTTGATATCGAACCCCAGTAAAGAAGAGGGTTCAAAGGTGGACTTCAATATTCCTTTATCGAGCTCGCTTTCCACCTCTCTAGCCCATTGTTGAGCTAAAGCCTTAGTTTTAAATGTTTTCGAGACTTGGCGAAGTCCTTTGCGTCTAATCTTGACCTGCCAATTCCCACCTCGCTTGTTAAAAGTCGCCATACGTACCCTCTAAAAACTGAATGAGAGGGATATTTTGATAAAATACGGGATAGTTTAGTGGGCTAAAAAAATTGAAATTTTGTCCCAATTTTAAGAAATATTGGTGATAAGAGTTCAAGAAGGGCTCCTTTGGTAATCTTGGTGTCCCAAAATTGTCCCAAAAGAGAAAATGGGTGGCCCGCCCGAGAGGATTCGAACCTCTGACCTCACCCTCCGGAGCCAGCTTTTTTATTGTTTTTCAATGAATTGCAATGAACAACGAAGCACAAAAAAGAACACTTAAGCCATTGTTTTATATGAGCTATTCTCATTCATGCTTTGTTCATCTTTGTTCATGTAAATTCATAACAAATCACTCACTTTGCTACATATTTGCTACACATTTTGAAATGACAATCAAAAAGAAGATCTCAAACGCGAGCATTAGCGCGCTAATAATTAAAGATAAGCGGCTTAATGATACGGAGCTTTCCGGCTTTCATGCGCGGATAAGCCCCAAAGGTAAAATCACTTACTATTTGTATTATTGCGCCACAACGGAAAACAGCAAAATGTAAAACTGGGTACGCATCCGGAAATCACACCCGCACAAGCCAGAGATGCCGCCAAAGCAGCTAGCGCTTCAACGGTTCAGGGCATAGATCCTCATGAACATAAAAAAGTGCTCAAAGCGAACGAGAAAAAAGCCAGGCTAACCACACTTGAAGTATTTTTGGATTTGCAGTTTACGCCTTGGTACAGCGCTCAGTATCCCAAATCTGGTGACAGAGAGATAAAGAACCTTAAAAAGAATTTTCCAAACCTTCTCCCTATGCAACTTAGAGATATAACTGCGCCATTAGTTGAACGCATACGAACCGAAATGATGAAGGAAAATCGCAGTAACGCCACCATCAACAGACGCTTTACCACCCTTAAATCTGTTATGAGCAGAGCCGTAGAATGGGAGGTTATTGAAAAGCATGATTTGAAAAAAGTAAAAATGCTTCGAGAAGACAATACCCACATTCGCTATTTAAGTTTTGAAGAAGAAGAATCACTTAAGCGAGCGTTATCAGCCCGAGACTTCCGCATAAAAAAAGAAAGGGAAAACGGTAATAGGCATAGAGCAGAAAGAGGCTATCCGTTGCTACCAGATTTAAGTAACAAAACCTTTGCTGACCACTTAGAACCCTTGATTATTTTAGCGATGAATACCGGTATGCGTAGAGGCGAGCTATTAACCTTAACCTGGGCAGACGTGAACTTTGAGCGCGAATTTTTAACCGTGCGTGCGGCCAATGCTAAAAGTGGCAAAACACGCCATATACCATTAAACACAAAAGCAAAATCGACCTTACTTAATTGGAAATTAGACTGTAATTCACTACATTGGGTTTTTGAGGGCGAAAACGGCAAGCCATTAAAAGATTTCAAAAAAGCGTGGAGCGCTCTACTTGAGAAAGCAAAGATAACCAATTTTCGGTTTCACGATTTTAGACATCACTTTGCAAGTAAACTGGTAATGGCCGGAGTAGATCTTAATACAACACGAGAATTACTCGGACATGGCTCGCTGGATATGACGCTAAGGTACGCACATTTAGCCCCAGAACACAAAGCAGCGGCAGTTAACTTACTTTGATTTGTAGGCTGCAGCTATTTAGCCATTACGCGATAAGACTAGTTTTATTAACTTGTTTCAAGAGATGACATATTATCTATTTTCAAAACTATAGAGGACTATTTGAATGGCCAGCAGCCTGACAGAAAAGAAGTTATTAGCCGTCTTAAATGATCCTGATTTCGAACATATAGAAATGGCATTGGCCGATACAAATATCTTCAGAGCATTATCAATTGTTAGAGCCGAAATACGCCATTCATCGTTTCTAGCTTTCTTGTTTGATCCTAAGCAATCACATGGTTTAGATGACAGGTTCCTAAAAAAAGTTTTGAGAGATATATTTCTAAGCGAAAAAGTATCGTCGAGAACGAGTTTCGATGTGGATTACATGGGTACGAATAACGCGAAGATTTATAGAGAATGGAAAAATATCGATATTCTTATTGAACTCGATGAAGATGTAATTGTTATTGAAAACAAAGTTGATGCTAAAGACTCCAAAAACCAATTGAATGGATATCGCTCAATAATAGAAAAGTCATTCCCTAATAAATACCGTCATTATGTCTATCTGACCCCATTCGGAGAAGATCCGGTTGATAAAAAAGAGTCCGAGTTTTACACCAATTATTCATACGATGCTCTGATTTCAATACTGGACGCAATACTCACTATTAGTAGCGATAGGGTTCCACCGAAATATAAATACCTTATCCAAGACTATATCAGTTCTATAAGAAGGGAAGTAATTATGAGTGACAAGCTTAATGAAATGGCTTTGAAGCTTTATTATGCACACAAGGAAGCTTTTGATTTCATATTGGAAAATAGACCAGATAGCATTCAGCTTATTAACGAAACTATTCAATCCAAATTAATTGCTGCTGGTTTCAAGCTGGGTAGTTGCTCTAAAAGTTATGTACGGTTTATTACCGCTTCTGCTTATGAGCATATCCCAAAGAACTCTACTGGCTGGAAGCATAAAGAGCTTTTTTTATTTGAATTCTCATTCACAGAAACTCGCTGTGTCCTCAAAGCAGTAATAAGCCCAGGCGACAACGAAGTAGTTAGCGATCTACTCAAAGAACTGAAGACAAATGAAGCAACTTCACGTTTATATAAAGAGCCTCCAGGCAAACAGTGGAGAGTTTTTTACTCAAAAGATATCAAGCTCGGCCTTAATAATATCAACTCTCTTCAACCTGAAGAACATATTCTTGAAATAGGCGATACATTTGACAAGCAATTTGAAAAATATAAGACCGACGTCATAGCAATTTCAAACGTAATCGAAGCATTTTTCATAGCTCAAAATAGTGACTAATATTTAATGGCTCATTTATGATCTTACAGTTCGAGACTGGATAATGACCGAAAAGAGCGAATAGCGGAAATCGTTAGTCGATCTGTGATGGTCAGCTAAAGACAAACAACGGTCGTTCGAGCATAAATTCTGAAAAGACGGCAAAGGGCAGAAACCGGTCATTGATAATCAGTAGTACCTTAGCCTGTTCTTTACCTCAAGGGAAACAAGCGTAATCCGCTTCTGCCAGCAATATAAGGTTTTTAGTTTTGCTTAATTCAAGTTGAGACAGCCCCATCATCATTGAACTAATGAACCACTTCTAGTTTTTCGTGAATTTAACTTGTATAGTCAAGTGCTAAGCTTAAAATTTGTTAAGGACGATAATGTTAAAGCTATTAGGCACTCTTATTTATTGGATATGTGGGCTTTGGGGGTTCATCCTCTGCTTGAAAGTTATATATGCAATGTGGGGTATGTTAGGCGTTGTAATCAGCTTTTTTCTAGCTCCCATCACCTTTGTTATTGTTCCGATCTATCATGGGTTTACCGAGGGTGATTGGTCGATTATCGTGATTAGTTATGGTGGTTTATTAGTTGCGAGCGTCCTTACCGCAATCCACGATAAATTTGCAGAACACTAGTCTTCGTATGACAGCAATAAAGTGGTGCTTGGCCGCAATATTAACTGCTATATTCTTTGTAATAGGTGGTGCAATAATTGAGCTAGTTTTTATTGGAATAGGGAAACTAGCTCAATTATCTGGTTCGGCGTCTGATAAGCCTTCCAGTTACTTAATTACCCTGTTGAGGCGAGCCTCTGGTTTCTTTTTTGGTTCAACTTTAGCTGTTTACGCTGTAGTGAGATTAGTAAGAGATTTAAACACTTTCTTATATCTGAAAATTTTCAGTAGATTGATCATTGCCGTCCAAGCATTAGTTGTTGTCTTCTCTATTGTGATGATAGGTTTTAATACGGCCCTTGTCCTGATTATCGCGCCAGTTTTTGAATGTCTAGGAGCATTGTTCGGAGCCAGTTATGGTTTTAGCCTTGCTCTAACGAAGGAAAAAAACTCAAAGACATCAAGTGATTTTTAATCATCACAATTATGTCATGTGTATAGCTATCAAATTATTGTATCAGCATTGGAGTTTACTAATGAAAGAGTTGGTCGAATCGGCTTTGAACGACTCATTGGAACAATTAATAAGAGCTGACGGCGATATTCTCGTTATGGACGTGAATGAAAGAACTATTTCTCACAGACTTGCTTCTTATCTGGAACCTCATTTTCAGGGGTGGAATGTTGATTGCGAATACAACCGCAATCACGATGATCCAAAAAGATTAAAAATAAGGAGGCGCAATATTCAATCGGATGACACTCAAGCCGCAACGGTATTTCCTGACATTATTGTTCATCATAGGGGTACTAACGAAAACTTTGTGGTCATAGAAATGAAAAAGACATCCAGTCAAGAGAGTGACGGTTACGATTTAGCAAAGCTTAACGCCTTTAAAGAGCAATTAGGGTATCAGTTCGCAATTTTTGTGAAAGTGCGTACTGGTATTCAACCAGCCGTAGAAGACGTCCAATGGGTTTAACAATGCACTAGAAAATAGCCCTTAGGCGCTGGACTTGCCATAATTTATTCTCTATCTTAGCTGCGTTGACCGTTGGCTGCTTGTCTTTAGCTGCTCTTCATCACTCAAAGGTCAATGACCGCTTTGGCCGTTGGGCGGTCGTCCAACCTAGATTTGATTAACTTCCGCTATACGTACAAACTAGTCGTTAAGACAGAAGCAACTTGATGTCCGCTGATAATCAGTAGCTGAAGTGTCAGAACTGCTCGAATCTTACTTTACTTATTCACAAATTAAATTAGAACTCATTCGACTAATAAGATCACAGCCCTTGCGTCACAACCTTCTTTAGCAAAAGGAAAGCCAATACCGGATCTCTTAAAACTCAACATATCGTATGCAGTTGCTTATTTCATGCTATCAGATAGCAAATGAGCATATGTATATTTACGCATAATTGATTACTTCATTTTGCAAAATCGGAATTTCCTTATTTTGCCTAAAACTACTGACTAGGGGGCAAATTTCACAAAATTTAATTGGGCATATTTGGATAGTATGGTTATTTCACAAAAATTTTGTAAAAATCATCCGCTCGTTTGATGGGGAAACCTCGTTGTGCTACACAAAAAATACTATAAATACTCCGAGCTAAATAACTGTTCTTAAGTGTAGAGCACCCCATAGGGGAACTCAGTGTGATTTCTGCGATCAGATCAATCGCCAAAAAGAAATTACCG
>NZ_JBSWXO010000022.1:0-11538 GCF_056160645.1 Alteromonas sp. ABH4_456
AGTACGGCGGTTTATGGAGACCGCATCACCATTCCCCGGCAATGCCCACGGAATGGCAAAGGTGTAGCAGACATAGGATCAGTTATTTAGGACCGGCTCATTCATAAATGAATTTGTCCACTTCCCTAAACTGAGACATGTAATACGCCGAACACCCAAATAATACTTTAGTATAAAAACAAAAGTTGAGTAAAACTCGCTATGGTTATACGTTGAGTGTAAACGTATTCGATTAAAAAAGGGAGTTATAGTGAATATCTTCAGTGTTCTGCAACGTGGCAATTCATCTGTCCGAGAAGTCACCCTCACCGCGTGGCTGTCTTACCTACTCGATAGCAATGAAGATCATGGTCTGTCAGACCGCTTTTTCCGTTACTTTATCGGAGAGCTAAATAGCCAGATAAACAGCGATTTTTTAACAGATTATCTGCACGAAAAAAGCAAAAAATATAATTACATCGTCGGTGTAGAACAGGACATATCAGAGAAACAGGACAACTCTTCAAAAGTTGACATTAGAATTGCCATTACTGAAATTGACGATCAAGGAAAGGAAGCGCTAAAGGATGAAACTTTAATTTTGTATATCGAAAATAAAGTATCGCCTGATAGCGCCGGTAATAATCAGTTGTTAAGCTATCTTGAGTGCTTGGAAAATGAAAACGCCAAACACAAAGCACTGTGTTACCTTACTCCGGATGAAAAAATAGCCGGAGGTAAATTAACACAAGAATTCAATGTAATAACCGATCCTGCCGCAAAATCATCCATCTCTACTTGTTGGCTCAAATGGAAAAACTTTGAAGAACAACAGGGTGGCACAGTACTGAAGATGCTAAGAGACTTGTTGGCCGAAGAAAGTTGTGGGCAAATTTCTCCTATAACGGACTACATTAGACACACTATCAAAGCGATGTGTTTCTTCATTGATGACAACGATAATTTCAATGAAAAACCAAGGTCAATTAGAAAACCTCCCGCCAATCTTGATGATTACCGAAGAAGAATTGAAAAATACGATCTTGACAACAAAGTCATGGCACTGATTGAAACACTCAGATCAGAAATTGAGAATTCCCTTCTACTCGGCAATATTCCTTATGAGTTTCTCTTAGACTTAAACACATATCAAGATGCCCGATTTATACAATTTGATTTTTTTGCCAAAGCTATCAGCGCGCATTTCAAAATACGCTTCTCCGTCTCCATTGACAGTAAAAACCATCATACGAACATTGCCATTAATAGCCTGACAAACGCAAAGGGTGATAAAGACAAGCTTGAAGTAGTCAACGACAATGTGAAAACACTGGAACTAAAAAGAAGTGGCAGTTGGTATTTAAGAACAGCGAGTAATGGTGGAAAGCCCTTGGCGTTTCACAGTGAATTAATTACTACTTTTATGGAATATCTAAAAGAGCTCCGCGCGCTAGACCACTATATTGAATGTTAGAGCTGTTGTGCTGTAAACATATAGAGATGTTGAATTAAGGAGAGAGTAAATGACAGGACGCTACCTCACCAAGTCTCGCTTCAAGCTAGCAACAGAATGCCCAACCAAACTTTTCTATACGGGAAAAGAGAAGTATGTGGATAATTCAGTCAACGACCCATTTATGGAAGCTCTTGCCGAAGGGGGTTATCAGGTCGGGGAGCTAGCAAAGTGTGCTTACCCTGGTGGTGTAGAAATTGGTTCATTGGATTACGAACAGGCTTTAGCTTATGGGTACTGGTTAAAAAGTACTTTTACGATCCCGCTATGAAAGGCTCTAATTCAATTAAAGCGGTATTGCCTGCAATCTTAAACAGCTCGCAATACCTAAAGCAAAAGTACAGCTCTCCGATTTACGGTAGTAGCGAAATTCCCAGCCATAACTTTAGTCAGCATACCTGGGTACAATTCACAGCGGACGGTGACGTTATTGATCCCTATAAAAGCTTACCCAAACTCTTTTCTGACGTCCTAGAAGAAGTTGAGGAACTGATATCTGACGCCGATGAACTCAACAACGGTGGGCTCGCACAAACTGCTTATGCAAAAATGCAGTTTACACAAATGAGCAACTACGAACGTGACGAGCTGCGCAATGAACTATTGAAGTATTGTGAACTTGATACGCTTGCCATGGTGATGATTTATGAGGGCTGGCGCGAAATGATTCGCTAGAGATAATCGCGCAATACGAGTTCTTTACCACCAAGACTCACCGTGACCTTCTCACCCAGCCATGGCAATAACTCAAACTCAACTGAGACACCGTCGCCGCGAACTTCAAAAGAAAATTGCTCTAGCCATGCAAAATATTTTTCGATTTCATCATGGGATAAGGACAGTGACTTCTTGAGTGAAACAGTTGAGTCAAGTTTATCCATATCTAGCGCATCCCAATCAGCGACTTCTCCAGTGTCACTGGTATCAATCTCAATCACTGCATGGTCAGCATAATAGTCTGTATCATTAACTATTGATAATAACAGTTGTGCTACCGCCTTATCATGCTGTTCATTTTTGGCACAGGCCATATGCTCAGTCGCCAATTTACCGAGATATGCAGTAAGCTCTGAACAATCATCACGCTGATAACTTAGCCTGAATACCTCAGCCACATAAGAATCATACTCGGACTTCGGCCAGTTAGAATTGGACAAGTTAAGCGGATCCCACTTATAAAATAATATGTCGCTGATTCTGGTTTGTAATTCTTCAGGTATATCTGCCACATTCGTTTGATTCACGTTCAATTCCTTTTAGCTAATTTGACCTAACAAAGTTCCTGGCCATTAATTCAGATTCACCAGACCAGCGATAGGCAACCAAATCGCCACCTTTAGCAACACTGTAGTCCGTACAGGCGACTTTATCGGTTTGCGGTACGCACTCACCCTGCATCCAATAATGACCAAAGAACACTGGTTTATCGGAGTCATAGGTATAAACGTCTTCTACCAGCATATCTGGCAATGTATCCAAACTAGCAGGCGGAATGCTAAGTGCCAAATTCCTATAAGTAGGGATATCTTCTGCCCACCACTTTACCCGAATAGCTGTTCTTTTTTTCTTACCTGAATCTAAAAAAGAAAAGCCATCAGGTAACTTTACCTCTGGTGATTTCACAACATCCTCTATGAGGCGAAAATGCGCGTGTTCAGGCCGAGAGGCAGTCACAAACATATCATCCGGAATGGTATTATCCTCATTCAAGATTTCTTTTAATTGAACAATGGCAGGCTGATGCCAGCAAGCATGGACGACTCTGATATGTTCTAAGTCCAGATACACCGGCAATGTCTTAAACCATTCGATAGCATCTGTGTGTTGCTGACTATCTAGCGGGAACGCATTCAGAAAAGCTTGATGTTGCTTGTAGTTAACATCATTGTGTTTTCGTAGATATTGCCCGGGATTTACAGGATCAAGTGTCGCATAGCAGACTGCATTAAACTCATGATTCCCCATAATGGCAAGCGCACTTCCTGAATCAACCATCGCTTTTACAATAGCGATGACTTCAGCTTGTTCTGGGCCCCGGTCGATGTAGTCCCCAACAAAAATAGCGATACGTGACTCATGTTGATAACAACCATTTCTTTCAACATAACCCAACCTATCCAACAATTGCTTGAGTTTGAACGCGTATCCATGAATGTCACCAATGATGTCGTAATAATCCATTATTAGCACCCTGCGCGAAAATCTAGCTTACCAGTAGAATATACCAAAACCGTTGAATCAGATATTAACGATAGGAGTGATGTTCGAGACATTGGTATCTATGATACATCGAGTGCCAACCGGAACTCATGCAAAGAATTTGCAAAGCGCCTTTTGATAATTATAAGCCACTGATTTAAATAATAATTTTAATACGCAAACTTTTCAAAATTCCCCGCCTTCGGGTGTGGCGGTTCGAGTCCGCCCACTGGTACCATTCTCTTTCTTAAGGGAAGAAACAATAAACCGACTTTTTAGTCGGTTTTTTTGTGTCACATCAATTATCTTCTGAGTGTTCTCAAAGCTCTCTTTTCCGTTTAAATGCGTATAACCATTCCATTAAACCTCGCTTTATGAAAACCAAGATATTTCAAACACATTTCCTGATTAATCAGCGAAGCTGTACCATTGCTGCATGAAGTGAATAAGAAAAATGGTTTATAACCAATAGAGGCGTCGACCTTTTAGCTTTGCAATAAGAGGGTTCAATCAGAGGCTGGTAGACGTAGATTTAGAACTAAGCTAGCCAACCGCTCAGTCAACACAAAGTGATTTCATGTTAATTGGGCATAAGAGCCTTGGCACGACAAAATACGATATTAATTAATGCAATATCAGAAACGGTCTATCGTTCTTTAAGCACATGTTTCGTAAGCCATTATTGTCAGACAACGCAAAATCCTACTCTCCTAATAAGCTTAGTGCGACTTGAGGGCGGGTATTTGCTTGAGCTAAAACAGAAGTCGCAGCCTGTTGGATAATTTGATGTTTGGTGAGATTTGCCGTTTCGAGCGCATAGTCTGCATCCATAATCCGACTTCGAGCAGCTGACACATTCTCTTCTGTATTCGAGAGACTTCTAAGCGCTGATTGAAATCGGTTCTGAGTTGCACCGAGGTCAGCCCGAATGCCATTAATGCTGGATATGGCATTATCAATGGTCCCCAACGCGTCATTTGAAAGATTAGAAATTGGTGCTCCTAAACCAACACCTGGATAAATAGTGGCACCGCCAGATCCAGTTGATGCGAGGCGAAAAGAGGGTTGGCTACCATTTATCCGTACATCATTTCCAGATACATATAAAACGTCTTTGCCAAGAACCTTGTTTACGTCTTTAACAATATCAGTAGCGGTAATTCCCTCTTCAAATAAGTAATTAATTCGTTTGTAAGTTTCACCTGAATTATCGGATACCGCTAAAAAGTTTCCAAATCCAATTGGTACATTCCCAAAGACAATTTGATTTGGTGCAAATGGGCCAGGTAGCGCCGCATTAGCATCCTCAGCGTTTATAAATCCAGCTCCGTTTAAATCATTACCTATATCAAGATTGCTCAAGCCAAGTCGCAGTGCGTCAAAATACCCGTCAAACTGGCGAAGGCTCACATCGATTGATTGACCCGCATTTGCTCCTACTGCAAAACTGGCACTGAATTGTCCATCAAATATAAATTTGTCGGAAAACCTAGTCGCTGCTATGCGATCCATTTCATCAGTTAACGCCCAAAACTCTTTAAACAGAGCTAGTCTGTCCGAATCACTATTGATGCCATTTTGAGCTTGCACCGACAGTTGCCTGATTCGTTTTAAAATCGTCACAGTCTCTTTAAGCGCGCCGTCAGCAACTTGTACAAGTGAAATCCCATCGTTTACATTTCTTGCAGCTTGCTTGAGACCATTTACCTGTGCTGTCATGCGATCGCTGATCTGCAATCCCGCAGCGTCGTCGGAAGCGCTATTGATTCTAAAGCCGGAAGATAAGCGCTGAAATGATTTATCTAGACTACTATTAGCATTAAACAGCTGTCTTGTAGCATTCAGGCTGGATGTGTTGGTATTGACAAACAAGCTCACTACAGTCCCTTGCAATGGACATAACTGTAAAAAGCCTACTGCCTGTCACAACAACTATCATGCAGATTAGTAGCATAAAAACTAAGAAAAATTCTTAGCTACCCTACGTTTTGGGAATTTGAATACTGATGACCGTACGATCTCCCTCGCAATGAGCCGTGAAGTATCCCCCCAGCATGTTCGCCCTGTCCTGCATCGATTGCAGACCAAGCCCAGACTGGATAGTTGTTGGATTAAAGCCCTTGCCATTATCTTTAATTGACAGCAGCCACTCCTGTTCATTTTCTTTTAGCTCGACAGTACACCGGGAAGCAGCACTGTGTTTAATAACATTGCTAATGGCTTCCTGTATTATGCGGAACAACTCTGTTGCCACTTCCTTGCCTGGCTCGCTGGATAGATTAACGTTAGGGATATATTCAATACTGTTTTTATTCAGTAGGGAATAAAACTTATCGCCTTTAATTACGGCGACTAGACCCACATCATCAAGCTCCTTGGGTCTTAATTGAAATAATATCTGATACACGCTGGTATATATCTGATCTATCTGAATTTTTAGCGACTGTAGAAACTCATTGGGAATCCCTCGCTTTTCGCCCAATTTGACTTCGGTTTTTAAGCCGATAATAGACTGCCCAACGTCATCGTGCAGCTCCTGTGCAAGCCTGTCGCGCTCTTTCTCTGTAGCAGTAGATAATTGTTGTGTTAAGCGCTTAATATCGCCGTTAGTGTGCTCCAGCGCCACTAAACTTTCACCTAACTTCTTAGTTTTATCCTGTATCGCTTCAAAAGCACTTCCCGTTAGTAGGCCGCTAATAGCAAGTGCCAATACATAGATTTGCAAATCCCAAAAATCCACAGCTTGCGGTTGTAAAATAACCAGCGCAATACATGCGCCAAGCAGTGACAACATAGCGCCTTGTATGTTGTAAATTAAAATAAGGACTGGAACCGAGAGTAAGGTCAATAGCTTAAATAAGTAGAATGGATTGGACGTATTGGTGATCCAGTTAAAGAATTCACAGCTACTAACCAGAAAACCAATCAGTATCAATAGTGTAACCACCCTGCATATAAGAGACCTTGTGCTCGTAACATGAGTAAGAATAAACGCTACAGACAATACGATACAGCAACCAATGAAATCGCCAATCCAATACCCTATGGTTAGCTCCGCTGCCTGCAACTTACTAAATTCTGGTTTGATGAAATAGATTAGTGCTCTTAAAAAGCTTTGCATAAACGTAGTTATAAGCACGATGGTTATCAACCACCAGTTATCTTGCAATGAATAACGTGATAAGTGTCTGGCACGAATGACAAAAACCCCAATCATTGTGAGCAGGGGGGGAATAATTCGAAGCGGATCGAGGGCTTCCCCGAGATAGTGATCAAAGGTGTCTAAAAACAAACCGTGATGAAGCCAAGTCGTAAAAAATATATGAATCGTATATTCGCCAATCAGAAGACTGGGCCAATACTTTTTGTCTGTATACCAATAAGCAAGTAAACGGACGCCTGCAGGTAAGTACCAACTGGTTGTGTCATCAATCGCCTCCATATTGCGAGATAAAAAATAACTTCCCACCATCGCGAATCCAAAAATGACACAGCATACGAGTTGTTTTAAGCTAGCGATTAACAAAGAGTTATTACTACCCGCATATCGGATTAGTGACGTACTGGGACGCGTGAGTTTGGATAAAAACAACATAAAAATTCTGCTGGTTGATGATCATGAAATTGTGCGACGAGGCTTCAAAGCCTTAATTAACGCAGAGGAATACTTAGAAGTTTGTGCCGAGGCATCGTCGGTATCTGAGGCAAAGACTACGTTAACTGAATTAGAATTTGATTTAGTAATCACAGACTTATCACTTCCTGACGGTAACGGCTCTGATATACTACGCTTTATATCCTTACACGAGCTAGCAGCAAAATCTATTGTGTTTAGCATATATGACCGTGAGCCCCATATATCCGAAGCAATTAATGCCGGCGCAAATGGTTATCTTTCTAAGCGTACTGCGGCAGATGATATCGTCAAAGCTATTAATGAAGTGATAAACGACAACTCGTTTTTAAGTCCTGATGTGCTTATCAATCTAAGCAATAATATTAAGGGACGAAAAGACACCAATTTAGATTCGCTAACTAGTCGTGAACGTGAAATATTCCTGTTATTAGCGAAAGGTAAGCTTGTTAAAGAAGTCGCCAAAAAGCTGGATATTATGGCGAAAACGGCGCATTCGCACCGTCGTAATATTTTTGAAAAGCTTAATTGCACCAGTAGCTTCGAGCTAACCCAATTAGCCCTGAGAACAGGCCTTATTGAAAGTAAGGATTTGATCTGAGCTAGTACACAACTGAAAATCACAACAGCTTCTGACAAATAACCCGTTGTAAACACAGACCTCTTTATTCGCCAGAAGTAGCATAGGTAGCAGCGCCACCAGCACTGAATGAAACAGCATTATCGACAAGGGTACCCAATCCTGTTTCAGGATTGATAATGATAAACTTGCCACCGTCAGTCAGGCCAATAAGCTGCTGTCTGAAATAAGCCAGGCCATAAACCTGTTTAAACCCAATCGCACCAATTAACGTATTTTCACCTGTTTCCGGGTCTATGCTAATCAGATAGTCACTATCTGTATCCGGTAAAACGACTGAGGCATACAAAACAGTTTCATCATCATTAAACACTAAATCTCCGGAAGTATACACGTTGCTGTCAAAGCTACCGATAGGGTCTCCACTTCCGGTAATTGGATTGATTTTAATAATCTCTCCATAAAGCGTTCCGGCAACAAGTCCATCCGCACGACCCTCCAGCGCATTTACACCCCTGACGCCGATATTTCCTATACTCCGGCCTGTCCCTGTATTCAAATCAATAGATATCAATTGTGAAAATGTCACACCAAATAACTGCCCGTTGTAAAATGCGATATCTGTTAGCTGATAACCGACCGTCCCGATATCGAACACTTCGCTGGTGTCAAAATTGAGAGAAGACAGCACTGAGTTTGAAGAGTAGTCTGCAAAGAATATTGTTCTGTTTCCTGTCTCTGACACTGAACTTACAGTGAAGCACGTTTCAGCAATGTCAGACACGGAACCGGCCGCATCTGATACACTGATTTCAGTGCAAAAATCACCATCCAGTATGCGACTTGAAAGTCCAACTTCTACTGAAACCGATTCTGAAACGCCGGACAGTTGCGATTGTGCAGATTGCTCAAAAACTAAATAATCTTCAGCACCTTTAACTGTAACAAACACGTCTTTTATATTTGCGTCGGTATTAAAAACCACATCAATACGTTCGCCGGCGGATTGATTCGTTACTATCAGATTGGGAGCACTTACAACCGCAGGAAATGCACTGTCACCACCTACCGGCAACTGCCCGTTCAACTTTTGACCTTGTGCCCCGCCCACAGTAAATACGATGCCGTCGAGTATGGAATCTGGGTTCTGAGTATCCAAAACTGTCACTGTCCTCATCATTTGGGATGAGTTACCACTATTGTCTGTAGCAGTATAAGTGATTGAATAATTACCTGCAGCGCTTAAGTCAACTACACCAGAGATTAAAACTTCAACAGTCCCATCTATTTCATCAGTTGCAGTTGCTCCCATCTCACGATATTCCTCGCCGTAATACAACGTCAGGGTCTCTGCACCGTTCATGGTGATTTGGGGAGGAGTTGCATCGGACAGTATGATCACGACCCGTGTAATTTCAGCGGTATTACCTGCACTGTCTGAGGTGGAGTACTTTATTACATATTCGCCGGGAGTTGATGGGTCCACACTTCCGGATTTTGAAACAGTCAGCGTTCCATCTGTTTCGTCCTCAGCGACAGCGCCGGGATCAGAAAAGTCACTTTGAAGAGGAAGTTCAACCAGCGCATCGCCATTTAAGCTGATAACGGGAGCTTTAGTGTCTTGCGGCGCATTGGTGCCTTGCGGTTCACTTCCCGAATCACCGCCGGAACCACAACCTTCAAGGCAAATTGTAAAAAAAACTAAAATTCCGAGCAGGACTCTTTTGCTCATCGGGGCATACCTGTTTAATTACTGGAGCGCTATTCTGCAAGCGTACTAGTACTTTAATGCTAGCATCTATTCTTAGATGCGTACAATGAAGGTTATAGGTCACAAAATATTTGAGGTTTGAGTTTAGGATTCAGCAACAGTTCTCGCAACGTAGTGTCGAAAATATTTCAGTTTCCGCGGTTCAATGACAAAAACCTGAACAAAGCCGCCGATGTCGCTCAGCCTTTGCAGATTGAATGATGGAATGCTTCACGCCGGCGGATTTTCTGAATCGTATTCAGGCTGCGGAACTCTGGCTGGCGGTGCCGTAATAGCATTGAGAAATGCCAACAGTGCTTTAATTTCATCGTAGCTTAAATTGAGCTTACGTAACAATGGCGAGGTCACCGGAGACATAGGGTCCTCCTCATCCGGCTGAGAAGGCACGCCGCCATTATTATAAATATTAAGTATGCCTTCCATGCTTGAAAACAAACCATTATGCATCCACGGCTTTGTGTTCATCACTCCGCGCAACCCCGGAGTTTTGAACTTTCCCACATCCTTTACGTTCCGGGTTGTTTCATAGCGCCCGAGATCTTCGTACTCCCGTTTGTACCACGTAAGCCCAATGTTATGGAATTTGTCGTCAGTAAAACGTGGTCCATAATGGCAATTCGCACACCGGGCCTTGCGGCGAAATAGATCCAGCCCCCATAGCGCCTGGTCACTCAATTTTTGATTGTACATGTGCTTTCTACGCACGTCAGTTTCGCTTAATGACAGTAAAAAGTAGTCGAAGTCACTGCGCCTGGAGGTAATAGTGCGTTGAAAAGTGGCAAGCGCTTTGGCTACATTCACAGTTGAAATGCTATTTTTACCGTAGGCGTTTTCAAAAAGCTGGCGGTAAACAAGTGAATTCGTAAGACGCTGCTCTAACTCTTTAAGATTGAATGCCATTTCGACAGGGTCCCGGATAGGCATTAATGCTTGTTGTTCCAGTGATTTCGCTCTTCCATCCCAAAAGAAGACACTCTGAAATCCCACATTTTCTAAAGACGGCGCATTACGTTTACCTGCTTGACGATTATGTCCGAAAGACACTCTTTGCCCGTCCCCCCATCCTAAATCAGGATCATGACAACTGGCACACGCTATTTGCCCTGATGACGAGAGCTTTCCATCGTGAAACAATGCATAACCAAGTTTGTACACTTCATCTGAATAGGGACTGTCTGCAGGGTGAACCACTGCCGGCAACATTCCTAATTCTGTGAAATCTACAGTTTTGTCTATATTCGCTTCAGGCCATAAATATGGTTGTTTTGAATACACTTGTCTAAGCGCATGAAAGTCAACATTTTGAGTTAAGCTTCCCACCGCGCCGTATTCTTCTGCCCGCAATGCATAAGAAGCACTCTGACCGGCATAGAATAAAAAAACAGTCAGAACAAAAAAATAAAGAGCCACTCTTCGCAATTCAGAATCCATAATTCGGACAATAGCCGGAAAAGCACGTCAGAACCCTGACGTGCATTCTTTTCACTGCTTGATACTCAAAGTCTCCTGACTTGCGTCAGCTTCAACTAATCGTCTTGCTTCTTCAAGCGCACGCTGGCTTTTGATATCAATACAACCAGACTCCCCGGCCTCACTGATAGAAGTTAACTCCGCATTAAAAATTTGAGCCTGTTTAAGAAACTCCCCGGCACCAATATCGGCGGTTGCGTTATAACATAGCAGAGAAATAACAAGCGTACCTGCAACGAATAAAGACATATTTTCTCCTAATAGTCATAATTAATGCCGAACCAAATTTGTCTTCCCAATTCTAAATAACTGATCCTATGTCTGCTACACCTTTGCCATTCCGTGGGCATTGCCGGGGAATGGTGATGTGGTCTCCATAAACCGCCGTACTC
>NZ_JBSWXO010000023.1:0-9771 GCF_056160645.1 Alteromonas sp. ABH4_456
GAGTACGGCGGTTTATGGAGACCGCATCACCATTCCCCGGCAATGCCCACGGAATGGCAAAGGTGTAGCAGACATAGGATCAGTTATTTAGTAGAACACTAAAAAGGCGAACCGAAAGGTTCGCCTTTTTGTTAACTCGTTATTGCCCCATTATCAGTTATGCAATTACCTATAGGTCCGCTTTGAGCGAGAAGCGAAAGTTCGGTAACTTAGCAGCAGGCCTTTATGGCTCTGCTTTCTAATTTGATTCTTGTATTCAGTAAAAGGCACCAATAGAGCAAGTACTGAAAATCCTTTTTTGGTGTTTATTGTTCATATTCAAAAGATGAACTCTAGCCCTTAACCTCTATCGCATGAATAAAAAGTCATTATAAAACGATCACCTAACCTTTCCGACATTTCCCTTTTTACCAAGTCAAGCAAATATAAATTCACTTTAAGTAGTAAATAAACACATGACTTTTTGTTTAAAGTGTTACATGCAGTGAAATTTTTCGTAAAGGAAGAGTTATCGTGGATATAACAATAAATATTAAAAATAAATGAATCATAGAAGGTGAGTTATGTTGCGGAATAAGATATTACGTCCAGCTAAGTTAACGTTAGCTATTAGCAGTACACTAGCATTTACTACCCCTACTTTTGCCGAAGAAGCTACATTAGCAGACAATCCAAAAATAGAGAAAATTGTTGTGAGCTCAAGGGGGCGCATTGAGTCTTTGCAACAAATCCCTGATTCAGTGACAGTGATTAATGAAGCAGAAATTCAACAAGCCAGAATAACTACTATTAAAGATTTCTCTGCGCTTACTCCTAACTTAGATGTTTCTACTAACTTCCGCTCAGGATTAAATTTTGTCACTGTACGCGGCCTTATCACACCTCAAGTTGGTGAAGCGCCAATTGCTTATGTAGTTGACGGCGTAACCGTGCCAAACCTTGAATTTATCAACCAAGGTCTACACAACATAGAGCGTATTGAAGTATTACGCGGCCCACAAGGCGCTCTTTACGGTAAAAATGCCATTGGTGGCGCAATTAATATAGTTACTAAAGCGCCAAGTGATGAAACCGAAGGTTCAATCCAAGTATCGTTTGCTGAAGGTAATGACGTTAAACTAAATGCAGCTATTAGTGGTGCAATTAGCGAGGATAAGCTTTATTACCGTTTTTCTGCTAATTACCACGACCGTGATGGTCAAATTACTAACACCTACTTAAATGAAGAAGTTGACTTTGTTGACGGTGCTTATGGTTTCCAAGGTTTGTTGGAATACTATATTGATGATGAAACTAGCTTAACCATACAGGGTAACTACTCTGACACTCGTCAAGGTAGTAACTATATGGCGTATATCACTGCTGAAGAATTAGAAGATTTCGATATTCAGCCAGATGCCAATACTGTTGGTGAAGATATCTCAGAAATGTATTTTGTATCAGCTAAGCTTGAGCGTGAATTTAATACCGGTGAATTAACAGTTGTCGCTTCTGCTAATAGCGCCGATATCGAGTTTTTCTCAGATGGTGACTTTACCCATTTAGATGCCAGTGAAGAGAACTTCTATTTCCCAATTACTCAAATCAACCCAATTAAAGAAGATGGCAAGAGCATTGAAGCACGCTTTACCTCATCAATTGATAATGCTTTTCGTTGGACAGTTGGTGGTTTTGCTGAAACTAAAGATAGAAGTGTATCTTACGACCAAGTGTGGGATGTTACGCCAACTGAGCGTGTTACTTATGACGATGTCAAAGAGTTAGTTAAAAGTGACCCTACATTAGTATTTACCGGTGAAAAAACCGAACAAGAAAGTGATGCTTATGCATTATTTGGTCAAGGTAATTACGATATCTCAGAAAGCTTAGAATTAACCCTTGCTCTTCGTTATGACTCAGAAACCCGTGAAGCTTATGATAAGCGTGATGTTGCTGCATCAAGAGCCAAAGCAACCTTTAGTGAATTACAACCTAAAGCGTCATTAGCATGGCAGTACACGCCAGATGTTTTATTTTACTCAACCTATTCAAAAGGTTTTAGATCTGGCGGCTTTAACGAGTACGCACCAACAGTGAATCGCCAGTACAACGAAGAGGTGTCAGACACTGTTGAAATCGGCTCAAAAACCACTTGGTTAGATAATCGTGTTTGGTTAAATGTAGCCGCATTTCATATTTTACAAGAGCAGGCGCAATTTACTCGCTTAAACCCAACAACCTTTACGCTAGAGAACTTAAACATTGATGAAGTCACTATCAATGGTTTAGAGCTCGAATTATCAGCCAACGTGACTGACGATTTAAAAATCGCTATTGGCGCTGGATTAATTGATAACGAAATTACTAAAAACCAAGGTGTAGATATTTTATCAGGCCGCGATCTTCAAGAAACAGAAGGCGGCACTATGCCTTATGTTTCTGAGTTCAACTTAAATGGCTCCGTTACTCACTTCACTGAGCTTTCAGGCGATTGGTTATTAAGCTCTCGCGTTGCGTTCAATACGGTTGGCCCAAGAAGCTTTGACATATTTAACGAAGATACCGGTGAGTCTGATACTCACACTTACCTAAATGCCAATTTCACTTTTGAAAATGAAAACTGGTCTGTGTCGTTATTTGCCAACAATTTAACTGACGAAGAATCACCAGAAACAGTATTCTTATTTAACCCATTAATTCGCATGCCAAATGCACCAAGACAAATTGGTATGCAGGCAAAATTTAATTTTTAGTCGGTAAATTTCGGTGCGGTAGCCATAAATAAGTGGCAACCAATTTTCCCCAATTTTTTTTTAGAGGTCTCTATGACTGTACGAGTTGCAACCGATGTTGGTGGCACCTTTACCGATCTTGTTTACATAGATGAAGGTAAAGTTAAAGCGGTAAAAAGCGATACCACACCACCTAATTTTGAACAGGGCGTTGTTAACGCTGTTGATAAAGCGAGTATTTGCCTTGATGATGTTGATTTCTTTGCCCATGGCTCAACGGTAGTAATTAACGCAATCACTGAACGTAAAGGTGTTAAAACGGGCCTTATCACCACCCAGGGTTTTCGCGATATTTTAGAAATTGCTCGCGGCAATACGCCAGATATTTTCAATAACTGCTACCAAAAACCTAGTCCATTTGTTGAGCGTCACCTACGCCTTGAGTTACCCGAAAGATTAGATCACCAAGGTAATGTTGTAACTGAGCTTGATTTAACTAGTTTGCCTGAAATCATCAGCTATTTTAAGTCACAAGATATTGAAGCGATTGGTGTTTGTTTCCTACATGCTTATTTAAACCCTATTCATGAGCAAGAAACCGTTGCTGCAATAAAACAAGGGTGGCCTGAAGTGGATGTAATTTCCTCAAATGAAATCTCAGCCGAATGGCGTGAATATGAGCGCACCAATACCACTGTGCTCTCGGCTTATGTTCTGCCACCTACACAGCAATACTTAAATAAATTGAAAACTAAGCTAGCTGAGAAAGGCTTAAAGAATGATCCATTCATCATGCAATCTAACGGTGGTATCGCCACTTTAAATGCGGCAAGTAAAAACCCGATCACTTTAGTGGAGTCTGGACCTGTTGGCGGTATTTTAGGTGCGGCGGCTTACGGTAAAGTTATTGGCGATGGCAATATCATGGCACTTGATATTGGCGGTACAACCGCGAAATGTTCACTAATTCATAATGGTGAAACCCGCATAACCACTGAATATATGTTAGAAAAAACTGCTAAATCAGCAGGTTACCCAGTAAAAACGCCAGTTATTGATATTGTTGAAATTGGCAATGGCGGCGGCTCTGTTGCTTGGATTGACGCGGCAGGTAGCTTACATGTTGGTCCACAAAGTGCTGGCTCTACGCCAGGACCTGTGGCCTATGGCCGCGGCGGCAATGAGCCAACTACCACTGACGCTAACCTTTATACTGGTCGTATTAACCCAGAAAACTTTGCTGGTGGTGATATCAAGCCTGATGTAAAAGCAGTACACAATGCCTTTGCTAAATTAGGAGGTGAGCTCGGCGTACAAGCGATGGATGTTGCCCATGGAGTGCTAAAAATTGCCAATTCAAATATGGTAAATGCATTAAAGCTTATCTCGGTAAACCGTGGATATGATCCTCGTGATTTCTCGTTAATGGCCTTTGGTGGCGGTGGTGCCTTACATGCAACGGCGTTAGCTAAAGAACTTAATGCGAAAAAAGTCATTATCCCACCATTTGCTGGAGTGTTCTCAGCTTGGGGAATGTTAATGATAGATCTGCGTCGCGATTACATTCAAACCCATAAAATTGCCATTAGTAGACACAGCAAAGCTGAAATTGATCATGCTTTTGATGGCGTAATCAACAAAGCTTTAGCTGATTATCAAGAAGATGGTTTTAGTGATGATCGCGTAATGCACGAGCTCTATCTTGATGCGCGTTATGAAGGCCAAGAGCACACAGTAAAAATTGCTGTGTCTGACTTAAAAATGGCAAAAGAGGACTTTATCGACGAATTAATTACTCGTTTCCACAAAGCCCATGAACAAGAATATACCTTTAGTTTAGAAGGTTCAGCCATTGAAGTGGTTAATCTTCATTTAGTAGCTTATGGCTTACTTGATAAAGCAGAAATTGCTTCAGTAGCGAAAAGTGAATCAATAGATGCCAGCTCTGCAAAAGTTGGTGAGCGTGACGTTGATTTTGACGATTTAGGGGTTCACAACACCTGTATTTATCAACGTGAGTTATTACATCATGGTATGGAATTTACTGGCCCTGCAATTATTGAAGAGCCAACCACAACTACAGTTGTTCTTCCTGATAGTAAAGTGGAAGTGGATGCCTTTGGCGGTATTCATATTCACTTAAACCAATAACCAACACAGAGGATTTAACTAATGACTGCGATTAAAGACAACACGTCAAATACCACTAGTGTTGATATCTTCACCATTGAGATCATAAAAAATGCCTTGATTGCCATTGGTGAAGAGATGTTTATTGCACTACAGCGTAGTAGTAAAAGCCCAATCATCTATGAGTCACTCGATTATGGTATTGGCGTTACAGATGCCAAAGGGCGATTAATTTCTCAAGGTAATGGTATTCCTGGTTTTATCGGTACACTTGATGCTGGCGTAAAAAACATCATTAAAAAATATGATAGCGATCAGATTTTCCCAGATGATGTCTTTATCTTAAATGACCCTTACTCAGGCGGTGGAACCCATTTATCTGATGTTTGTATGATTCGCCCAGTGTTTTACCGGAATACTTTAGTGGCTTGGACAGGCAATAAGGCTCACTGGACAGAAATTGGAGGTAAAGATCCTGGCAGTTATAGTGCAGACGCTACGTCTATCTATCAAGAAGGTTTGCAATTCCCTGGCATTAAAGTATTTGAAAAAGGCGTCGCTAACCAAGCACTACTTGATTTAATTGAAGCAAACGTGCGTTTACCAGATATGACCTTAGGTGATTTACAAGCATGTGCCGCCTCGTTAAAAGTTGGTGAACAACGTTTTTTATCAGTCATGGAAAAATACAGTCGAGATACTACGTTAAAGGCAATTGATAAGCTACTTGATCATGGGGATGCTATGGTCATGGAGAAATTTAAAAACTTACCTAAAGGTGATTTCTATGCCGAAGATGTTATTGATGAAGATGGTATGGGCAACGGGCCATTTACAGTAAAAGTAAAAGTGACGATCACTGATGAAGTTTTTATTTGTGATTTTACTGGCTCGTCAGAGCAAGCACCGGGGCCAATTAACTGTACGATGGGCGTACTAGAGTCTGCCGCCCGTGAAGTATTTATGGGTATTGTTGAGCCAGATGCACCATCAACAGATGGCTGTTTCAGACGTTTACATGTACGTTGCCCAGAAGGTACGGTTTTGACAGCAAAACGCCCCGCGCCAGTCTCTTCTTATTTTGAAGCTATGGTGTGTGCTGCTGATGTTATTCGAAAAGCATTATCGCCTGCTATTCCTGAAGTATTAACGGCAGGACAATTTGGTAGTGTTTGTACGATGAACTTATCAGGTATAAATCCATCAACTAAAGAGCCATTTTTATTAGTTGAGCCACTGGTTGGCGGTTGGGGCGCAAACAACGCTAAAGATGGGGAAAAAGGTCAGTTTTGTGTTGGTAATGGTGAAACCAGTAATATTCCAGTAGAAATTACCGAAGAGCGCTATGGTGTGCGTATTGAACGTTATGAATTTAACACTTCAAGTGCCGGCGCAGGCCAGTACCGTGGCGGTAATGGCGTCATTTTAGAATATCGCATTCTAGAAGATGGCGCCGATATCTCAAGCTTTTTTGGTCGCGGTATTACGCCGCCTTGGGGCGTTGATGGCGGTCAAAGTGGCTCTTGCAACTATGCAGAAGTGGTTGGCGCTGATGGCAAAGTTAAAGCTAAATTTAGCCGCACGAGCCGATATCCATTGCAAAAAGGCGATGTTTTACGCCTTGTTACCGGTAATGGTGGCGGCTGGGGCGAGCCGAAGTTAAGAGATAAAAAGGCTATCGCCAAAGATATCCTGAATGGTTTTATTACAGTGCAAGACGCTAAAAGAATTTACCAGTATAATCAGTAACCATGATGAGCCTAGCGAGTAGCTAAGCTCTATTATTTTCGGAGGGTATATGTCAGCCGTTGCCTCACACCAAATAAGCAAAAATAATGATCTCGCCTTTGGCCTTTCTGGATTACTCACGGCGCCAATTGGTTACTTGGTATTGCTATTTTTACCAGTGTATTTAGAAGTTGTCGCCAAGACAATGGCACTCACTGATCAACAAATAGGTCATCTAGCGTCAACCGACTCTGTCGGCATTGTTATCGCCACCTTACTATTTTCTTTTTTTATCCAAAAGCTTCAATTTCGACAAGTAACATTAGTCGGTGTTGCCATCACTGTTTTGGCTAATTTAGCTTCGGCTCTTACTGACAGTTTGACGCTACTATGCTTCATCCGTATCATTGCAGGTTTCGGTGAAGGCTTACTAGTAGCAGTTGGGATAACAGCTATAGGTATGACATCAAACCCTAATCGTTGGTTTGGCTTTTATACCGCGGTGGTGGTTGGCGTACAAGCTTTGGGTTTAGTAACGGTTGCACCTATTTATCAAGCAGGTGGCCTAATAGCAGTATTTGTTGCTATGGCCGCGCTTTACCTATTGCCCTTACTGGTCGTTAAACAATTACCGCAAAATACTACAAGTTATTTGACTAGAGAAGAAGCCAACCCACGCAACCACTATATTGCGCCTAAGTACTTTTTAATCGCCCTTGCTGGCTTACTGTGTTTTTACATTGGCATTGGCAGTACATGGACTTACATTTCATTTGCAGGTACAGACGCTGGGTTATCGTTAGACTACGTATCACAAGCTTTAGCACTGGCAATGATTGCTGGCTTACTAGGTGCTCTATTTTTTGCATGGCTAAATGACAAAGGAAAAAATGCGTGGTTGTTATCACTCTCTGTGGTCATTATGGGCGTTTCATTAATCGCTGTGCTATTTGACGTTAGCGAATTTAAGTATTTAATGCTTTTAAGTGTTTTTAGCTTTTTCTGGAGCATTGTTGGCGCACGTACTTTTGCCATTATTTCAGATGCTGATCACAGTGGTCAGTATATTAGTGCTGCACAAACACTCGTTGGCGTCGGGTATATAATAGGTCCAATGATAGCGGCACAAATAATTGTTGGTTATAGCTACCTCGGAGTTAATACCATGGGTGCTATCGCTTTTATGCTGTGCTTCGCATTGATGATGCCATTAGCAAGGAAATCGCGATAAATTTATAGCTCACAAAGCCAAACGTTATGAATTACTTTATATCGCTTGGCTTTTTAACAAGGAAGATAAATTAGAGTAAAGTAATCGAATGAATGATGATTTCATTTTCCAAATACTCATGTTTTTCCCCTTGCTCGTAAATCGCCATCAAAACGTCATCGCCTTCAGTAATACGACCAAAAGCGGCAAAGCCTAAGCCATCTTCATAGCGCTTACCGCCGTGATTAAGCTCTAATTGATCACCAATGCAAAAGAAAAAGCTGCCATCTGCACTTCCAGGGGCAAAACGTGCCATTGAGATGGTGCCATGAGTATGGGAAATACCGGTAATGTTCGTTGCTTCGTGAGCAATAGGTGCTAACAAGCTAGGATGCTCAGGAGGTAACCCCGCTTGAATCACTTCAATTTGGGTATTGGTGTCTTCTGGTTGATTAGCGTTGTCTTTGGTAACAATACGAAAAACACTACTCTCGTCAAAAAGTTTTTTTTGTACGTAGGTTAAAAAGTTACTAACCGTTACAGGGGCTTTATCAGCAAAAAGTGATACGGTAATATTGCCGAATTGAGTTTTAATTAAGACATTGGGATTATCTGACATTTAGAGCTCCAATAATGTGTTTTGACACTATTTTACGTAATGTCTTAAAAATAATGTCGCTTAACTAGACTAAAAATTAACAAAATATATTGAAATGAAACGTTGAAATTACAATTAGTTTTGTCTCTATCTCGTGGTGGTAACTATGGTGAAGAAGCAGGTTAAACTCGATAAAATTAATCGTAATATTTTAATCGAACTCCAAAATAATTCTCGCATTAGCAATAACGAGCTATCTGAGCGGGTTGGTTTATCGCCGAGTGCCTGTTTACAGCGTGTCAAAGCGATGGAGGAAGCAGGATATATCCTACAGTATGTGATGGCGCTCGATGTAAATAAACTTTGTATTAACGTAAAAGTATATGCCAACATTAAACTGAAAAGTAATACTTATCAAAACTGTAGTGTTTTTGAAAAAGCTATTAAGAAATATCCTCAAATGGTCGATTGTTTACGAGTAAATGGTGGCATCGATTACATAGCCTTTGTTATTTGTACTTCTGTAGAAGAGTTTAACGAGTTTTGTGATGAGTTATTGCAAGAAGAATTAGGTATAGAAAGTATCACCAGCCACTTTGTAATGGACGAGCCAAAATGGTTTGGCGGCTACCCCTTAGATAAATTACAATGGAAAGAGTAGTTTAACCTATATTCATAAACACTAATTTAAAAATTAATAACTAGCACATTATTATTGTGCCTTGCGGTAATAGATTTTTGAGCGTCTGCTTCTGATCGTAAAGAGTCGGGAATAGTTCAATGTAAAGGTATCTTATTGACACAGAGCCACCCATTGACACTAACATTTTTGTCACAAAAGTGAGTTTGAATCTCTGTGATCACTCATTTTAATATCAGAATCAGGTAAAAATTTTTTTTATGAGAGTTTAATCTTCCTCATACAACATGCTTTTATTGATTAATGACAATAAAATTGGAGAATTATTAAAAGTTATTAAGAGTTTTTTGTTATTTGTATTGTGATTTTTATAACCAAAAACATTCTCCAATTCCGCCATTTTTTATTAATACTGAAATAGTAAATAATCCCGAAAACACCAGCATCTTGTTTTTATTATGATTTTAAAAGTGTCAAAAATTGCCATTCTGTAAATTGGCAGGTCTTTTAATTATCGATATATTATATTCTCAATTATATCATGGGTTTAGGTTGTTTTGTGGACTGCCGAATTAAACTTTTCTCTGCTAAATTGTTTTTTATTTGTGCAGAGTTGTCTATATTCCGGCCGGATCTGAACAGCGATTCCGGAAACACTTGAATACCTATTCTGGAATCATTTGAACACTGATTCCGGATTTATTTAGTACACTTTTGTGCTGATTTCCGGAATCGGTGTTCAAGTACACCGGAA
>NZ_JBSWXO010000024.1:0-7984 GCF_056160645.1 Alteromonas sp. ABH4_456
GAGTACGGCGGTTTATGGAGACCGCATCACCATTCCCCGGCAATGCCCACGGAATGGCAAAGGTGTAGCAGACATAGGATCAGTTATTTAGCTGGCTGAGCAGCTCTATGCTGCCCAGGATATACTCAAACACATTGTGGTCATTGGATATAATTTGCTCAACATTTAACTTTGCGATAACAAGCTGAAGCGACAGATAAATAAAGAAAACAGTGTAATTCCCCCAACAACCGACCAAATGGTAAAAGTGTTGGCAAAACCAATTGTAGCAGCAATTGAGATAGCGCCCGATGAGGCTGCCATTTCACCTATATCTCTAGCACTTTGTACGACAGTCATATCTGTACCACTTTGCTTCCCGTAAGACGCAAATTGCGCACCCATGGTCATTACGCAAACCGACATGCCTCCGGTTGCAATAGCACCGAATGCGACGGCAGCATAGACCCACTGCTTATCGAGCTCAATATAACCTGAAATTAGTACTACCCAAGTTAAAGCACCAACGACCGCGGCTCCAACACTAATGATAGCGAGTGGTCGGATACCAAATCGGCGAATCAATAACGACACGAGCCCACAACCTATAAAAATAGTCACTGCACCGCTATACATCGAGAGTTGACCGATTGCGATAGCAGTCCAGTCTTGAGATGCTAAATAAAGTTTTCCTAAGGAGAAACCGCCCACCGCAAGGATTGCTGAAATTACCGCTAATACCACAATCGCTACAGCGCCTTTGCGAACGAAAAAGTCGGCTAAACACGCAGACGCAGATGTTTTTTTAGCGGTTTCGCTATGTCGAGATAAACTCTCTAGCGGCTGCGTCTTCGGCATGAACAGCGAAAGTAGCATAGCCAAGAGGGGAAGCATGGTTAATGATAAAAGCCCCATAGTAGTGCCTACTTTGCTTACGATCATTAACGCTAAACCGCCACCAATAAAAAAACCAACTAGTGTGCAGGACACCTGCACCGCATTCGCAATTGACAAAAGTGAGCGGTCAAAATTTTCTGCCAAGTATCCATCGGTGGCAATATCCTGAGTCGCCGCAGCCATAGAAATTAGCAAGAACAAGGCAACCAATGCACCTAAATTACTTTCATTAATTTTCAATAAGGAGACAATCGCTAGCAGTATGGTAATGCTAAGTTGCATTGATAAAATCCAGCTTCTGCGTTTGCCCAATTTATGATACCAATGATTATCGATAAAAGGCGCCCATAGAAACTTTATTACCCAGGGTAACCCAATGATAGGCAACCAACTGAGTAGTTGCAGATCCGCGCCTTGGATTTTCAGATAGGTCGGTAAAAAATCCATCGCTAACCCTAATGGTAGTCCCTGACATATATACAACAAGCCAATAGTAACCAAGCTCGTGCATGCGCGAAAATCCCAGTGTTTAAATTTCATAAATGTTTGCTCTACGAAGAGGTGTTTATATAACGATTGTTCAAACTCTAGCGACGTCGGCCCCAGAGCAGTAAACCGCTGACGATAGAAAATAAAATGGCGAAACCAACAAACAGATATAGCCATGCCGTTACTGCACTACCCCAGATACCAATATGAATTGCCTTTATCGCAACCATGATTTTCCAAAATAATGAAGGAGGATCAGCTGCTAGGCGCTTTCCAGTGCTGGCATCAAAAGTAAACGCTATTGATTTGTTCCACCAGTGAGCTTCTCGATCGAGAAGCATCACGGTGGCAATTTTCGGCTCTGTGCGGGAGATCATGATGCCTTGTAGAATATTGGGTGATGGACGCTCCAGCAATGTTTCTACAATTGCTTCAAGGTTAACCGCAGATACTGTTTGATGGGACTGTTGAACATCGGTCGACGGGTTATCATAAGGCAACTGACTGGCAATTTTATAAATTATCAAAAGCATACCGCTAGCGCAGCTGATCAGCAGCAACCCAGAGAACACAAGCGATAAACTGCGATGCCAGTAACGCAAAGATGTGAATCGTGGCTTAGTAAAAATAACAGCAAACAGTTTGGATTGGGTAAGCAAGCCACTGATCACTTGCATTAAGATAAAGAAACCCGTCAACAGTACAAAATAAGGGCCGTAACGTCCAACAAACAAGGTATTGTGTACGTTCAGCCACCATTGATGAAAGTGCCAGTCAGAACTCTCTTTTTTCACATTGCCGGTGTCAGGATCGACCCAGAAGATCGAGCTATCGGTAAATTGAACACGCCAATCGTCAGCCAGCCTAGAGCCCGGAAGGATCATAGTGATTGATGTCTCAGAGTGCGCAGCAGTCAGCCGCTCAATAGCTTTCACTGTGGAGGGCAAAACAAGCTGTTGTTCTAGTGCCGTCAACTGCTGTTGCGATGTTATTGGTGCCGATGCCACTAATACTAAGCCAGTAGTAACCAGACCAATAAAAGGTAATAGCGACACTAACCCGATCCAACGATGAAATTTCATCCAGGTTCGTTTTTTCATGGCGATTCCTGCTCACTGCTAACAGGCCGTCGTTCGGTACCTTGTGTGGGTGTTAAGAACAATAATGTTGTAGGTTTAATCAAATTAAGCCGGTGCCATTCGCCTTTTGGTACGATACAACCCTGTCCACCATAAAGTATTTCAGAGCTCCCCTGTGATATCGCAGGGGTTATTTTAATCTCTCCAGATATCACATAAAGAAACTCGTCGCCGCTTGTATGCCGTTCCCATAAATCAGGATGCAACATTTTATCTTCGGTTATTGTCAGTACGCTTAATACATAACCATCGGTGTTTTTTACTACACCGCGCCATTTTTCATTGTCGATGTCTACCACAGATAGCACCTTATCTTTCGATAAGGTTAAAAAAGTTGATGGGTTTCTTAATAACTTCATGATTAAACCTAGTACTGTGCGCGCAACGTAAGCTGAATATTTCTGGGCTCGCCATACCAGTTATTCCAGCCTATACTGCCAAGTCTCGCATAATAGGTTTTGTCAAAGAGGTTGTTTACATTGAATGATAATTCCCACTGTTCGTTAAATGTGTAGTGCAGGTCCATATCAAAAACAGCGTATCCTCCTTGGCTTAGACGTGTGCCGCTGCTTTCTACGTACTGTGAGCTCTGAATGTTAACGCCAGCGCCGACACTGAGGGCTTGACTAAAATATGAGGGGGTAAAAGATGTCCATATTTTGAGCATGTGGCGGGGCGTAAAACTCGCATAAGGTTGCCCTTCACTTTCTGTCGCATCGCCAGCAGCATTGCGATCCCGCACATATTCAGTATCAACCCATGTGTAGCCTAGTTGAAGTTTAAGGTTATCGGTTAATGACCCTGACACTTCTATATCAAGCCCTTCGCTTTCTACGGCTCCATTAGCGATATACACACAATCAGAGCCACCAGCACAGGGAACGTTGGGATCGATTTGAGCACGATCTTCTTGCTCAATCTTAAACAGTGAAAGCGCGCTGTATAGATTCCCTTGATAAAACGATCCTTTCATGCCAGCTTCATAGTTATAGCCGGTCATCGGGTCAAGGATTTCTCCGGCAGCATCACGATAGCTTTGAGGATTGAAAATGGCGGTATAACTGGAATAAGCAGATACCTGGTCATTGATCTCGTAAACGATGCCCCCATACGGAGTGAATTCGGCATTAATGTCATAGTCGCCAAGCGGTGACAACGGTCCGCCGACACTGGCTCTACGATTAACGTCGGTGTCCCACCAGCTTAATCGACCACCTAAAATAAGCGTTAAATCAAAGCCTAATGAAGTGCGATTAGCAAAATAACCACCATATTGGCGCGTATTGGTAACCTGTTCTCCGGTTTGGTTTTTCGCGGTAGGGGCTGCTATTGCCGAGGCGTGATATTGATAGATATTCGTATCACCGCTAATGCCCTCTAGTACATAAGAGATTTGCCCTTCATCCGCATCCCAATAATTGATACCGGCAACTAAGTGATTTGAGATTCCGAGTAATTCATACTCTCCTGTAATGTATGCATCTAAATCAGTCTCTTTATTATCGAAATCATAAGCACCATTGATGAGCATTGCACCATCACCTGTGGGTTTGTCAATGCCACCAAATAAGCTCGCATAGGATAGATCACTATCGCCGTCAATACGCGACACCGAGATTTTTCCGTACCAGCTATCATTAAAATAGTGTTTCAGCTCGACAAAGTACTGAGCATTTTCCCAGTTTCTTTCTGACCAACGAGTACCGGTATTGGCTGATCGGCTTAGCGCAACTGAAGTACCGTCTTTATTGCGCGGTAACCCGCCAATCATCACCCCGGAGTCCTTGGTATCCTGATACTTGGCAGTTAATGCCAATACAGTATTGGGTAGGATATTCCACTCTGTCGTGCCATAAAACAGCGCTTTATTTCGATCCCCTCCATCATAAAAGTAGTTTTTATTCTCATAAACACTTATAGCCCGAGCTCGCAATGCGTCATCCTTATTTAATCCCCCGCCAACGTCTGCCACCACTCGATAATTACTGTCGCTGCCGGCAACGACCTCGCCTTTGACTAATAGCGATTCGGTAGGACGTTTTCTGACTAAATTAATTGTACCTGCCGGATCGCCTACGCCTTGCAACAAACCAGATGCCCCACGCAGCAGTTCTACACGTCCATAAATAGCCATGTCTTCTGTGTTAATGGCTTCATTCCAACCGGAGGTTGGAATGCCGTCAAAGCTCATAGAGCTAATCGCAAAACCTCTTGAATAGTAGGCGGTGCGTAATTGAACACCGGGTTGAGTAGTAATACCGGTAGCCTTCAACATAACATCATCAAGCGTAACTAAGCGCTGAGCATTCATCCTGTTTTCGTCGAGAATGGTAATACTTTGAGGAATTTCCGAAATTTTGGCTGGAATTTTTAATCCTATATCAGTCCCAGGTTCTGAACTTGCGGTAATAACAATACGCTCGATATCTTGGATATTATTTGTGTCAGCTTCTTTGGCATGTACTGCATTGCTGATAGCATAAATCACCCACGTCATAGCAAATAGGGGCTGTTTGTGAACGTATGAAAGTTCCAACACGAATATCTTACTCCTTTTTTATTTAAGTCGTTGTTGCGACTCGACAGTGCTCATTGCTATGAGCGCAGTTGACGACAAACCCAACGAAGCCATTTAAGATTGATTCTTATTCGCGGTTGAGCTTATCGTTATATCAGGAAAGAAGTTTTAGAAATTCGGCTTTTTGTTTTAGATTTACAGGCTAATAACGCAGGGTACTGGGAGCGGAGCCAAAATACTGCTGAAACAGAGTTGAGAAGTGAGCTAAGCTATAACCGATCGATAGGGCAGCATTGGAGACGTCGACGCCATCAATGACAATGAGCTCCCATGCCTTTTCCATCTTTAAGCGACGAACATAGTCTGCGGCTGAACAGTCGTATAGTAAGTGAAATAAATGGTTAAGCTTACGTATATTAAAGCCCGAGAGACTCGCTAATTGCTGTGTTGAATACTGGCAGGATAAATCGCTGCTTACACGGGCAACCAGCGCTTTTACGCGTTCAATTTCCTTCGGAGGTGCTGCCATCCCACATCGATGTTCGGTGGACATACGTTGAGCAACTAACCCTGCGAGTTCAAGGCTCTTCGCTTGTTTAAACAGTTGGTTGGCGCCTGTTTTATATGGACATGAGAGTATTTGACTGATGATAGCGGCCATTCTTGCGTCTAAACCAATATCAGTGTGCTTAAATTGCTGTTGCTCGGAAAACCATGGGGCAGAAGAGGCAATACTTTGTTTCACGAAGTCGTGATGCAGATCAATTGTCACATATTCAATTGAGGCATGTTGAAAAAAATCGTGCTCAAGTTGCCAGTGAGTCTGACTAGACAAGCAATAACATTTTCCAGAGACAATATTTAGCTTGTGTTGTTCATTTACGACTAAATCAAACTCTCCGCTTTTGATAAACGCCAGTTTCACACCGGCTGATAATCGTTCTACTTCAGTGTGACGATTGCTGGCATTTATAGTACCTGCACTATGAGAAAAAGGAAGTATTGGAAACTGTGAGGAATTCATTAGTACCGCATTAAATAGAAATAATAATTATTATCATTGCAAAATGGGGAGCGATCAACACCGAATTAAAGGTGCTTTAGTATCGCTACAAAAGAAGCTATTTATAATACAAAGGCGCTGCCTTTCAGGGTATCTATCCACAGCTAAATAGGATATGTTAATAAGTATTGACATGAACTAAAAATATCCATATAAAACAGGTAGATATTATTAGTCATCCATATATACTCGAAGTAGGCGCAATATTTTTTCTTTGCAAATGAGTGATTATGGCTAAGCAGCTAAATAACTGTTCTTAAGTGTAGAGCACCCCATAGGGGAACTCACTGGATAAGCTGGCTACAACGTCCGTAACTTTCTTGCCCCCATAGGTACGAGGATCGAAGTCTGGCTTAGCCCGTTTCAGAAAACTACCAGCAGGACCAGCGTTAACCCATCCATCTTCATTCTGATAGAGCTCCCACGCTTTAAGGAATGCCGGAATCAGCTCTTCAGCACCGTTAGAAGAACTTACAGGTGATGGGCCTGCCACTACTTTCTCTGGTTTAGCATCTTGAGCTGAATCCAGGTTCTCAGTAAAGACGAAATCATCGCAAGCATTCCTAAACGAAACTGGTGTTTTCTTCTCTCCCACACCAAATACAAATTTCTCGGATTCTCTTAGTCTGGATGCCAGTTTAGTAAAATCGCTGTCACTACTGACCAGAGCAAAATCGTCGATTCGGTCAGAATAAAGTAAATCCATGGCATCAATTATCATCGATGCATCAGTAGCGTTTTTCCCAGTGGTATAGGCGAATTGTTGAATAGGTTGTATCGCCAGTTCGTTAAATGGTTTCTTCCAGTTTTTAAGCGTTTCAGCTGACCAGTCACCATACGCACGTTTGATGAGTACGTGACCATGGGCCGATATTTCATCCAGAATTGCTGAAAGCCTCGCTATCTGTGCATTATCAGCATCAATAAGTACTGCTATTTTCTTGTGTCCATCAAGATCTTTCATCCTATATCCTTATTGGTAGTCTCCGTATATCTACAGCTTGGAAACGAAGAACAGCCAAGGAACTGTTCTCCAGCATACTTTCCACGTTTGGCGGTTCTGGTTACCAGAACTGAACCACACTTAGGGCAAAGCTTAGCAGATGGCTCAGTAACAAATTGACTGGAAGACTGTACGTCTTTAATAAGCACACACAGCTGTTTACCATCGATGAGTGATATAGGTTTTCCGCTAGCGAATGCTTTAGCATCTTCAGTGAAATGACCAGAACAGATAATGATGACTTCATCAGCGTTGCTGTCAGTCAGAACACCAAACATCTCACGAATAATACTCACACCGACTTTCTGACTTTTCCATTGTTTACACTGAACAAGTATATATTTGCCATCCCGACGCAGTTCCAGATCGATACCGCCATCAGCACCATAGGTGCCTTCGATAACTTGATATCCTTTGCGCCGATAAGCTTCAGCGACCATTTCTTCAAAGTCTCTCCAGTGAAGACTTCTTACTGATTCAATATTCTTTTGAGCGTCTAACAATGCAGACTTACGTCTGGCATTCAAAAATGCAAAAAACGAGATGATTAACAGGCCGATAGCAAAGAAAGGCGCTGGCACCGCCAAAGCTCTGACAAACATCTCAATCAGATGATTTTCTAACGAAATATTGGGAAGTACATATTTTGATGTGGCAAATATGAGAGCGGCTAAACAAGCCGAAATCCACCATGGGGCGTTAAGTAGTGTATTAACAAATGCCTGATTTTTCCGTGGCATAAACAAGTCTATCCTGTACCAGATATCATCTCATTCTAGTCATTATCTTAGTGGGGTTTTGTTTTTTCCCCCTCTTTTTTTTTTTCCCCCCCCCCCCCCCCCCCCCCCCCCCCCCCCCTCCCCCCCCCCCCCCCCCCACCCTTCTTCCTTCTTCCA
>NZ_JBSWXO010000025.1:0-7648 GCF_056160645.1 Alteromonas sp. ABH4_456
TGATATCGATACCTGGCAGTTTGAAGGTAGTGCCGGTGAAGAAGTCACACTGCACATTACCGACGAATCTGGTACTGACTTTGCTCCTTTCATACAGATCTACAGCCCTTCCGGTGTCTTCGTAAACAGTAAAGCTGCCCATGGCGTTGTCCGCTTTGATCGCCTGGAACTGACCGAGTCCGGAAACTACACGGTTGTTGTGCAGGATGCAGCTATCGCTTACTCCAACGACCATGATGACACCGGCGATTATCGTATCTACTTCGTGAAACCACCGGTTAGCGAGCATGGTGCATTAGTCAGTAACGGCTATGTTGGCGATACTATCGGGTATGGTGATCTGGACACATGGCACTTTGACGCATCAAGTGGTGATATCATCTCTGTAGAAATACTCGATACCGACCAGGATGATCTCGCACCTTTCGGGCAACTCTATGATCCGGATGGTGAGTTTCTGAGTGGTTTTGCAAATAATGACGTTGCCATATTAGCTGACTATCCAGTATTAAAATCTGGCACCTATACACTCGTTGTACAGGATGCAGCTATAGCTTACTCCAATGACCATGATGACACCGGCCCTTACCAAATCGGGTTCAACCTTGAACCCGGCGCCCCTCAGCCAGTTCCACCCTCTGCGTCAATCAGCACGATTGGTAATGTCTATCGTTTCGATACCATCGCACTTGATGGTTCAGGATCGACAGATCCGGATAATGCACCTTCGCCACTTACTTATTACTGGGCTATAACTGAAATTCCTGCTGATAGTGAGCTCAATCTGAATATGCTCGACAATGTAACAGGAGACTCGGCCTCTATCGTCCCTGATGTAAGCGGTGAGTATGTATTCTCACTCACAGTGGACGATGGCCTGTTTACTGACACTGCTGAAATAACGGTGACGGTAATGAACCGGGCACCTGTTGCCGAAGCTGGTACCGACGGTGAGTTTGCAACAGGAAGTGTTGTCACCCTCGACGGCAGTAATTCTTACGACCCTGAAGGAGACACGCTGACTTACAGCTGGAGCTTCATTAGCAAACCTTCTGGCAGTTCTGCGGGTATCGATTCATCTACTTCAGTCATTACCAGCTTCACAGCAGATATTGAAGGTACGTATGTTGTAGCTCTGGTTGTCAACGATGGTGAGACCGGTAGTGATGCAGACACCGTTACCCTTATAGTGGTTGATGAGAATGTCGCGCCTGTTGCAGTCTCGACCCTTCCTCTTGAAGTTCTGGTTGGCGAAACCACAGTGCTGTATGGCAACGACAGCTACGACCCTGACAATGGCCCTTCCCCGCTGAGTTATACCTGGTCGTTCGGTAGCATCCCCGCAGCCAGCGGACTGACTGACGCAGATATAACCAATCCGGGATCAGCAACAGCCAGCTTTGTACCTGACGTAGACGGTAATTTCACTGTGTGGCTGACGGTCAGTGACGGAGAACTGGAAAACAGTATAGCTGCGACTACTTCAGTAGGTGCACTGCCAGTTTGTGACCTGAATTCAGAAGCAGGACCTGATAATACAGCAGGGCCCGGTGATGTTGTTCAGCTCGACGGAACAGGCTCATCTTACACCAGTGCCTGTGATGAGCTCTCTGTTAACTGGCAATTTGTTTCGGTTCCTTCAGGCAGTGTGCTTAACAACTATGACATTGCTAGCTCCGGAGCACTGGCTGCGTCATTTGTGCCGGATACAAGCGGGGCCTATGTACTGCGTCTAACACTGATAAATGGAGAAATTTCATCGGCAGATAATGTAACAGTAACCGTAGTTGCCAATGAATCTCCGGTTGCTATTGCCGGCGCGGATCAGATTCATGATGTGCAAAGCAATATCGTACTGGATGGCTCGGCCAGTTATGACCCCGATGCTTCACCGGCTCCGTTGACGTATCTGTGGCAGCTTGTAAGCCAGCCTGCTGGCAGCAATATACAAGTCACTACGCCAACCGCAGCGGTAGCGAGCTTCTTTGCTCTACTCCCCGGTGATTATGTTCTTAGCCTTACTGTAAGCGACGGCGAAGCCAGTGATACTGATGAAGTGCTAATCACTGTGGAGGCAGATGAACCGCTTGTATGTGATATGAACAGCGACAATGTGGTCGACAATACCGACATCATGAGAATCTTCGCCGCCCGTAATTCACCGGCGACAGGTCCCGACGATCCTGCAGATTACAACGGGGACGGTGTAATAAACGTTCTGGATGCAAGGGGATGTGTGTTGCAGTGTACTTTTACGAACTGCGCATCTCAACTAACTCAATAAAATGTAGGCGGGGGCTCACCGGAGCCCCTCCTTAAGACAAGGAATGACTATGAAAAACTTATGTATTGTATCTTCGTTAGTGTTAATGCTTAGTTCAACAGCGGCAACAGCTGCGCCGGTTTTAGCTTTCGGCGAGCTGGGGCAGGATTACCTGTACACCGCGTATGAAGGTGACAACCTTGAAATACCTGTATGGATTTCGGGGCTTGATCCTCAGAACCTGGGCGGTTTTGATTTTAATATTGATTTCGATGAGCCGGTTACAGACTACGCCAGCACTGTTTTCACTCTAGATAACACCGGGACGTTTATCTACGGTAGTTCAGACTCATACGGCGAGGTAAATCTCTCTGCGGTCAGTCTGGACTGGGATCTGAACAGCCAGCCTGATGCCTTCCAAATTGCTACCCTGACGTTCATTGCTGTAAAAAAAGGGGCAGGACAACTGATGTTCACAGACATACTGTTATCCGATGATTTTGGTCTTGACCTTAATCTGGCCGGCAGCTTTATTGCAGACATCAACATTCTGGACGAGACGGTCACTCCAACGCCTGTTCCGGCACCACAGGGAGCAGGTTTAATGCTGTTTAGTCTGCTCTTGCTGCCAATCAAAAGACGATTATTCAGATAGAAAAATCAGGTGATGCAACAAAGCCAGGGCAACTCCCCTCAATAGATTTTCTGAGGCGGATTGCCCTCGCTTCATCCCCCATGTTTAACCAGCTCAGGCTCAAATAAAAACGGGTTAACATGTCCTGGTTATCTTCCAATTCCAGCGCTTCTTTCTTCAGTGAAGCAATCAACGCCGGTGACGCCAGCGTTTCATCAATTTTCATCAGCCGCACATAAACACTTATCCGTGCCGCTTTTTGCATATCACTCGCCTCACCTTTTGCCAGCACTGAATCAAGGTAGTCCAGACTTTTCAGGTACAACTTACGGGCATTCCCGATTTTATCAAGATGATAAAAAGTATCAGCCTCATTGATCCAGTACTGATAAAGCTCAGTCGTCTGTGGCTCTCTGTTTTCAAGTTGCTGATAAAAATTCAGCGCTTCCTCGTACTGTCCAAGATAGTAGTAGAGTGTTGCCAGGTTCGATGTTATCACCGGATGATCCGGTGATAACGCCAGCGCGCTTTGATAAGTATTTCTGGCACTGGCAAGGTCGCCGTGACAAAACAGATAGGTGCCCAGATTGGTGAGCGTTTCTAAACCTTCCCAGTCATGCACGGCCTCTTCAGACCATGAAATCGCTTTTTCAACCTGACCGGTAAAAAAGTAGACTCTGGCCAGAGTAAACGGAAACTTCCACTGCTTCGGATCGAGGTCTATTGCCTTAATAAGTGCCTGCTCTGCAGATTTGATATATTGCTCTTCGCCGGTTTGCCGGAAACGCTGCACCTCGACTTCTGCGAGCAATTGTAGTCCTGCTGTATTGTCCGGATCGATTAAAAATAACTGCCTCAGATATTGAGCCGCAAGCTCAGGGTTTCCTGCCTTGCGGGCAAGCACTGCACTGGCAGTTAACACTGTGGGGGACGAGTCATTCAATACTCTGGCACGCTTGCATTCCTCTTCAGCCTCCTGAAGATAGCTCTTCTCTCCGCTAAAAATATGCTTTTGTACCAGTACATTACACAAAGTTGCATGTGCATCTGCAAAATCAGGGGTCTGTCGTAACACTCTGTGCAGTATGTCGGACAACTTAAGCAACACCTCTTCATTTCGCTCCCCGTCCAGATATTTCAATGCAACTGCATATCGCTTGTAATCCTCCCAATCAGGTGTAACAGCGCCCGCGGCTCCTTTATCTGCATTCTCAATAGCTAACTTAATGGTCTGGCTGATATACAGAGGAGAGGACGTTTTATTAAAATGACCGGACCAGAAATATGACATGCCTTCTTCATCATAAAGCGATAAACGAATTAACACGTACTTACCCACTTCCAGTAATTCACCGGTAACAACAAGCTCCGCTTTCTGATCCGAAATCAATGATGGCGGGCTTATTGCCGCACTATAGCGAAATGCACTACCGGGTAAAAAGTCGCTGACAATGGCAACGGCGTCTTCCACCATGTGCGTGTAAGTCAGTTCAGCATCATCACCTTCAACAGGCATAACCGCGACAACTTTGTGGTTAAACAGGCTGTCTGACAAAGGGATAGTGTCAACTCTCTGCGAAGTTTCTTCTCCAGGCAGTTGGTAGAGGGTATAAAAAATCACAGTAATGGTGACAACAACAAGCAACACCAATGACATCCAACGGGACCCCCGCGTTTCAGACAGAAGAGTTTCAGCCTCCCTGACAGGTTCCGCCGGAATGCCCTGCTCAGTCATATCACCGGCATTTGAATACAGAGACCATGACTCACAAGAAAGGGCATTGGCAACCCGCTCAAGACTTTTCAGATCGACCGGTTGACTGAATACTCTGCTGACAAGAGATCTGGGCAGTTTACCCAACCCCTCTATCTCCTGAATTTTACGTGCAAGTTCAGTTTTAGAGTGAATTCCGGCATTCGCCATGGCCTGGCGCAACTTAACTTGCGAAGCAATAATACCCCGCTCCCTGCCGGTAGTATTATCCACACCGGTTCTTCCATTTTCAGAATTATTCACGGTAACTCCTAATGTTCCTTCATCAGGTGTACAGCACTTCTCACCACTTAGTAGTAGCTTACTATCATGAGATCAACTGACAGAACAATAAACAGATACAGCAAAATTGCTGTTTCACGACAAAATAAAAATAAATATTTATGGGCAACATATCTAATGAATTTTTATTAACCGCCAGATAAACCTCAAAAAAGTAAACGTTACTTCACAAACAACCCCGCCACTTCCTGCCAGCGGGCTTCGCTTTCCGCCACCAGCAATCTGCCGGTGATTTGCGGTGTGTATTCGCTGCCGTCGATCATTCTCGCTACTGCCCCGGCTTCTTTGGTAATGAGTAATCCTGCGCCGTGATCCCACAAATTAAGCTTATTCTGGAATAACACGAAAGAGACGGCGCCGGTGTTGAGCAAACGATATTCTGCTGCCGCACAGCGGTAATCCATCACCCGCCCCATTTTCATTACGGCTTTCACCGCTTGTTTCCGCTCTTCCTCCTTTGTGACGCCGAAAGAGTAACATCCCATGGTATCCGTGAGTGGCAGTGTACCGTGACGATTAGCCGTTAACGGAACGTCTGAACCGTTTATGCGCTGAAAAGCCCCCTGCCCTTTGACAGCCCATAAATAGTCGCCGGTCACAGGCTCAAAAATAATGGCAGCGGTCATTTCGCCATGAGTGGCGATGCCCAGCATCACGCCGAAGTTCACCGAACCGTTGGCGTAATGCCAGGTCCCGTCGATGGGGTCGAGCACAAAACTGAGAGGTGCATCACCGAACCGTTCTAATGCTGCCGGGTCCTCATACACACTTTCCTCACCAATCAGCAACGCGTCGGGGAACAGTTCACGAAGTCGCTGAAGAATGAAGGTTTCAGTCGCCTTATCGGCTACGGTCACGAGATCGTGGTGACTTAGCTTTTCTTCTATCTGCCCGTTTTGTAGTTGTCTGAAACGGGGCATGATTTCAGCGTCAGAGGCTTCTTTGCAAATACCGGCAAGCTGGTGTAACTGTTCTTTATCTATCATTGTGATCCCTGAGTGATATGACGAAGGTAGAATTGGGGTTATTCCCGTATGTGTTCATAATGCCACGGTGAGCAAAACGTGCCAGACATGAATCATCAAACCGGACATCCGGGGCTGATTTCAACACCGCCAGCTCTGTTCTGAGTTCCCATGCTGGTCTACACTACACCGCTAATTTTCCAAAAGGGTTACAATGCTGAATAAATTGATCTTATTACCGGTTAAAGGGCTGATCACCATACTGCCGTTTGCCATTACTATCTATTTTCTTGTGTGGCTGGTCAGTACCACGGAAGCATTGTTATCGCCTTTTCTTCCCGAAGATTACTATTTCCCTGGCCTGGGCGTCGTTACAGTCATTCTCGCCCTGACTGCCGTTGGGATTTTAATCAACGCTTATCTGTTTAACTGGATTATTTTGTTAGGCGAACGTATTTTTGCCCGTGTACCGGTAGTAAAAACATTGTTCGGTGCCGTGCAGGATGCAGTAGAACTGTTTGAAGTAAAGCCTGACGAAGACAGCAGAAAAGCAGTTTCCGTAGAAATGGAAGGTGGTATTAAGTTAATTGGCTTTATGACCAGCGATAAGGTGGCCAATAAGTTATTTCCTGATGAGGACAAAGTAGCCGTGTATTTGCCCATGAGCTATCAGATTGGTGGTTACACGCTATACTTACCGAGGGAAAAAGTTACGCCGCTGGATATTGATGTGGAAACCGCCATGCGCATAGCAGTGACCGGGGGTAATTCGATTGAAAAAGATAGTTAGCCATAGTTTTTCTCAAAATCTCTGCTGAGATCTGCCAGCGTCACCTCTCCAAACCGCTGGAGCAAAAGTGCTTCAGCATCTTTCATCGCACCGTCGAGTGCGCGATTTACCGCATGCTCAATTAAACAGTTGTTGTGCTCATCAGTGAGTCCTATAGTAAATACACTTCTTTCACCAAGAGCACGGTGAATATCAAGCAATGTAATATCTGACAGGGAACATGAAAGCGACCATCCCCCCTTATGTCCTTTTACTGCTGCAACGTACCCACACTCTCTTAAAAGCGCCATCGTTCTCCTGACCACCACAGGGTTTGTAGTAAGCATTTTAGCAATAGTTTCTGACGTTACGGGTTGTTCGTGCACGTCCAGATGAACCAGAACATGCAGCACCCGCGAAAGGCGGCTGTCTTTTCTCATTTTACATTCTCTAATTTCAATTAGTTGAGCATAACATGAAACTTTTAATGTTACATGACTCATGCTAACTTAAATTTGTAACATCATAAGTTACATTAAATCTACCGGAGCGACATTATGAACTATGACGTCATCATTATCGGAGGCAGTTTCGCCGGTTTATCGGCAGCCATGCAACTGGTCCGTGCTCAACGCAATGTGCTGGTGATCGATTCAAATCTACCAAGAAACCGGTTTGCATCCGCATCTTACGGCGTATTCTGTCTGGACGGCAAAACACCGGATGAAATCCGTAAGACGGCATTAGAGCAACTATTTGCTTATCCGACCTTCACGTTATGGCAGGACGCTGTAATAACGACGGAAAAGCTGCAAAATGTGTTTAAAGTCAGAACCCTGCAGGATATTGAAGCAACCGGCAGAAGGCTGATACTAAATAACTGTTCTTAAGTGTAGAGCACCCCATAGGGGAACTCAGTGTGATTTCTGCGATCAGATCAATCGCCAAAAAGAAATTACCG
>NZ_JBSWXO010000026.1:0-7061 GCF_056160645.1 Alteromonas sp. ABH4_456
TAAATAAATCCGGAATCAGTGTTCAAATGATTCCAGAATAGGTGTTCAAGTGTTTCCGGAATCGCTGTTCAGATCCGGCCGGAATATGCAGAGAGCTTTACGATACCTATCTATAATAATTAGACATGCCTAATGTTTAACGGGCTTTTTGCCCAACGAAAAAGCAGGCACTAGTTCAATAAGAGGCTGACATGACAACATATGAATGGTTTCAGGTTTGGGTATTGATGGTTTTGGCCATTCGAGCTACCCGACGCTACGACAAACTTAAGCACGATCTTTTTAATTCAATTAAAACTGGGAAAATCTAACTATGGTGCCTTTACTTGCTGGTTGCGCACTGATTCTAGGTGTTGTCATTTTCTTTGCGTGTTTATTTCATCTAAAGGCAAATAAAGAGCATTAAAGCAGCTGTTCAAACCTAACTTTTCCATTTTTGAATTTGGCATGCCAAATTCAATGTTTACTTTTTAACCAATATCACGCCTCAAAACGTCACTTCAGCGCCACTTTTTCTCAGCCAAAGAAACCCCCCTTAAAGTTACCCTGGTTTTTCGGAGAAAAAAGTAAACACATGCATAAAATAGGTAAGCACTGAGTAAAAAGCAGGTGCTTACAATGAAAAAAATGTTCTATCGTATGGAAGAGATAGCCCCTCTTCTGCTAACTAGTCGACGCACACTATATAACCATATTTATCAGAACAGAGTTAATGGCACTCATTACCCTGTCCCTCCATACATCAAACTCAACGGCCGCATTCTATTTCCAGTAGATGAGTTTGATTCATGGGTAAATGCTCAACCCAGAATTGTGTCGAACTCTGCTGCAGGCAAAGGGAAGTAAGTTGTGCCTGAACTTATAAAAGCAATGGAGCTTGTCCAATGGATCAGAGATGAACCCGCTGATAAAGCTGGGACGATTGTATATTACGCAAGGCAGTTTACTGATCCGAGTATACTCCCTCTCGCTCCTAAAGATGCAAAGGACGCAGTCAAAGTATCAGCGGACAACCCAATAAGGACGTTTTCCATTAACTCCCCAGAAGGACTGCCTAGTGGCTGTATGGCCAGGAAAACTTTAAGTTACCTGACTACGTTAGCAGTTAGATATAAAACGCCTAAAACCATCACGGTCTCACGACGACAACTGTACTCAAGTGTTACAGGTCAAGCTCCAAATGGTCAGCAGCAACTTAAAGCGTTCATACAAATATTCATTCAAACAATTACAGCAGATCTCTACATCAAGGAAGTTAGGACCGATGAAAATGAAGCATTTGAGCTCAGGGCACGTGCAGTGCTATCTGACCTAAGTATCTTTTCCTCTGACTCAAAAGTCACTTTCGAGCTATCGGATTCGTTCATAAAACTCATGGGCTTGATAAAACCACACCCTGTTGATGCCAGAGCTCTTCAATTTCTATGGCATAACCGGTCGCCAATCGGAATAGATTTCTACTGCTGGGTAGCTTACAGAGCGCCCTCAGTAAGCTACAGCAAGCCACTATTTTTGAATTGGGAGCAACTTCAACTTATCTTTCCTAACGAATGGAAACGAGTTAACCGACCGTCTGTGTTTAATAACAGACTAAAAACTGCAATTAAACTGGTCAAAGTTTGTTATCCAAAATTAAATATTTCTGTATCGAATGATGGCGTGCTTATTCATAAGTCAGCTTCTTCAGTACCGAAGGTTAGAGAGAGTTCTTAGATCTGTGGATAGCCTAAATTATCCACAGATCTAAATGAACGTTTTTGTGTATCAAAACAATCAAAACATTCAAATTCTGTGTAAGAAACCACTCAACCTTGTGTACTAAAGCAAACGTGATATTGACATAGCCCTTAGGCCACTTGGGCTCGAGCGCCCCCCATATATTCACATATAGTTCTTACATATAGATTCCTGTTGTTGTTTGCCAAACTCTGTGAAAGATGAGGATAAACTAGTATCCAGCGTCGAGAATAAGAGCAAAATCATATCGTCGAAATCATGACTGATTTTTGCTCTATAGTAGTCAAAATTATTTGACGCCTGTAATCTACACATGACTCGATAAGAGGTCAGAAAAGCCAAGAGATTGCGGTATACAGGCCTAAACCAAAAAGTATGCTCCAAAGCCTCAAGAGCTTGACCGAAGAGCTGATTCATAAGCTAAGGGTTGACCACCCTCGTGGGGGATGCCACTGTTATATATTACCCTGTCACTGCTCCTAAAAGGCTATGTGACTTGACCCAACTGAAGCAATATTGATAATACGTGGTAAAAAGGGAGAGTTGCGTGACATTTGGTGAACTTTGTAAAGGACTTACACCGGAAGAAGTCAAAAAAATAAATTTCCGTGATAGGGCTTTCAGAAGATTCTGTTTCTGGCCTCCAAATATTTTTTGTCTTTTAGCTGCATTTCTAAAGGAAACTGGCGCATATACTTTTATCGTTTGTCCGCCAGATGGTCATTCACTTGATAGAGAGCATGAAGAAAAGACCTATAGATTAGGCGAAGTTTGGTTCAACTATTTCAGTAAAGAAAGTAGATATGAGAACTTTTTATCGATAAAGAAAAAGCACCATTTTTCACAATTCGCCCCAAAAAGTATAGAGAATCTGATTAAACGTGTATTCTCTGAAGAATCTACAAAATTTAAACTGGATGACTTCAGCAATAGCTGGGAATTAAATCAAGAAGCTACTAAAATTGAAATAACACCTGAAGAATTAGAGGTTTTTAACGAAAAGCGTTGGAGTTTTTTGTCTGATATTTTCACGTTATTTGCTTGTTGCGACTACGCAAGTATGGGAATTGAAGATGATGCCATTCCTGTCTTTTCAGCTATTTCAGCTGTCCAAATTCGAGATACAAAAAACTTTTCTTTTTCAGAAGTTAGGAAGCAAAAAGCGATCGTACAAGCAAAACAGCGAGTCCCTCAAGTTGGGCTTGGTCTGAATGGTCTTTCGCATTACTTAGCATATGTTGATTCTGAAGTCGATGTAGCACATTACCCTTCTTTTAAGAACACCCCTATTGATAACTTAAATGACATCAAAGTGTTATTGCTTCCGTGGCCGCTTAAGATACCTAAAGCGAACTTTGGAAAGTCCGTTCTAGCGGAAAACAAAAAGAGCGTTTGTGTACCGGGTTTTGACTATTTCGACTACAATAATACTTTGGGGGTCGACAGTAATGACGTTATACGTATGATCGAAGCCTCAGGGGACGTTGATTTTTTAATTTTTCCTGAAGCAACAATGTCAAAAGCCAACTATTTGGATGTGTTACAAGCTCTTAAAGATAAAGAAAATAGTAATCCTGGCAAGTTTATTGCTCCAAAATTTATTATTTGTGGAGTGTATGAAACTAAAAACAACTCTTGGTCTAGAAATTACGTTTACTTTAGCACCAAAACATCTATTGACGGCAGCGACAATGGGATTGAGTGGGAGCATATTGAACAACAAAAACATCACCGCTGGTGTCTAGATTCTTCACAAATAAGAACATATGGTATCCAGTCTCAACTCAGTTGTAACAATATTTGGTGGGAAGGCATTGAGGTAGGTAATAGAGAACTAAAAATCATCAATATCGATAAGAAGTTTTCTCTTGCTCCCTTAATCTGTGAAGATTTAGCTAGACAGGACCCGGTGTCAGAGGTTGTTCGCTCAGTAGCACCTAACTTGGTAGTTGCACTTTTGCTCGACGGCCCTCAATTGACCTCAAGATGGTCAAGTCGTTATGCTTCAGTTTTAACGGACGATCCAGGATGTAGTGTTCTCTCGATGACAGCAATGGGTATGATTGAGCGCTCTAACCTTGCTACGGGACATCGCTCTAAAGTGATCGCACTGTGGAAGGACAGCGTAAATGGGTATATTGAAATATCGTTACCTGAGAAGACAGAAGGTGTTATCATGAGCTTAAATTGTGAACAAACTGAAGAATACACTTTCGATGGGCGTTCAGATTTCGGCGCAGCAGTAAATCTGGTTTACAAAGAGCACTTTGCTATTGTAGACGATTAAGATTTTATAAGGGGTTGAACACAACATGGCAATAAAAAATCTGGCAACAGCAGATAATCGTAATCTCTCAGTGAATGGGCGGAGAGAGTTAGGTGCGCTCGCTAAGGCTCTGTTGACTAATCAATCTCCAACTTTAACAAAAATTCTTTTGGAACGTGTTCAGGATGATCTGTTAAAAGAGTTGGAACCAGACCAGAGACAAGAGTTAGTTGCTGCGCTTAGAGAAGCACTCTTAAGTAATCCTGTTCATAGTTCGACTTTAGCACGCAAGATTGATTCGAAAATGGAGACTAGAAGCAACTTAGATTCCATCAAAAAGGATGTAGTTAATGTATTCGAGTGGGCGCAAAGTTCAGTGAGTAGCAGAATTGACGATAGGGTGAAGACTTATCACAGGAAGTCATTTGCAGCGGGTTAAAATTTCTTCCATTTTTCAGTTTTGCAAAAAAGTAATAAGTATAAGGGGCGTATCGCTATTTCGCCCCATGGATATTTTATAGTTTAATTCATTAACAAATTGATTAGTTGTAGTTTTTGCTCTCTGTTTAGGTCAGGAATTTGCGATGACATCTTATCCAAAATCCTACACCCCCACTGCTCTTTGACTTGCAATCCTCCATATTGAGAAATCTTTTTGCATATTTTATCTGCCGGTTCCCTAAGCTCTTCAGCCGTGAGCACAGTGTAGCCAGCAGTGACATCACTGCGACTCGTTTTATGATTGAGCAATCGTTTCAACGTGTAAGTCCCTACTCCTATTGTTTCAGCAACCGAACAAAATGTCCGGCGAAGATCATGCAGTGTGAATAAAACATCCGAACGTTGGTTCATTTGTTTAATTATTTTTTTAGGCTCCATCACTCTGCCATGGCGATTTTCAGCACCAAAAACAAAACCCGAAACGCGGCACTCTGCCCTTCTTTTGAGGATTTCCTTCAGCGGTTCAGTGATTGGCAATTCCAGGCCATGGCCATTTTTTGTGTCATCTAAGCAGAATAGCTGATCGTCCAGAAATACATTTTTCCATTCCAGCTTAAGCAACTCTGTTTTGCGCAGACCGGTAAACGCCATAAACTCGACGAAGTCACATACTGTTGCAGTAAAGTCTTGACGATAAGAAATGGCTTCCTCACGCATCTCATTAACTACATTAAGGAATGGCTTTAACTGTGAAGGTCGAAGTCTTGTCTGTTTACGGGCCACATTGTTCCAACAACGTTTTTCCGACAAAACAGCAACAGGGTTGTGGGTGAATAAAGTTCTGCCGTCAGAAGATTTGTATTCAGCTCTGGCGAAGTTAAAAAGAGCCCTAAGCATCCTCATTGCCAAGTCTGCCTGAGCAGGGCTACGCTTAGTCAGTTCAAAGTGTCGACGATAAATACGGTTTTCTGTAAGGTCAGCCAAACGCTTCTTTGCCCAATCATCGAAATAGCAAGCCATTACCTGATCGTATCCACGTAAAGTAATCGGCTTTAGCTCTCTTGCATGGGTATATTCTTTATAAACAGCTCCTAGCGTGACAGAAGCAGCTCTGAAATGCCTTTTGCTATCATTTGGGTTCATTCCATCCGCGATATCAGCCATGGCCTTCCTGGCTTGCTTACGAGCCTGCTCAACGGGAACTGACGGAAAAGAGCCGATAGTCACCGCTAGAGGCTTCTGAGTTCCAGGAAGCTTCTTGTATACCCGAAACGTTTTCTTATTTGATGGAAGAACATCAATAATGAGACCTGGCATTTGAGAGTCATAATACCTGGTTCGTTTGTCTGAGCCCGACAGCTTTAAAAGAGTCTGCTCTGTGAATCTGAATTTTGTTGCTGACATACTGTGCTACCTCTGTGCTACTTTGAGCGCAAAATCTAGTGCGCTGAATTGCTTAAAGAAATTAAGCAACAGAGATAACAAAACCGCAATAACCTACTGATTTATATGAAACAATAAGTAATTAACAGGTAAATAAAGTAACTAACGGTAAACGCTTAGTTTGTGACTCATAATCGTTAGGTCCCTGGTTCGAGTCCAGGTGGGGCCACCATTTTTACTACAATTTATTCAAGCTTAATCCGAATTCATCATTTGATACATAAACCTTAAACCGTTTTAAATTATGAAGAAAAAGAAAGAACCTCTCTATCTAATCGAGGCTCAATGACTAACTTATAAGAACACTCATGCTTTGGCATTTTAATAGACATGTCATTCTAACCAAATAACGTAAAATTCACTGCACGCCAGCTCTGAAACTGCAACTAAGTCAAATTCAGATACACTTAGTAGCAACAATTCAGCCTGAATTGTTCAGTCACGTAACTGAAAAAGTGTCTCACTTAGTCTCATTTAATCTCCGAAACTCCCGGTTAGTACATTCCCCCAGTTATAAAAACACGCTTATTTTTTCATAGTACAGATTGCCTGTTCCGGCCTGATGACCGTGATGGAGATTCTAAGGATATTGTTGCCTGAGAATGAAGTCCCAGCCCCGGTCGCACTATAAACTCTGATTTAGGAAAGGACTGTTGATAATGCGATCTACTCTCTTTTACAGATACCTGTATGCAACACTGAAAGAAACATGCTACCGGCGTTTCACCGTGACCGGTAAATCACTCCATATACTCTGGGCCGCTTTTGCGCTTTCAGCATTCACAGTCCCGGCTTTTGCTGATGACCTGATAAACGGGGGTTATGTGGAAGGCGAAATAGCCATAGCTCAGGAAGTAGATACCTGGACATTTGATGGTGTAAGTGGTGACATCATTGCGTTACAGGTAACTGACGAAAGTAATAACCGGTTCGCCCCATGGGTGAAAATATTTAATCCTGACGGAAGTTTGTTAAGTCAGACTTCTGCACATGGCGTTGCACATTTTAATGATATAACTCTCGGTGAATCAGGAGAGTATACGGTCACCGTTCAGGACGCATCTATAGCTTATTCCAACGGTTATGATGACACCGGCGATTATCGTATCTATTTTGTGAAGCCACCGTTCAATGAGCATGGCATGCTGATTAACGGCAGTTCTGTTGATGAAAC
>NZ_JBSWXO010000027.1:0-6338 GCF_056160645.1 Alteromonas sp. ABH4_456
TTAGTATAAAATTGCATTGAGTCTTCTCCGTTTGGGTTTGGTCGCCTTCCAGCTTAGCCAAGAAATTGGCTAAGCTGGGGAGAAGGCTCAACAAGTATCAAACACATTAAGTCGCTTCGCTGGGACAGTAACGCATGGGCTCTGTCGCTTCGCTCGGATTATAGCCCACGCGTTACTTCCCCTTATGTGGGTGTTAGATCCTGTTTGGTTCTTTCGTTTCTCTCTTAGATTCTTTGTATGCCTAGCCGCGCAAGGTTGTTTCTTCTGGGACTGATTGAGAATCATGCAAGGGTAGTTGTACTAGCGGCAAGATAACGCACGTTGTTTGATTAGCATAAAAAAACTGCTATTTAAAGTGCAAGTACACCGGCCGGTCTGCATTGGCCGGTGATAAAAGTTACCACGTATAGTTGTATTGAATACCCCACGTTCTTGGCACGTTTTTGGCGAAGTTGTATATACTCACAGAAGGTCCACCTGTAAACGCTGAGTAAGTGAGATCTTGTTCATCCTCAACGTTGTTAACATATGCCGTTAATTTCCAGTTGTCGTAGGATTGATAGGTCAGTCTCAATGATGTTTTTGAATATCCGTTTTGCTTATCAGATTCCCAGTTAAACGGGGTTAAGTAATAAGACGACTTTAATTGGCTATTTAACGCAAACACAATGTCGCCATTTTCCATTGTCCAATAATGTTTGTAGCCTACTGCGACACTCCATTCAGGTGACTGAGGGGGAGTATTTCCCTTCAAGTTAACGGTAGATACAGCTAGATAGTCTTCATCCGATGAATAGGTAGAAGCGTCCGCCAAAACCAGTGCTTGGGTTGTAGGAAATGTGTCAAAACTAGCATCCAGATAATTAATACTCACATCAACTTGATCATTGTCGCTCAGCATATAATTGGACGTTAGTTCAATACCATTAATACTGGTTTCGCCGGCATTAAGAGTTTGATAGCCGATACTAATGTCACGCAAAACAGCGACTTGCTGGTTTTTATAATCATAGTGGAATGTCGACAAATTCAAGCGTAGCTTGTTGTTGAGTAAATCGCTTTTAATCCCAGCTTCAAAGGCGAGTAAGATTTCTGGTTCGTAATCACCAACTGCGTCAAAACCACCAGCTTTATAGCCTTTACTTGCCTTTGCGAAAAACATACTTTGCTTATTTAAATGATAGTCAAGCCCTAACTGCCAGGTAACTTCGCCCCATGATGCTGAAGTAGGGCCAGAGGTTTCAACAAAAGCTTCAGCGTTGGGTTTAGTAGGATAACCTTCAATGCCAAGCGCAAAGCTTGGTGCAGCAAGGTCGTATGCATCTCTGGATTTTTTGTCTTTGGTGTAACGCCCCCCCACGGTTAAATCTAATTTTTCGGTTAGGTGAACGGTTCCTTGTGCGAACACTGCGGCTGTAGTGGTATCAACGGCATGATCAAAGTAATTTAGCCATGCTGAATCCGCGGGTATTACAACAGCGCCACTTTCTGATTTTTGCTCTTCAGTACCGTAAAATACTCCGGCTTGCCAGAAGTACTTAGGTTGTTCGCCTAATAGACGTAATTCATGATTAACGGTGGTAATTTCATTCATATTCATGAAGTTGAACAGCGATGGTACGAAGCCATTCAATGGCTGGTAACTATCGACATCCACATTTCTATAGCTTGCTAAATAATTCAAAGCAAGTGTATCAAATTCGTGAGTAATCTCCGTTCTCAAAGCGTATTGGTCAATTTTCAGGTGACCCGCATCGCCTTGTTCCCATTCATCCGGTATTTCAGTGGTAAAGTCACTGGGGGCAAGACCTGCGGTGTACTCGCCCTGTAAACTTACCCCATAACGAGAAGGCGCAGTTTGGTCGACTTTGCTGTACTCTGCTGCCATGTAAACGCTGGTATCCGCGCTTGGCGTATAGAGGAGCCCTAAGCGCACTGCATCAGAACTCGCATCGTCAACGTCGCCGGCATCGCCTGCGTCACGATAACCGTCACGACGATTCACGTTGACCGCTGCTCTCACGGCAACATTATCTGAGACGCTAAAATTTGCGCTACCTTGCAGCAATTTGTTGTTAAAAGCACCAATTTCCGCCATTACTTCGCCACCATTGAAGTCAAGTTCTGGCCGTGCGGCAATCAAATTGATAGCTCCAGCGGTGGCGTTTTTACCATATAGGGTGCCTTGTGGACCCCGCAGCACTTCTACGCGCTCTAAATCAAACATTGCAGTATTAATTGCAACTGGGCGGTTAATGTACTCGCCATCTATTGCCACGGTAATTGAGTTGTCGCCCAGCAAATTGTTCGCATTTGAGCTACCAACGCCGCGCAATGTAAAACTGGTATAAATAGTGTCTTTGTTAAAATTTAAGGCGGGTACGAGATTGGTGATCCCCTCTAAATTAACGACACCTCTTTCTTGCAGTGTATTACCGCTCAACACATCCATAGTTATGGCGGTGTCTTGAACCGAAGCCGTGCGCCTCTCCGCAGATATTTCAATCACCTCCAGCTCTGTATTGTGCTCTTGTTGCTGCGCAAATGCGTGTCCGGCAGAAAGCGCGCTGAGTAAGCCGGTGGAAATACAGGTCAGCTTAAATGTAGGTAGCTTGATTTTCATAGAAATCTCTTATTTGTCATTTTATAGTGTTTTCCACAGAAAAAACTCTGTGTTGGTGTTTATTGCGTTTAATCCAATTGGTAACAGTCTTGGATGGAATTTGGTGTATACATTAGCGAGCTGGGATTCGTTGTTAAGTGCAAAGTCAGCAGTAGATGCTATCGCGCCGCCATCGGATGAGTAACGCGAAATCAATACCTGACCAGAAACGATGGTTACTTTAGTTACGTCAGCGCGATACATCTGATAGTCGGTTAATGCACTGAGTAAGAAACTCATGTCTGCACCAGATGTCACTCCAATAACCTGCGTATTTCCTTTGCGAAGCTGCGGTGCGACAGTATGTAAAAACCAAGCACCACATTCGTCCTGTAAATGGTGTATCGAAGTTTGTAAAGAGCTATTACTTATTGAAGCAAAGGGCAAATACTTGTCGTAAATGTAAAGTTCATGGCGACTATCACCAGACCACTGTGAGGCATACCCCAACGTTGGTAAGAACACGCCTAACGACACTGAATTGCAAATAAATTCTCGTCTGTTCACTTTGCCTCCTTGCGTTCTTCAGCGGCTAAATAATTAGCAATTTCGATAAGCTCTGCATTGGTCACATCGCCTTTGGTTAGCGCGGGCATACTGCCTAAGCCATAGCGAACTGCAGTTGTCACCAAGGCTTGGGGTATTTCTCGAACCACGAGATCGGCTTGCTCTGGGCCATATTTGTGCATGAGTTTTAAAAACGCGGCGTTTCCCGCTGAGTGACAAACCGCACACTTTTGAATGTACAGCGCTTCACCGGTTGACGCATGAGTAGAAGGATTAAAGAGGTAAAACAGTACAGAAATTATGGTAAGTCTTTTCATTGAGATTCTCCTTTTTGCTCATCAAGAGACGAAGGCCATATTCCTGATTTTCCTGGCGCCAGTATGCCGTTAGGATCGAGTGCATCCTTTATGGTTTTACTGAGTTTCAGCAATGCTCCGTCATTAAAGTCGTAGGTTGACGCGACCTCGTCCATCCAATCCAAGTGGGTTCTGTACTCTCCATAACCCCGTTGTTTAGCGTCTTCGAGTAGCTGCTTAAACAATTTTGTGACATTGCTTGTCATTCCCGGGTCGTCGCGATCAAATCGCAGGGCATTAATGCAAACACAATGACGTTGTTTAACGTGAAGGGCGCAATGAAAATCCTGACCATATTGTTCAACGAGTTTTTTCGTTTCGTAGTAGTAGGCTAAAATCTCACTTGCAATAGAGGGCAGAACAGGAGAAAAGTCTATATGGCCACCACGACCGCCATACCAGTTGATAAGCTGAAAGGAATTCGTTGTTGGGTTAGATTTTCCTGATTTTGACAATGGCATATCATCGGTCCAGAAAAAACGTTCAATATGTAATTTTGGATAAGCACTGAAAGCGGCTCTGAGCTCGGCTTCCTTGGCTTCGATGACTGACTGATTTCCGTAGAAAGTAACCTCCGCGTTCCACCACCCCAATTTCATTGCCTTTAGCATCTGATGAATTTGTGCCTGAGTCATCGGTTTACCTTTTTCAAACCATTTCTCACGCGTGGTGTACATAGCAACTATGGGCATAAAATTGATAAGGGTAAAATACTGATCAATGATTCCTTCTTTACAGAGGGTGATGAGTGTTTCCATCATCCATCCCAAGTCATCCTCGTCGGGCGCGCCTAAGCGCAACGTTATCGTCGATTTGGGCTGTGGCATTAACCATACGGTAGCCGATGTAACGATCCCAAAATTTGATTGGACAAATAGTTGGTCATAGCCGGGGCCAAAACCATGTTTATACACGGGACCTGATTTGCTGGCTGTCATTGCCTCCATGCCAGTTTTCAACAATTCACCGGTTGGAAGTACTACTTCCAACCCACAGAAGTTTGCAGAGTGGTCGCCATAAGGTGTTCGCCCGACCCCTCTGTCCATTGCATTGCCAATTACACTGCCCCAGCATTGTTCAGGGTAAGATGCCCACAATTTAATGTGATTTTCACGTAGGTAATTTTCCAGATCGAAGAAACCGACTCCTGGCTCAAGCTTTATGTAGCCGAGCTCTTCATTAACTTCGATAATCTTATTCATACGGCTCATGTCGAGTATCACTGAACCGCTCATTTGCGGAGCAGACCCGCCATAAGCGAGATTTTTACCTCGAGAAATTGGCCAAAGTGGCACTTTGAGAGTATTTGCCAATTTAACAATGGCCATCACCTCATCACGGGTGTTAACAATGACAGCCGCCGCAGGAATATGATTGACGTCACCGGTCATACGATATGCGTCCCGGTAGGCGTTTATATCTTGGTCGTCAATAACGATATTTTGTTGTCCAACCAGCGCAGCGCATTCCTTGATAAATTCCAAAAAGCTGTCGGGTGATACCCATGCGGGAACTTTCGATCTCATTTAAATACCTTAAGCAATCAACTCATTTTGTGACTAGAATGTTATCTTTGTTAATTAGGGCAATCTTTGTTGTTAGTGAAATTGATTTTGACTGAGAGTGAAGTTACTTTGTGTGGATTACAGTGAATTCTTTGAATTGAAGTTAGATTAGGCAGTGGCACTACTAGAGTCGATAAATACTAATGACACCAATGAGTGGGCTTATTACTTGAGCCGAGTGCTCAAAACAGCAGACTTACCGGTTGTTAAGTCTATAGATTGTCCGTTTTCAGTGCAGGCAAACCGATTCCAATTCGGTTCAATTCAGTTGCTTTATATTAAGGCTTCACCACATTCCGTCACTGGGGCCATGAGTAGCAGCTCTGAAAATAAAAATGCCTCGGCTGAGGTGCATGTACATTATCAAATAAGCGGTTCGACTGAAGTATTGCAAGATAAAAGGCGTGTGGAATTATTGGAGAACTCATGGTCAATTAATTCGAGTAACGTGCTCTACGTTGTTGACAACTGGTCACCGAGCGAGCAATTATTACTCACTTTGTCTTGGTATGATCTCTACCCAGACGCGCCCAGTGTACACCGTATTTCCAATAAACTGCATTTGTGTGACAACAATGCCGCTAGCTTATTGTTGGATTTAATGAAATCGGTGGTCGATGCATCGCGAAGTTGGTCATCAATAGAAGAAATCTCGATTGCAAATTCAATCTTAATATTGTTTAAGGGATCTGCTTCCAATGAAATGACCAGCTCGCAGCAACTGGATTCATTACAACTCACATTTGAGCGAATAAAAGGGCTGGTAGCCCGTCGTTTGTCAGACCCCAACTTAAATTTAGACTATATCGCAGACGCAATCGGTTGCAGCAAACGCTATCTGCACAATGCATTTAAAACTTATGGTAATGGGCAAACGTTGAACACCTTTATTATCAGGCGGCGTTTAGAGCAGTGTCGATCGGATCTCACCTTGTTGGAGCATGAAATGAAGTCAATCTCAGAAATTGCCTATTCATGGGGATTTGAAGATGTGTCGCATTTTAGCCGTGTTTTTAAAGCACAATTCGGTGAATCGCCTTCCAAATTTCGCGCTAATGTAAACAGAAAGCGAGAAAACATTACTTAGCCGCATATGACTAGGCGGTGTTGTATTTTGAACGAAAAAATGAGTTGTGACAACTTTCTCGTCTGAACGCTACTAAATAACTGTTCTTAAGTGTAGAGCACCCCATAGGGGAACTCAGTGTGATTTCTGCGATCAGATCAATCGCCAAAAAGAAATTACCG
>NZ_JBSWXO010000028.1:0-5511 GCF_056160645.1 Alteromonas sp. ABH4_456
TCGGTAATTTCTTTTTGGCGATTGATCTGATCGCAGAAATCACACTGAGTTCCCCTATGGGGTGCTCTACACTTAAGAACAGTTATTTAGAACAATAGGAATTAATTTATAAGGTGCATTAGTCGATAATCCTATTTTAAATTTTTCCTTTTGGAAGAACCTTAAAATCTTCTCCACACCTTCCATGGGTTCGCCCTTTTCAGAAATAAGTGATGCTACATGATTAATCACTTCATTTTCGACTTCCTGTAAGCTTTTACCTGTCCAAGGATAATGGCTATACCAAAACTCAGTTACCTCTCGAGTTGTCATAGAAGCAGTCTTAGCCGACAGTTCGTCGCTTACTTTAACTCCCACTGAAGCGAATACTTGTCTCTCTGCTTCCTTCCACATAGGTTCTGAATCTATTAAAGTGCCGTCCATGTCAAAAATGACCGCTTGCATCATACTGCCCCCATTGCCTAACGCTGGGCTCACTGGAAAATTAGGAGCGCAGCGAGTAATTTTTCCGCGTGCAGCAAATTGTTAGCTTTGCTTGCCTACGGGAAGAGTGTATTTAGCTATCCAGGCAGACCAAAATAGACTAGAGAAAAATTGGTCTACCTCAGTAAATCCAGATTGCGCGAGTAAATCTATGACAGCTTCATTAGATTTAAGAGGATCAGCACCCTCCAGTATTCTGGCTCTCTTGCTTTCAACATCTTCACTTGAAACACCATTCATTCGCCAAAGCTCTCCCCATGCCGATAAGAAAAGTGGTTTACTAGCGTAGGGAAAGCGATTGCCTGCCATGATAAGCGGTGCATCTGGCTTAAGTTTATTTGCAATTTCATCAAGAACTGCTTTCTTCTCGTTTTCTCCTTTTAAATGATGAATTACTCCAATTAGGATGGCGGCATCAAATTTTTCTTCGATTATTAAATCCTTTACATAGCCCAAATGCGTTGTAACTCGATGAGCTAAACCTTTACTGGCTAAAGAATCTTTGGAAAGCTGCAACATCGGCTCTGAAGGGTCTACTGCTGTGAATCTCCAGTTTGGAGCCAACTTAGACGCAGCAATAATTTCTTGAGCCGTGCCGCCTGCCCCCACAACGAGGATTTGAGCTTTGCTGTCGGAGCCAAGTACAGCAGAAAGTATGCAGGCGGCAAGATCATGGCAGGCTTCATAGCCCGCCAAAGCTATTCGGCTCTGCTGTGCGTATTCACCTGCTCTGTCTTGATCAAATTTTTTTGCTGAATCAGTCATCTAAATTTTTTCCTCGATGTTTCTGTGAAGCTAACACCCTGCTTAGGGGCGGAAACACATGGGCTAAAATTAGGAACGAAGTGACGCAGCCCATGTGTTTGCGTCCCAGCGAGCCCGCGAGCGATTTAATGCGTTTGTTATACGCAATTTGCTACACCTGTAGCGCATTGCTACAATATAATGACGAACCATTAGGAGACATATTATGGCAACCGCGAGCGTAAGACTAGACCAAGATCTAGTTGAGAAAGCTACGATTATGGGCAAAGCACTAAACCGAACTATGCCAAAACAGATTGAGCATTGGGCAAAGATAGGTGAAATGATGGAAGATAACCCTGACTTGCCTTACGAATTCGTGAAACAGGCAATTATTTCCAAAGCTGAAAAAGAGGCTGGAAAATTGGAGCCTTACGATTTTGGCTAAGATTACCAGTGTTTTACAGACAGCTAATTTTAAGAGGGCAGTAAAGAAGTTACATCAGAATCAGAAAAAAGACTTGGATAAAGCGGTTAAGGAACTCATGGCCGATCCTCTTCTAGGTGAGCAGAAAAAAGGCGACCTAGCCTTTCTTCGCGTGTACAAATTCAAGATGGTCAAGCAGTTAACTTTACTTGGTTACAGCTACGAGGATGGCACTGTAATACTTGAGTTGATTGCACTTGGCTCTCATGAAAACTTTTATCGCGATGTTAAAAAGTTATTCTGACCAATTGCGTATAACTTCCCACTAAGGGGCGATAACACATGGGCTAAAATTAGGAACGAAGTGACGCAGCCCATGTGTTAGCGTCCCAGCGAGCGAAGCGAGAGCCTTGAGTGGTTTGTTAGGTTTTGTTGTTCAATCACTTGATGAAGTGTCATCATCACCTTTCCCAAATAGTAACTCGTACCCTTTTCTTGAAATGGCTGCACCTTGCTCCATTCTTTGCATTATAAATTCTTCCAATCCATTGGGGTACTTAATTGCAAACAATATACTTGCCACTTGTCTTGCAAAGTGCTCTAAGTCTTTTGGGCCAAATTTAGTACTAACTACTTCTTTTTTTCTGACTCTTTCTGTTGTCACTACATTAGGAGTGGCTGGATCCCATCTCCACATTCCGTGCATTAGGGCATTTCTATAATCTTGCAAGCTGTTAAGTTTTTCATACTGTGCAGTCAGTGAATCTTTTACTGGTGATTCACTAGAATCAACGACACGCTTTTTCCATAATTCCAGTACTTTAGAGAAACTCAAATTATTCATTTCCTTTGGAAGTGAATTGACGTCACTTTCGTCAAAGCTCAATAGGCATTGATGAAAGACTTCATATTCAATTGCACCCCATTGTGAAACGATGGTTCCAATAGAAAATATCTCATTTTCTGAAAGACCCAAATCAAGTCTTACGGGCAGTTCATTATTTTCTGACACTTTAAAACTCCCTCTAAAAAACCTAACACCTAAATATGGGGCACAAATAGGCAGGCTATAATGGCGAAGCCGCCTGCCTGTTTGTGTCCCAGCCCGCTTGCGGGCGACATTATTTTTTTGTTAGGAGACATAGCTTGATACCTCCTTGTTTTTATAGCCGACTTTGGTTGCTACGAACATAACCATAATTGAAATTGAAGCGTCAAAGGCTAAATTAGTAGAAATATAACCACCGCCAACAAACAACATAAGTACGAAAGTTGATATTAAAAAACTGCAAACATACATCACAAACGCATGCAAATATGGCTTTTTATTTACACCTGTAGCAAACCACCAGAAAACCACAAAGGTTAAAGCTCCACCTACAATATACGACGTAGCCAAGAATGAAAAAGCAGTAGTAGCGATCCCAAAACGACTAAACACTAAAACCAAAATCGCCACACTCAATGCGGGCAAAAGAATTGATAAAGGGATAAACATAAAAATCCTTTTATACTGCAACATTCCCTTGTCTCCTAACACCCACATAAGGGGCAGTAATACGTGGGCTAAAATAGGAGCGAAGCGACAGAGCCCACGTGTTACTGTCCCAGGGAGCTTGCGACCGACTTAATGTGATTGTTAAATGCCTTATTCGTTTTCAGCATCAAAAGTGTCAAGTCCGTTATCAATACTGCCTACATACCTTATTCTTTTTTGGTGGAAGGCCTTGAATAAAAACTCTAAGAAGTCTAGAAATTCATAAATTCTATTTCCAAACTCATATTCTGGGGTTGATTCCTTGATTACACTTTTGCCTAGCAAAGTGGCAGCTTCGTCCGAATCGATTACGAATCCGTGATCTTTATAATGGTTCGTTAAGTGAGCTGCTAATCTTTCTTCGTCCCAGTTGTCGGGCAATGTTTTACCAGCAAGTAATCTCTCAGCATATTGGACAGCGGATTCATTTATTCTTTCGAAGTAACCTAAATCTCTGATACTTAGATTATCTGTAAGATATTTCGCAAACATATCCGACGCATCTGGAAATCTGCTAGACATTTCAGCAATTTTCTCCATTGCGTTGGCTAAACCAGAAGCAGGAAAACCACCAAACTGCGGATCAATAGGACCTAGTTCACTCAATAACCCCATATGAATCTCATTTGCTCCTAATGATAATAAAGTTGCAGCTGACTTAGCTCTTCGAGGTACACTAACAACGAATTTGTCTTTACATAGACGCTTACATGTTTTGCTAATAAGATAGGCAGGTTCAATTTTTCCACCTCCACTTTGTAGAACCAAAAGAATATCTTTGGAACTTTTAAGGTCAGAAATTGCCTTATAAATCTGGTTGGAATGGTACGGGTAAATGGAATGCCAATCATCGAAGAGAAACACTACGCAGTAGTTTTCCATTCCAAATTCTGTGACTAATGTTGAGATGTATGCAGTCACATGCGATTTAATTTTATCTTCACTTAAATCGTCCCGAAACATAGCAATAATATCCGCCCATTTAGACAAATCATATGACTTTTCTTCTTCCTTAGCGTCTTGTGATTTTGTAGCTTTTTTTTCTGACATAAAACTTCCTTGATATTTAAAAGGCATTTAACACCCGCATAACGGGCAAAAACACGTGGGCTACAATTTCAAGCGAAGCGCCGGGAGCCCACGTGTTTTTGTCCCCAGCGAGCGCAGCGAGTGTTAATGCGCTTGTTATGCGTTACGAGGCGCCTGCCCTACGCGGCTTTGCCGCCAGCGCATGTCACCAAAACGTACTGATTAAACAATTAAATACAACACTAAAACAACCCTCTGCGAAATGCCAGATGATAAAACGGACGTCTAAGAAATGAACTAGCCAAGAAAGCCGCTTAGCGCGAATGCTCGCGTTACTGAGTTGGGAATTTGAACGTTGATAATTCAGCTTTGAAAACTGACGCCGCCAGCCACCAATACAACCTAGCGAAACGACCTTGTCCTGAACAACAACCGCCGCACCAAACATTTGAGAAATAAACTACGGCGCATAACACCCACATAAGGGGCAGTAACACGTGGGCTGAAATCCGAGCGAAGCGACAGAGCCCACGTGTTACTGTCCCAGCGAGCCTGCGAGCGACTTAATGTGATTGTTATGCGTATCAGTCATCCAAGTACTTGGTTGCTTGCTTCGTTGCAATTTTTTTAGCTACATCAATCACTACAGAAAGACCTTCTTTTTGAAACCGGGTCTTAATTTCGCTTAAGACTGTTGGCTTGTTCAAAGCTGCTGCGAAGTCATACCCCTCAGAAGTTATTCTCCAAGGTGTATCTGCCGCGAATTCATAAATATCCCTTCCTTCGCGATACTCTAAATCAATTCCCAAGCTTCCATGAGAAAATGCACCAGTGATTAACCTTTTCTCTTGCATGATAATCATGTGGTGAGCCAATTTTTGCGAGTCTTGTTCATAGAGTTCAACAAAGTCGTTAATGTCGACGATAGATTTTTCAGACTCTACAAATTTAGCTAAAATTTCACTTATTAATTCGTAATCCAACTTCATTATTTACTCGACACTAAAAATACGCATAGACACAATGACTCCCTGTGAAATGCTAGCCTCCGCATTTTCGTGGGTTAGCTGAAAGCCAGTGCCATAATTAGTTTGCTTAAGACTAATTCATTTGGAGGCTAGCATGAATAAACATAGCATGATTTTTATCGGCTTGGATACTCACAAAGAATTCCATGAAGTAGCTTATTGTGAAGAACAACGCGGGGCGAGTCCTGTTCACTATGGCCGCATACCCTCTTCCAAAGTTAGCGTTAAGAAGCTGCTCCGTCAGTTCGAATCGAAATACCCCG
>NZ_JBSWXO010000029.1:0-3835 GCF_056160645.1 Alteromonas sp. ABH4_456
GCTCGGTATGCCTGTTCGTCAGGCAACTGATTAATTGGCTGGAGCGCCTGACAATAAAGGGACTGAAGCAGTTATTTGATCAACAACGCCCTTATTAACACGACCTATTTATAGTTTTCAAAAATAAATACTAGAGCTTTAGATTAAAGATGTTTGTGTTCAAAATTTAATGGAGTTAAGTTCTAATTAGTCCAGTATGAGAAAGAAACACTTTTTGAAGGAGTAAACCGTTTGAGAACGCTTGGAAGCATATTTTTAATTTACTTTGCTGTTCATTCAGCGCCGTCAAGTGCAAGTGAAAAGGTATCAGAGATACAAGTTCTTCAACAAATGGCATTTGAGTCACTAATGTGTCAATCGTTCGCGAAGTTTGCCCGAAATGACTCGGAACTAAAGTGGGTGGTCTATGAGAATGATGTTGAACGCTCAAATTATAGTGCTGATTTAGCGCAAACAATTGCTGAGAACTCGTTATCTGCGAACGATGTGAATCAACTATATTCAGTTGTAGGTGCAAGATATTTGAATGCATCCGATAAGATGAAAAATGAATTAAAGGCGATGGGTAGTGTCGAGAAGAAAAAAAGTGGAGAGGCATTTATCGAAAAATGTCGTAGTGTGTGGGATTTGTTGAGCTGAATACGCAAAGAAAAAGAACAAAGCTATGACGGTACGTAACTCAATACTAATATTCCTGTTGAGCATTTTTGCTTTTTCGTGCTCAACACCAAGTGATGCCAACTACGTAGTGAAAAAAAGTAGATCGGGTATATGTCATGACTCTTCAAGCACATATTTTGATCAAACTAAAAGCTTTGAGGCTTTCCAATCGATAGAAACCTGTCTCAACAGCGGTGGAAGGTTACCCAAAGCGAGTTCGGCGTATCAGCAAGCTGAAAAGGAAGCGCTGAACGAAGGAAGAATTTTTACTGGTGAGTACGATAGAGCTGATTGGCCGCATTGGATTGATGATGATAGTGATTGTCAGAATACACGCCATGAAATGTTAATATCAGCATCTAGCATTCCTGTTGGGTTTAAAACTGATAGAGGATGCCAAGTTGCCGTCGGTGAATGGTATGACCCGTATTCAGGTGACACATTTACCGACTCTACCACGCTTGACCTTGACCACATTGTTCCGCTCAAATTTGCACATGGTCATGGTGGGGATAAATGGTCCCGAGATAAACGAAAAGCGTTTGCAAATGACCCGCAAAACCTTTTACTTGTAAAAGCATCGCTTAATAGACAGAAAGGTGCTAAGGGCTTAGATGAGTGGTTACCACCGAATCATGCTTATCGATGCAAATACATAGCGAAGTTTATGGAAGTCGTCGATAAGTATGCTCTTCAGCTCATTCCTAGCGAAAAAAGAGTCATCAGCAAAATGCATAACGCCTGCAAAATGAAATAACTTCAAAGTAAAATATAAAGAAAAACCAACCCAGTGCGATAGTACAGTTAATTCTCACTGCCAAATACAGTAAATTGGCGTAAACAAAATATTGCAAAGATTTCTTGGAATGATTAGTTCGTATAGTAATGATGTAAGGGCCATTGTAGCTGATACTTACTTAGCCTATACCTCCGATATAGGTGGAGCAGAAGCGTTTAAACGCTTTGTATCGAGAGTAAAACCTCTTGTTGATGTAAGGAGAGATCCACGATTTTCCGCTTTCACGGATGAAGAACTTATTGATGAAATGCTCCTGCTTGAACATGACATAACTCGTACCATTCGGAGGCTGTTTGATAGTCCACTGTCTAACAAAAACAACTGTAATATGTAAACTGCTAAAGAATGATAGCCTCAACGATTTGTCTATAAGTCTCAAAAAGATAGAATTTATATGATAACTATTTTTTGAAACGAATTTGCCCAATACATAGCAAAATAAGTGAGCATCGAAAGACCGTAACTGATTGCTCTCAATACTCAAGATATTAAATTGGTGCTAGGGCAGGATTATTTGCTATTTACTAATTTGACATTCCTAATCAATAACCTTTGTAGCGACACTAGACGCAACGCCCCCCACAATCCCACCAGTTGTTGTAACAACTGTCGTCCCAAGAGCAATGCCACCACCTCCAGCTGACAAAGCGCCACCACCCAAAGCAGCAAGAGATGCGTTTGAGAGAGCTGCTCCAGTAAGCGTGTTTATCGCTGTACCAGTACTGGCGAGTCCCAACATACCTGTTGAGCCTACAGCGCCTGCGATTATCGGCGCGGTTGCAGCAGCTACGCCACCAGTCAAGACTGTCGTTGTGACTATCGCTGCACTTTTTATTGGATTTTCACTTATATATTCAATTGTATCGTCAAGCGTGCCACAGATACCTTCTATAACGACAGTGTTTACTGCTTTATCAATACCACGCCCAATACTACAAATACTCTTATCTAGCGAATGCCCCACTGGACTTAATACATTATCACACAACGAATCCCACAAACTCATAATGTCATCTCCAAAAAATGTTAATTCTATGCAAAATGTTCTAGTAACAATTAAGAACTTTTCGAGGGCATAGTGTCACGGAAGTTTTGACGACGAAACACCTTTAACTCTATTAGTTGGTCGTGTAGTGTAAGTTATATATATGACTTACACGGTAGTTCGGAATTGATTTCGGTTAGTGAACCTGCTTATCAAAACTTTTTAGACGATTTTAATCACGCTTTGAGGTTCGAATATTCTGTAAGGGCTTTAAGCTTGAGCAATAAAGAAAGGTATAATGAAATTGTTGATATCGTGGGTCAGTTTTATCAACCACAGAATGTAAAGTTGACTACTGAACTGGTCAAATGGTCAGAGATAATAGAGCATACTTCTTTCAAAGAGTTTGTTAACTCAAGATTTATTTTTGATAAATTACTTATGGGAACGCTAAAAGAGTCGGAACTAATCCCCTTCAGAAACCTAGATGATAAGGTTAAGAACAAAATTTTTTCAGTGCGCAAACGGGTTCAAGATATAAGAAGCACCAAACTAGGCTCGCATTTTCTAGAGCTTCTCGAACTCTTCCTTCAAGATTATCCCGCAAGTTCTTTTCTAACGAAAAATAATATTGCTGATATGTACGAGTCTGTTGCTAACTGGGTTACGAAGTCTAGTTATGATGAAGACAGTATCAAGAGCGACTTTTACGCTCCGAGAGCATTGCCTAAAAACTGCTTAATACAAAGAACTAACTTTTCAGCAAGAGAAAGTGGTCAGCTATCCCTCATAGTGACTAATCCCGATTCGTTAGATGAAAAGTGCTTTAAGGCCGCAATAGGTGAGTTTTCCCGTCAATACTATAAAGCCAAAAAAAGATATGCTCGTAACGAAGAGGTTCTATTAAAAGAATATGTTTATATAACGAAAAAAAATCAAATAAAAGCGAGATTAGAAGGGTTGTATTGCTGGGACATGCTAGAACAAAACGTAGGTGGTGATACTTCTAGAGTTGAAATAATGAGGTTAGCGATAAAAAAGTTGAGAATTTTGGGAGACTCGCCAAGCAAAGACGACTATCAAAATAAATTCAAAAGTCTAAGAAAATTCATTGAGCGGGTAGATAATGACATTAAGAAGAATCACATATATTTGAGAGCTTGCAAAGCGATCTAGTTACATATGCGATAATCAAATGCAACTAGTGTTAATCAAAAGCTGGTATGACTTTTATAGTATCGACTGCCGAAAAGAGCCACGATAAAAACTTGTAAAGTCATAACTGGAAAAGCCTTCGGTTCTCTAAATAACTGTTCTTAAGTGTAGAGCACCCCATAGGGGAACTCAGTGTGATTTCTGCGATCAGATCAATCGCCAAAAAGAAATTACCG
>NZ_JBSWXO010000030.1:0-3577 GCF_056160645.1 Alteromonas sp. ABH4_456
CTCGGTAATTTCTTTTTGGCGATTGATCTGATCGCAGAAATCACACTGAGTTCCCCTATGGGGTGCTCTACACTTAAGAACAGTTATTTAGGGATGAGGCTTGTAAAGGTCTTTTAAGGGAAGATATCCCTTCAGATTGTGATTTTAATAATTTGCCAAGTTTAGCACCTAATGGATGTTCGTGGTTTGATTCTTTATCCTTTGGATACAATACTACATTTAAGAGTGCATGCGATACTCATGACCAATGTTACACGATGGTAGGCTCTACTAAAAGCAGATGCGATAATAACTTCCATACCAATATGTATAATATTTGTGAAAGCAACTTTAATAAATCAGATCGAAGCTATGCGGCTCGAACTATTCGAAACAGATGTCAAAATGCTAAAGCTGCTTATTATAGCGCTGTTAGAGTTGATTCTATATCCGGTATTTGGGTTTGCGAATGCGCAAGAGGATGCGGCTTGTGTTGATTGGGCCGGGGCTGTTAGGCACACTTGCGGTGGAGATGTTATTGATGAATTGGAGGGGGGCGGTTAATGTCTGCTTCCATCAAAAATTTAATATTATTAGCGAGTACTATTTCTTTAACATCTAACGCTGAAGATTGCAAGAGCCTTTACTTAAAAGGTTTTGCAAGCTCACCGGGGGAGCAACTTCATATTGAATATCTGTATGAAGATTTTGCTTCGAAAAAATATAGTGAAGATGGCATAGCTAACTTGCAGAAGTATAATAGTGCTGAGCAATATATTGAAGCTGCTCTAGTCGGAAATGAACCTGATATTTTGGAATTACCAAACGGGAACTACACGCTTTTAGATTTTGCTGTCTCAACTAATGTAAGCAAAAATATTATAGAAAAAGTTGCTCAGAGCGGACATGAGCTAACCAATAAGGGTGTGGTAAGTGTAATTACAACAAGAAAATTAGAAGATTTGTGGGAAGTTATTCTTAACAATTATGGCGCCATTGATGACTTATTTATATTAACACCGGAAGGTAAATATTCCGTTGGTAGTTACTTTTTAAAAGAAAGAGATTTTAAAAACTTACAGTTTTTGTCTGAAAAAGGGGGCATCAATTTAGAAACTAATCTGTTACGCTATGACATCGTAGACTACAAGTTTTTTTCTTTAAAAGAAACGGCAGAGTTAGGCACATTTGTCGATTTAAATAATTACAAGATTAAACTGAAAGAGCATAATTATAATAAAATGCTTGATAGTTACCATAAACAAAGACTAATAGATGAGTATTCCGATTATGTTTTAGTATCGTTGTGTCCGGAATCCGAACTTGATTATAGTAATATTAAAGTTGAAGATGCGGTTCCCAAAAGTAAAATTAACTCTATACTGGAAAGCAATAATATTGAAATGGAAAATTTTAGTATTGCAGCAGTAGGAGCTTTGGGGTTGAATGAAATTGAGGAGGAATATTTAGCTTTTTTACTTCATCAGGATAAATTGATTAATAGAAATGATGCTGTCTTTATTGAATCTTTTGAGGGAATAGAGCCCGCTGAATTAATAAAAATGGTCAAAGGTAAGGATAAAGTTACTTTTAGTTATAGTGGTATTAATGCTGCTGAGTATGCTTTTTTTAAAAGGATTTTATTCTACGATGACGTTAAAAAACATCTAAGTGTTGAGCGTCTAGGTGGATTCTTGTCAACCAGATGGTTCTCACTATCAAATTCAGAGAAAGAATTGCTGAAGAATATGGATCATTTAAGATATCGAGGAAAAAACCTCTATTACTATATATTATTTTACGCTGAAAGTAGTGAAGTTTTTAAAGATAAAAAGTTGATAGATAAAGTGAAGGTTGACTTTGGTATACCGATAAAAAAGGTTATTGATATGAGGGCTATTTATGACTATAGGTATAGGGCAATTTCAAGAGATTTCAATAAATGATTAAAATGGAAAAAATTTTTCTTTATGTTTTTATAGTATTGAATACAAATAGCCTTTTATTATTTTTTATCCTGCAAGGCTATTATCATGATCCACTTTCTTTCGCTAGTTTTTTAGTCATACTTTTTATTCACTTAGTAGTCACTTTTATAATTTTAAAACTTTTTATATCAAAAAGTCGAGTGAAATTTGTATCGTTATCTATATTGGCTATTTTTATTGTTGGATATAGTTCATTTTTAACTTCTTTCGATATTGCTGCTTTTGAAAAAGCTAAAGCCGTTGAAACGTCAAGTGAATGCTTATATAAATTGGTGGAGTATCAAACTTTATTTGGTGGTTATCAACTTCGTAATGTTATCGCTAGAAATAAAAATATAGATAGAGATACCGTGTTATTATTGATATCTAAAGGTGAGAAGGGTGTTAAGCAGAATTTGTTAAATAACCCAAGTGTGAATGACTCCCTTATGAGCGAGATTGAAAAATAGGTTGTAGTAATGACTAAGAGAGTTTTGTTCTGTTTTATCTTATTTTTTTCCTGGAAAGACCCGTTTTTGGAGAAGACGATTTATTCAGGAAGTTTCAGTCTTTGCTTCCATATAAGATTGTTGCGATAGAAGAATCTCCTATAGCGGGTGTTTCTCAGGTATTAACTGATACAAAAATTTTTTACATAACTAATGATGGTAGTAATTTGATATATGGAGAGATTTTTAAATTTGATAGTAATTTTTTTAACTATACTAAGGACCGTCTTGATGATTTTAGGATTAAGAAGTTAGAGGATTTTTCAAGAGATCTGATATCGTATCCATCGGAAAACGAGCTTTACAAGATTACAGTTTTTACTGATGCTACGTGTCCTTATTGTAGAAAACTACACAAGACTATTCCTGAGTTAAATAAACTTGGGATTACTGTAGAGTATGTGTTATTCCCGAGATTGGGATTAGCTGGTGATACTTTCAATGTAAATCGCAATATTTGGTGTTCAGATGATCCGAAGGTAAATTTAGAAAAATATTTTAATAAGAAGAAAATTGATTCGGAATTTTGTATTGGTAAGCTGAATTCGATGTATGAAATAGGATTGCTATTCAATGTATCAGCTACACCTACAATTGTTTTTTCTGACATGTCCGTAATATCAGGAGCAAGAAGTACAGAAGAAATTTTAGAACGCGTTAAAAGTGCAAGTTTATTAAACTAAAATGAATTAGGAAACAGGGCAAGGTCACGAACATTTATTAACCAGCTGAGTTAAGCGACATTACAACTGGACGAAATATAGTGACTGTGATCTTATACTCTCTTTTGCGGATAGAGTTATGGGTACGGGTGCATTTGAAAAGCTTTTTTAAGAGCATAGAACGCGTGAATTAGGCTCGATTCGAGGCGGTGATGCTTCTAAATTTGGAATTTATAAGCGGAAACAATCGCCTAAAGGCAGCAGGAAGCACATCTCACACGGAGAGGTTTATTCTTGGGTTAGCCGGTTTGGTAATTCAGAAGAAGACGCTTTTGAGAACGTGAAAGCTAAATTACTCGATATTATTCGACTAAATAACTGATCCTATGTCTGCTACACCTTTGCCATTCCGTGGGCATTGCCGGGGAATGGTGATGCGGTCTCCATAAACCGCCGTACT
>NZ_JBSWXO010000031.1:0-2972 GCF_056160645.1 Alteromonas sp. ABH4_456
AAAACCATTCCCCCCTTGCCCAGACCCCCCCCCCCTCCTGTCCCTTCTTGGGGTGGGTTTGTTACCCGAAGTTTTGGGGGACGAAAAAAAACACTCGTCTCCCGCACCCAAAATTTGCGATACACAACCCTTTTAAAAGATTGTTTAGATTAGTTAAAGTTTACATCCGTATCAAAATGAACCACACTGTTCAAAAGACTAGAACTCACAATAATAATGCTCGACGATATTAGCTATTCACAAAGGCAGAGACTTGCCTATATCGATTTCTGTTTACTGTTTAAAGGCGCGATTTGTCGACAAGACTTGATAAACCGCTTTGAGGTCGGCTTATCAGCCGGGTCGCGGGATTTTAGTCTGTATAAGGAACTAGCGCCGGGTAATCTGAACTACGATTCAAGAGAAAAGCGTTACTTTCAGACGGAAAGCTTTAAGCCAGTCTTTGAGCATGACGCGAAGCGAACGCTAACGAAACTGGCTAATAATATTTCTGATGGTTTTGATGCAATAGGGGATATGCATTTCCCTGTAGAATCACAGTCTACGCTGAATGTACCAGACATATTTATAGTCGCCAGACTAGTGCAAGCTATTCTTAATAATAAAGCTGTCAGCGTTATCTACACGTCACTTTCCAGTGGTTCAGGTGCGAGAGAACTGGTTCCTCACTCAATTGTTGATAATGGACTTCGCTGGCATGTGCGAGCTTATGACCGTAAAAGCCAGAGCTTTCGGGATTTTGTCTTAACACGGATTAGCAAGGTATCGATAAAAGAAACTCCAACAGCTGAAGAAAGCGCAGGAGCCGATATGGAATGGCAACGCCTTATTCCACTGCAACTCGTACCACACCCAAAGAATGTTGAGTTCCCCACCGCAATAGAAATGGATTACGGCATGGACAACCAACAGTTGTTAATTGAAGTGAGAGCAGCAATGGCAGGTTATCTGTTAAGGCGATGGAACGTAGACTGCACTGAGCGCGGAACGCTAAAAGGTGCAGAATACCAACTTTGGCTTCAAAATAGGTTTACGCTGAATAATGTACAGAACTTGGCAATTGCACCGGGTTACAATGATGGAGTTGAGAAGTGATCCTCCATTGCACAAAAAAACTTTATGCCAAGCTACCTGATAAGGTGAAAGCCGCAAAGCAACCTGCGACTGCTATAGGCATTCAGGCTCAATGGCTAAACTGGCACGCAAACCTTATCACAATTCAGCGTAGGCAGTGTGTCATCGCGGTGCATGATGCCACACGTTTTACGCTATTCATTCCATGCTTAACCAAGAAAGACTTCGCAAACCTCGACTGGCATTTTAACGACGTGTTTATTAACACCTTGCTGAAAAGCGATATGCCGCCTGAGCTCGTTAATGCCGCTGCGATGAACTACCAGCAACCTACGTTCGATACAAACTGTAATCGTTCAGTGCAAGGTACGATGAATCAGGTGGCGCAGGAAATTGATTACGGACTGTATTATAACAATAGTCCGGTAGCGGATATCAGCCCGTACCGATATAGCGCAGATTTAAGCCATAGGCCATGCGGCGTAAAAGGTCAGAAAGATTACATATGGCCAGATAGAGAAATGGTAAATTTATTAGCAAAATTAACAGCGAATTCAAACCAATTTAAAGAAGGTTTGATATCGCATTAAAAGATGAAGCCATGACGGTGTCATTCATCTTGCTTGATTACAATACAATAGAAAAGATTAAAAACTGGAAGATAAAAACAATGACAAGTTTACAACAACGTGCCGAACTTCAACGCCAAATATGGGCAATTGCGAACGATGTTCGAGGTTCAGTAGATGGCTGGGATTTTAAGCAGTATGTACTGGGTACGCTGTTCTACCGTTTTATAAGTGAAAACTTTGTCAACTACATCACAGGCGGTGACGAGAGCGCTAACTATTCAGCCATGTCTGACGATGATCAAAATATTCTTGCTGCCAAAGATGATGCAGTTCGCACTAAAGGATATTTTATCCTTCCTAGCCAGTTGTTCAGTAATGTGGCAGCTAATGCGCACAAGAACGAAAATTTAAATACTGACTTAGCTGCTATTTTCGCTGCAATCGAAAACTCAGCCAATGGTTACGATTCAGAAAAAGACATCAAAGGGTTGTTTGCGGATTTTGATACCACCAGTAATCGTCTGGGGAATACGGTAGAGGCAAAAAACAAACGCCTGGCAGCTGTGTTAAAAGGCGTGGCAGGTTTAACCTTCGGTAATTTTGAAGACAACCAAATTGATTTATTCGGTGATGCTTACGAGTTCCTTATCTCTAACTACGCGGCAAATGCGGGTAAGTCCGGTGGCGAATTTTTCACGCCTCAGCACGTCTCAAAACTGATCGCCCAGCTCGCAATGCAAGGCCAAACCAGTGTGAATAAAATATATGACCCTGCGGCGGGCTCCGGTTCATTGCTCTTACAAGCCAAGAAACACTTTGATGCGCATATCATTGAAGATGGTTTTTTTGGTCAAGAGCTCAACCATACTACCTACAACTTGGCGCGTATGAATATGTTTTTGCACAACATTAACTACGACAAGTTCAATATTCAGTTGGGAGATACCTTAACCGAACCGCACTTTTTAGATGACAAACCCTTTGATGCAATTGTCTCTAATCCGCCTTATTCGGTTAAATGGATTGGTAGTGATGACCCAACCTTAATCAACGATGACCGCTTTGCGCCAGCTGGTGTGCTTGCGCCTAAATCAAAAGCCGACTTTGCCTTCGTACTTCACGCACTGAGTTACCTATCAAGCAAAGGCCGTGCGGCGATTGTGTGCTTCCCCGGCATTTTTTATCGTGGTGGTGCTGAGCAAAAAATTCGCCAGTACCTAAATAACTGTTCTTAAGTGCATATTCCGGCCGGATCTGAACAGCGATTCCGGAAACACTTGAACACCTATTCTGGAATCATTTGAACACTGATTCCGGATTTATTTA
>NZ_JBSWXO010000032.1:0-2427 GCF_056160645.1 Alteromonas sp. ABH4_456
AGAACGTTATCGAACCGCGATTGACCAACGCTTTGTTGTACGCAGACCAATTAGATATCTTACTTTTCGCCTTGCCCATTCTTATTCGCCATCAGGAAATATGACGATCTGATCAGGTAAACGCTGTAAAGTTCAATTTAGGCAACAACGCCGCTACAATCAGGAGCGAAGTGACGCAGCTCATGCGTAAGCGTCCCAGCGGCCCTGCGAGCGACTAAGTATTTATATGGATAATTCTTCCCTAATTTCCCCACAACTTCTTCAAAGATGAGTAACGTGAGGCCCGGAGTTTGGCTGCAACCAAAGTTGGCTGCGTGGCAGTGTGATTGTTATATCGCGAGTTTGCCCGCAGCCTCAGAACCTATAGATTGGTTTATTTTGTGTTGAAAGTAAATGACATGAAAGAAGCTGCTAAGGAAAGGGCCCAGCCACAACGCATTGCCTTTTGAGACGTTATTTATTCTGTTGATCCTATTTCTGACTTTGATAATCCATACGATATGAAGTATTGCCGACAGCAGATGAAGAAGTTTAGCAGTAATCAATAGTGGTACTGGTGCAGAGAAAAGAAAATAGTAGATGAGACCAAGTAGAGAAACTAAGTGAGTAGAAATTGCAGTTGTTGTGAAAGCCTTTGAAATATGACTTTCCGTTTTTGAATTGAGTATTTTAGTCAACTGCCACAGACGGAAAATGACGTAAAGCCCAAAAGTGAAAACGCATAAGGCTAGAACTACGACTACAGATTTCTCTTTAAATACATTGTTTGACTGAGACATTTCTTCTTCCTTGAAATAAACGTTGAGTCATTAATGCGGTCTATTGATTAATTTTCAAGCGTGAAGACATTGCCGGAATGTACCTTCGCGAAATAGCTCCCACATTAAGGGCGACACCATATGGGCTAAAATCCGGGCGAAGCGACAGTGCCCACGTGTTACTGTCCTGGCGAGCCTTCAAGCGGCTTAATGTGTTAGTTATGCGCTGTTGACTTACAACGCGCAAGTACCATAATTAGGTATATATTGGTATTTGGAGAAACCAGATGGCTAAAAACACCAGCATCACCCTTGGAGACCATTTTGATGGCTTTATTGCTAGCCAAATTCAAACTGGTCGGTATGGTTCAGCAAGCGAGGTGATTCGTTCAGCTCTTCGCTTGCTAGAAACACAGGAAACCAAATTAAACACTCTGCGTCAATTACTTGTAGCAGGTGAAGAAAGCGGCGAAGCTGAATACGACCTTGAGCATCTGATATCAGAACTAGTTATTGTCCCAGGGAGCTTGCGACCAACTTAATGTGATTGTTAGCAGCCAACTACTAGTAATGGTAACGACACGATATAACCGTAATTGCGGTGTCGTCCACGGCATATACCAAACGGTTTGTGTCATCTATTCTGCGAGACCAGAAACCAGAAAGATTTTCTTTAAGAGGTTCAGGCTTTCCAATTCCATCAAATGGAGAACGCTTAACATCCGAAATTAACTTATTGATACGTTTCAAGGTTTTCTTGTCTTGAGTCTGCCAATAAATGTAACTGTTCCAAGCTTCATCAGTCCATGATAACAACTTGTTACTCATCAATAAGTTCTCGCCGGGTCGTTTTTGCCGCTTTAAACTGTGCTATTGAACGATTTAAGTGTTCAGCGTTCGCTGGAGAACGAAGTAGATGAACGGTTTCCATAAGGCTGTTGTAGTAATCTAATGACATTACAACAGCATCTTCAGAGTCGCGACGGGTGATTACTGTTGTATCTGCATCGTTGATTACATTGTCCAAAACGGCTTTTAGACCATTTCGTGCTTCGGTAAAAGAGACTATTCTCATTTTGCACCCCACTTGTACATTATATGGGACAAGTTTAGATCGAAAATGAGTACATGTACAGGATGTTGTACATTAATGTATCGTGACAGCTAATACCCTGTTTAGGGTCGGAGCGAGTGACTCAATTTGTCTGTTATGCGTCGACTCTGTGAATTGAAGTGCCTACTAAATCAACTACAAGAGTATGACACTCAACCTCAAACCACTGTTTAAACATTTTCAATGTTCGCTTCCGGGGCCAAAGGCTTTCATCTACATACCAGTTGAAAAGCTCATTTTCGAACAGGTTCTCATAGTTGAGCTTTATCCATTTATTCACGATGTCGGGCGTGTCTGCATCTTCGTCACGGATAAGAAAAACTGTTCGTTCATGGTTAACCTCCTCCAATGTCATTTTCTCACCATCGGGGTTTGGATCTGCGGCATTTATCCAGTCAATTGCTGGTTGCTTATATTTGAGCATAATAGCAGCTCGGTTAATCATGCATGTTCTCCATAGACGTATAGACACAATGACTCCCTGTGAAATGCTAGCCTCCGCATTTTCGTGGGTTAGCTGAAAGCCAGTGCCATAATTAGTTTGCTTAAGACTAA
>NZ_JBSWXO010000033.1:0-2194 GCF_056160645.1 Alteromonas sp. ABH4_456
GGAAGCTATTTAGGGTTGTATGGTTAAGTGACTAAGCGTATACGGTGGATGCCTTGGCAGTAAGAGGCGATGAAGGACGTGTAAGTCTGCGAAAAGCGGTGGCGAGCTGACAAAACGCATTTGAGCCATCGATGTCCGAATGGGGAAACCCACCCGCTTGCGGGTATCGTTAACTGAATTCATAGGTTAACGAGGCAAACCCGGGGAACTGAAACATCTAAGTACCCGGAGGAAAAGAAATCAACCGAGATTCCCTTAGTAGCGGCGAGCGAAAGGGGACCAGCCGATGTTAGTTGTCATAGTGGAATATTCTGGAAAGTTTAACGGAACAGGGTGATAGTCCCGTACACGAAGTGACAGTTAGCACATATTAAGTAGGTCGGGACACGTGTTATCCTGACTGAAGATGGGGGGACCATCCTCCAAGGCTAAATACTCCTTACTGACCGATAGTGAACCAGTACCGTGAGGGAAAGGCGAAAAGAACCCCTGTGAGGGGAGTGAAACAGAACCTGAAACCGTATACGTACAAGCAGTGGGAGCCCTTCGGGGTGACTGCGTACCTTTTGTATAATGGGTCAGCGACTTATATTTGGTAGCAAGGTTAACCGTATAGGGGAGCCGTAGCGAAAGCGAGTGTTAACTGCGCGTTGAGTTGCCAGGTATAGACCCGAAACCCGGTGATCTAGCCATGGGCAGGTTGAAGGTTGAGTAACATCAACTGGAGGACCGAACCCACGCCTGTTGAAAAAGGCGGGGATGACTTGTGGCTGGGGGTGAAAGGCCAATCAAACCGGGAGATAGCTGGTTCTCCCCGAAATCTATTTAGGTAGAGCCTCGGACGAATTCCTTTGGGGGTAGAGCACTGTTAAGGCTAGGGGGTCATCCCGACTTACCAACCCTTTGCAAACTCCGAATACCAAAGAGAACTATCCGGGAGACACACGGCGGGTGCTAACGTCCGTCGTGAAGAGGGAAACAACCCAGACCGCCAGCTAAGGTCCCAAAATATTGCTAAGTGGGAAACGATGTGGGAAGGCTAAGACAGCTAGGAGGTTGGCTTAGAAGCAGCCATCCTTTAAAGAAAGCGTAATAGCTCACTAGTCGAGTCGGCCTGCGCGGAAGATGTAACGGGGCTAAGCAATATACCGAAGCTGCGGCAAAGTACTTGTACTTTGGGTAGGGGAGCGTTCTGTAAGCCGCTGAAGGTGAACTGTGAAGTTTGCTGGAGGTATCAGAAGTGCGAATGCTGACATGAGTAACGATAATGGGGGTGAAAAACCCCCACGCCGGAAGACCAAGGTTTCCTGTCCCATGCTAATCAGGGCAGGGTAAGTCGGCCCCTAAGGCGAGGCAGAAATGCGTAGTCGATGGGAAACGGGTTAATATTCCCGTACTTATATAATCAGTGACGGAGGGACGGAGAAGGCTAGACAATCCTGGCGTTGGTTGCCCAGGTGAAAGTGTGTAGGCTGAGTGCTTAGGTAAATCCGGGTGCTTAAGGCCGAGACACGAGACGAGCTCCCAAGGGAGTGAAGTTGTTGATGCCCTGCTTCCAGGAAAAGCTTCTAAACTTATGATTATGTGAACCGTACCCCAAACCGACACAGGTGGTCAGGTAGAGAATACTAAGGCGCTTGAGAGAACTCGGGTGAAGGAACTCGGCAAAATTGTACCGTAACTTCGGGAGAAGGTACGCCCCTGATTGTGATGAGACTTGCTCTTTGAGCAGTCGGGGGCCGCAGTGACCAGGTGGCTGGGACTGTTTATTAAAAACACAGCACTCTGCTAAATCGTAAGATGACGTATAGGGTGTGACACCTGCCCGGTGCCGGAAGGTTAATTGATGGGGTTAGCGTAAGCGAAGCTCTTGATCGAAGCCCCGGTAAACGGCGGCCGTAACTATAACGGTCCTAAGGTAGCGAAATTCCTTGTCGGGTAAGTTCCGACCTGCACGAATGGTGTAACCATGGCCACGCTGTCTCCACCCGAGACTCAGTGAAATTGAAATCGCAGTGAAGATGCTGTGTACCCGCACCTAGACGGAAAGACCCCGTGAACCTTTACTACAGCTTGGCACTGAACATTGAACCTACTTGTGTAGGATAGGTGGGAGGCTTTGAAGTATGGACGCCAGTTCATACGGAGCCGTCCTTGAAATACCACCCTGGTATGTTTGATGTTCTAACGTTGT
>NZ_JBSWXO010000034.1:0-1697 GCF_056160645.1 Alteromonas sp. ABH4_456
GTACGGCGGTTTATGGAGACCACATCACCATTCCCCGGCAATGCCCACGGAATGGCAAAGGTGTAGCAGACATAGGATCAGTTATTTAGAAAAATTTCTTTCCGTAAAAAGGTAAACATAACAGCCCCAGCGAACGCATTTAAGGAGTTGGTACAAATCGAAAGTGTAAATGAAGACGACCAGGGAAATGAAGTCCGATGGACTAAGATTCTAATAAAAGATGAAATAATATCTCAAGAATGAACGAGCAAGAGTTTCTAGATAAATGGCATCAAGAGAGAGGCATGTATGAGGCATGGGGCAAATACGTTGTCTCAGAGATTTGCGAGTCTCTTGAGCAATCTCACATTGACCTTAAGTGCTTTTTAAAGCTGGATTGTATACCCAGACTCAAAGGTGACCAGTCGTTGTTGGATAAAGCGTTTTATCGAAATGACAAAAGCTATGATGACCCTTATTCTCAAATTCAAGACAAAGTAGCTTGTCGATTTGTCGTTTTGCTGGTTGATGAAGTAGAGCTAATCTCGAGAAAAATCCAAACCAATACCTCTTGGAATGCAACAGAATGCAGAAATTACGCGGCAGAGAGAGAAAGAGATCCACTTCTTTTTACATATCAATCCGTACATTATGTAGTTACATGCAAGGAAGACTTAGATACTTGTGGTATTACAATTTTAGCTGGCACACCTTGTGAAATCCAAGTTAGAACACTTCTACAACATGCATACGCTGAATTGACCCATGACGCTCTGTACAAAACAAAAACGATTGTTGAGCCAAAAGTCCAGAGAACAGTCGCAAGAAGCATGGCTTTAATTGAAACCACAGACGATTTTTTTTCTAGTGTCAGTTCTAATTTAGGATCAGGTCCATCAGAAAGATTAAAGTTTCAAGAGTTTTTGGATTCTTTATATGCAAAGTATATACGCGAGCAAGCAGTTGTTGCTCAGAAGTCCTCTATCACTATTTTAGATGAATTTAAGGATCTATTGACCGAGGATTTTACTAGCAGGCTTGAAAACTTTTTGAAAAGAAACAATGAAATCATTTCTTTAATTGCTATGAAAAGAAATGAAAATCCTCTCTACTCCCAGAGTATTACCATTTTCATCATTTGGCTGATAAAGAAAAGAAAGCACCGGGTTTTATCAGATTGGCCACTGAACCGCAGAATTTTAGAAGTGCTAGCATCAGATCTATTCGAATCATTAGATGTCGAATAGGCACAGAGAACCACCTAATCACAACTACATCCCTAAAATCCTACCTTGCGCAGTCGTAAACTTCGTAATGACTCATTATTCACAGAAAATAAATGCAATCGTTTTTTGCTACATATTTGCTACATATTTCAAAATGGGAATTTTTAGAAGAAGAGAATCGGGCTACAGCCCTTTAAAAATGGCGCACCCGATAGGATTCGAACCTATGACCTTTGCCTCCGGAGGGCAACGCTCTATCCAGCTGAGCTACGGGTGCATTCTTCATAGTGCTGAGAATTGCACTAATCGTGAATAGGGGCGCAATGATACTGTTGCGCTGTCACAGCTTCAACAATTTTCTTTACTTTAGGGCGGCGTTGTTGATCAAATAACTGCTTCATTCCCTTTATTGTCAGGCGCTCCAGCCAATTAATCAGTTGCCTGACGAACAGGCATACCGAGCCCAATGACCTTGTTCATTATCTTAACCCC
>NZ_JBSWXO010000035.1:0-1684 GCF_056160645.1 Alteromonas sp. ABH4_456
GAGTACGGCGGTTTATGGAGACCACATCACCATTCCCCGGCAATGCCCACGGAATGGCAAAGGTGTAGCAGACATAGGATCAGTTATTTAGGGAAACTTGGAATCACTCAGTATTTTCACTGTATACATTCTTCTGAATATGAGGCTCAAGGAAAGCCTCACCCTGCAGTATATTTGACCACTGCAAAAAAACTAAGTATTGAACCTTCACGGTGTATCGCTTTTGAAGATTCTTTGTCTGGAATCATCTCTGCGAGTAAGGCGGGGATGAAAACTATCGCAGTTCTATCCAGTTCTGATTTTAAATACGATAAGTACCAAATCGCACATATGAAGCTTAATCGATTATCGGAATTCACCTATTCTCATTTCGAGAAATTAAGAAAATGTGTATAGATATAAACAGTATCAGTAATACTTTTTTGTCTGATGTTGCGGTCAAAACGGGAGAGGAAATTAAATGATCAGATTTCACGGCGGTTGCATATGCGGAGCTGTCCGCTATGAAACGATAGCTGATCCTCTGAATCAGAGAGTGTGCCATTGTAAAGAATGTCAAAAAGCTATTGGAGCTGCTTTCAACGCCCGTGTTCTGATGCGTATTGAAGATGTTTCTATCGTAGGGCCTGTAAGAACGTTTTTCTCCTCGGAAACTCTTGAGCGAGGTTCGTGTTCCCGTTGTGGTTCGAGTATTTTTTCTCGTCGCACTTCTTCTGGAGTCATAGGATTAACGGCTGGCAGCCTTGACGATTCATCATTTTTCAATCCTGATATGCATTTTTGGGTGTCATCTGAGCAACCTTGGCTAGTAATAGCCGATGATCTCCCTCAGTATCCGGAAGGCCCTCCAGCTAAAGGTTATTGAATTAATGATTGGCTATAAAGCTTGGCCTAACAAGGCCATCAAATTCGCTCCCTTCGGTCGCCGGACGCTCGCAAGCTCGCGCCGTTTATGGCGGCGTTATATTCCAGTGATAGCGAAGTCTATTGCATCTATCAGCAGTTCTCTGGATTGCTCCAGCGAACCAATGCGATCCTTGAGCACGTCTTCGGGTATAGAACTAAGCTGTTGTGCTAGAAATAAGTATGTTGTGCCTTCGAATTCTATTTCCGGCGTCAGCTTCTTCATGTAAAAACTGTTTTTAGAATTACTAGTTGTTAACGGTACAACCAGCCTTGTTGCCAATTGGTCAATTACAGAGTTTTGAACATCAACAAGAAAAGGGTAAGCTTCGCTAGTTTTCTTGCTTGGGTTTCTGTAAACATCAAATTGCGCCATTAGAAGTTCCTGTACTCATCACCTATACAACCGTTCTCAGCAACAAACTCGTTGTATGCAGCTATGGCAGCTTTGTTTTCTTTTTTCCATTTCTCGGCTTCAATACTTTTTAGCTTGTCTCTAAGTGCTTGTTCTAAGGTCGCAGACAGGTTAACTTTTAAAATTCGAGCTTTTTGCAATAGGTCGCTATTTAAGCTTAGATTTGTCGCTTTCTTGGGGGCATGGACGTCATATAAATCTTGCATTTTATCACTCCAACTAATTTTACCACCAAGTATACGCATACAAATGCGCATTGCAAAGCATGGTTGGAATATAACACATATGAGCCCAACTCCGGTCAATAGGTAATAACAATTCTCTGGCTGCGTCAGCAGCCAGTTCAAGTCCCTGTGCTAAACCTCT
>NZ_JBSWXO010000036.1:0-1097 GCF_056160645.1 Alteromonas sp. ABH4_456
CGCAGACTTACACGTCCTTCATCGCCTCTTACTGCCAAGGCATCCACCGTATACGCTTAGTCACTTAACCATACAACCCTAAATAGCTTCCTTAAGGTAAACCTTAAGTCGTTGTTTCTGCTTATTCACATGAGTAAGGAATAAGTGTTCACAACCATTCACTTCCGCCCAAAACGTGCGACACGTTGAAAGAATGGGTTTTAGCTGCCTAACCTCCGCCTTTTTATCCGGAGTCAGGTGTGCATCTAAGCACTGTTGTATGCATGACTGTCTAATCAATTACATTGCAGCTTACGCTGCGCCGTTGTCAGATAGAGTAGCTTTTGAAAGAACATCTTTTCGATATTCTCAGTTACTCAATTTGATTGATTACTAATATCAGCTTTCCAAATTGTTAAAGAACAGGTTTAGAGTAAAAAACCCTAATCAATACTTACTCAACCGAGTAAAAATTCATTAGGATTTGTATCTTTCTGACCAAGTGATTACTTAATACATCCAATCTTTTTCAGGCAAGGAAGATGAAACCGTAGTGTGCCCCGGCACATGAGGTTTTATCTGACGCCGCATGAGAAAGATTTGGTAGGCTTGGGCAGACTTGAACTGCCGACCTCACCCTTATCAGGGGTGCGCTCTAACCAGCTGAGCTACAAGCCTATTGGTGGAGCTAAGCAGGATCGAACTGCTGACCTCCTGAATGCAAATCAGGCGCTCTCCCAGCTGAGCTATAGCCCCATAAGACTTGGTCGTTCTTCATTAATAACAAAACAATCTGTGTGAACACTGCGCTAAAAGGCAATAAACGATTTTTAAGGTAAGGAGGTGATCCAACCCCAGGTTCCCCTAGGGTTACCTTGTTACGACTTCACCCCAGTCATGAAACACAAAGTGGTAATCGTCCTCCCGAAGGTTAGACTAACTACTTCTTTTGCATCCCACTCCCATGGTGTGACGGGCGGTGTGTACAAGGCCCGGGAACGTATTCACCGCAGTATGCTGACCTGCGATTACTAGCGATTCCGACTTCATGGAGTCGAGTTGCAGACTCCAATCCGGACTACGACAAGCTTTAAGGGGTCCGCTCCACATCACTGTCT
>NZ_JBSWXO010000037.1:0-976 GCF_056160645.1 Alteromonas sp. ABH4_456
GTTCTTAAGTGTAGAGCACCCCATAGGGGAACTCAGTGTGATTTCTGCGATCAGATCAATCGCCAAAAAGAAATTACCGAGAACCACACTGAGCATGAACAGAATATCATTGATTGACCGGGCTGAGCGACGCCGTTTAGAAAAAATCATCCAACGCAGTAAGGATAAACGCCTTAGTCGTCGGGCAAATGCGGTGCTTTTGGTTCACAAGGGCGAATCCCGTAAGCGTGTTGCGTTATTACTGAGTGCTGCACGTTCATCAGTCAGTCGCTGGTGCAAATGGTATGAAGAATCAGGAATAGAAGGTTTAAAGGATGCTGAGCATGGCAAACCGGCTTATTTGCCTGGTGACGCGATAGTCAAACTTTTGTATCTGTTGCTCCACTGGACACCTCAGGAACTGGGCTATCAGCGTAGCCGGTGGAGTTCTGAATTGCTGGCTAAGGTAATTCATGAGAATACTGGTATTCGCATACATAGCTCGACGTTGAGAAGATGGATGCCAGAACTCGGCATCGTTTGGCGCAGAGCAGCCCCGACTTTACGCATCCGTGATCCACATAAGGAAGAGAAGCTTGCTGCGATTAAAGCTGCGCTTGATAAGTGTTCTGCTGAGCATCCTGTGTTTTATGAAGATGAGGTGGATATTCACCTGAATCCGAAGATAGGTGCTGACTGGGGCTTTCGGGGAAAGCAGCGGTTAGTCCCGACACCAGGACAAAACGAGAAATACTATCTGGCCGGTGCGCTTAACGCGGGTACAGGTAAAGTGCTTTATGTCGGTCGTCATTCAAAATGTTCAGAGATATTTATCCGCCTAATGGGGCACCTGAGAAGAACATACAGAAAGGCGAAGACGATAACGCTGATCGTGGATAATTACATCATTCACAAGAGTAAGAAAACACAGGCATGGCTGAAGCAAAACCCCAAGTTCATTCTGTTGTTCCAGCCAGTCTACAGTCCCTGGGTTAAT
>NZ_JBSWXO010000038.1:0-903 GCF_056160645.1 Alteromonas sp. ABH4_456
TGAAGGTGCACACAGTTACCGATACCCGGCGAACATCTCCACCGAATTACAATTAAGGCAGGAAGGCTTACCCAAAGACATCGTTGATATTTGCGTATTCCGATTTACTTGAACAGCCATTCCGGAAATCAGCCCAAAACTGTACTAAATAAATCCGGAATCAATGTTCAAATAATTCCAGAATAGGTGCTCAAGTGTTTCCGGAATCGCTGTTCAGATCAGGCCGGAATATGCAACCTGAAACGCTATAAACCCCATGATAATGAACAGAATGAGACAACCGAGCTGAATAAAAACGTGAAAATCAGATGCCAATAGAAACAAAACACCACTGGAAACACGTGATCTTGGCGATCATCCTCTACAGCAGACTCATATCCACCATCGAAATCCCCATAGCCAAACCACAGGGGTAACATCCCGCGGTTTCGTCCACCGAAGATTATCTGATATCTGCCCGAGAGTAGGACATCAAGGTGGATCTGAATGGAGGGCAGATAACCACGATCTACCGCCAATTTCTGTCACTTTGGTCAGTTTACTTACCAGCCCAACAAGGCACACTACAGACTTTTACATTAGCAAGGATGCTGATGTTAGCTGCAGAGCAACGCACCTATCAACGCCATCGTCCAGAGAAAACATTGCTCTATCAACTTGTTGAGAAACATTACCCTGCCTTCGCCGAGATGATGCAATCTCAGGGAAAGGCATTGCCATACCATGTGATCAAAGAGTTTGAAGAGTTTTTAAGTGTGGTCGACTTGAGCATGGATTTCTGCGAGTAGCCTGTGATGACTGCAAACATGAGAAGCTAAATAACTGATCCTATGTCTGCTACACCTTTGCCATTCCGTGGGCATTGCCGGGGAATGGTGATGCGGTCTCCATAAACCGCCGTAC
>NZ_JBSWXO010000039.1:0-768 GCF_056160645.1 Alteromonas sp. ABH4_456
GCTCGGTATGCCTGTTCGTCAGGCAACTGATTAATTGGCTGGAGCGCCTGACAATAAAGGGACTGAAGCAGTTATTTGATCAACAACGCCGATTGTAGCCCATGTTTTATCACCCCTTAGTGGGTGATAGACACCTAGGATAGTCAAAATTGTCAAAATTTTTAAAATTTCTTTGGCACGCTGGCGCAGCAGTTTTTTGAGGAGGTGTGATTCTTTGTATACCTTTTTGGTTGCCAGTATTTCTGATATCAAGTGGCTGCTCGTTTGACGAATACGAAGAACTATATTCCCCTGATCAAACTATGCGCGCAGTAGTTGTAAACGCTGATTGCGGAGCAACAACAAACTGGCAAACCCAAGTATATGTTGAAAAAGTCGATGGAAGTCGGAAAACTGATATTTTAATTCGTTTAGATGGTCATCCCAAGGATTTGAAATACCAAATATCCTGGCTAAATGACGACGAGTTTTTAATTTCAGAGTTTGATTTTGATAAAATGCTGTGGTTTAAAAATCAAAGCTGGGGAACAGATTTTGTTCGGGTCCGTTTTAAGGTAAGAGGTAGCTAACAAGTGTATGAACACTCGCTTCGCTCGCCGAAACAGTAACACGCGGAACCCAGGCGCTTCGCTTGATATTGTAGCCCACATGATTTTCACGCTTCGTGTCGGTTTTGCGCTAAATAACTGATCCTATGTCTGCTACACCTTTGCCATTCCGTGGGCATTGCCGGGGAATGGTGATGCGGTCTCCATAAACCGCCGTACT
>NZ_JBSWXO010000040.1:0-759 GCF_056160645.1 Alteromonas sp. ABH4_456
CGGCTCACTATGATACGGCGGTTGTGCCCGCCAGACCGTATAAACCTAAAGATAAAGCCAAGGCCGAAGTGGGTGTGCAAATCATCGAACGATGGATATTAGCCCGGCTTCGCCATCACACCTTCTTCTCACTACATGAGCTGAACCAGTGCATCAACGCCTTGCTGACAGAGGTGAACAATAAACCGTTCAAACAAATGGCCGGGACACGTCAGCAGTGGTTCGACGAACTGGATAAACCTGCTTTAAAACCATTACCCCGTCATGCTTATGAATACACGGACATCCGCAATGCTAAGGTGAACATCGATTACCATGTGCAGTACGAGAATCACCTGTACTCGGTGCCGCATCAACTGGTGGGTGAAAAAGTGGAACTCCACGCAAAGCCTCGCCTGGTCGAAATCTACTTCCGGGGCAAACGTGTGGCCAGCCATCCCCGCAATGACCGCTATGGCTTTACCACCACGCCGCAACACATGCTTGCGCAGCATCAGCACTACCACAAAGTAAGCGAAGGCAGCCTGATGAACTGGGCGAAAGACATCGGTGATGACGTGCTTCTCTGGGTAAAAGCCCAACTGAAACGTAAACCACATCCCCAACAGGCGTTCCGCGTCTGTCTGGGTGCATTGCGGTTAGCCAGTCAGTATCCGCCGCAGCGGCTCAATACCGCCTGCAAGCTGGCTAATCAGCATCAGCTCTATCGCTTACAGCAACTCAAAGACATCTTAAACAGTAATCAGGACAAGCTCCTCA
>NZ_JBSWXO010000041.1:0-743 GCF_056160645.1 Alteromonas sp. ABH4_456
CTCTATCGCTTACAGCAACTCAAAGACATCTTAAACAGTAATCAGGACAAGCTCCTCAGTGAATCCGGCCAGGACACCCTGACACTCCCTCAACACCACGAAAACATCCGTGGCCCACAGAGCTTCCACTAAGGAGAAAAACCATGCTAACTACCACACTGTCACAACTGCACCAACTTAAACTCAGTGGCATGGCTAAAGCACTGAGCCAGCAACTCGAACAACCGGGCCAGTATCAGGACTTATGCTTCGCCGAACGGCTGCAACTGCTGACCGACCAGGAAATCCATGAACGGGATAACCGTAAACAACAGCGCCTGCTCAAGCAAGCGCAACTAAAGCTCGCGGCCAACGCCCATGACATCGACTACCAGCATCCACGCGGTCTGCAAAAAAGTGTGATGGCAGGGCTACTGCAATGCGACAGGCTACAACGACAGCAAAACCTGCTGCTCACCGGGCCGTGTGGCACCGGGAAAACCTATATCGCCTGCGCACTCGCCAACACCGCCTGCCTGAAAGGTTACACGGTGAAATACTACCGGGTGAGTCGTCTGCTCATGGAACTCTCCCAGGCCAAAGCCGATGGCACATACAGTAAAAAACTAAAGAGCCTTGCCAAACTCAGCCTGCTCATCCTGGATGACTGGGGACTGGAGCCGCTTAACGCGGCTCAACGCAACGACCTGATGGAAATCATGGATGACCGCCACGGCAGCAGCTCAACCATCCTCATCAGCCAG
>NZ_JBSWXO010000042.1:0-704 GCF_056160645.1 Alteromonas sp. ABH4_456
ATGCGGACAGTGTCTGGTGGGTAGTTTGACTGGGGCGGTCTCCTCCCAAATAGTAACGGAGGAGCACGAAGGTTAGCTAATCACGGTCGGACATCGTGAGGTTAGTGCAATGGCATAAGCTAGCTTAACTGCGAGACAGACACGTCGAGCAGGTACGAAAGTAGGTCATAGTGATCCGGTGGTTCTGTATGGAAGGGCCATCGCTCAACGGATAAAAGGTACTCCGGGGATAACAGGCTGATACCGCCCAAGAGTTCATATCGACGGCGGTGTTTGGCACCTCGATGTCGGCTCATCACATCCTGGGGCTGAAGTCGGTCCCAAGGGTATGGCTGTTCGCCATTTAAAGTGGTACGCGAGCTGGGTTTAGAACGTCGTGAGACAGTTCGGTCCCTATCTGGTGTGGGCGTTGGATGATTGAGGGGAGCTGCTCCTAGTACGAGAGGACCGGAGTGGACGAACCGCTGGTGTTCGGGTTGTTTTGCCAAAGGCATTGCCCGGTAGCTACGTTCGGAATCGATAACCGCTGAAAGCATCTAAGCGGGAAGCGAGCCCCGAGATGAGTCATCCCTGAGGTTTAACCTCTCTGAAGGGTTGTTGAAGACTACAACGTTGATAGGCAGGATGTGGAAGTGTTGCAAGGCATTAAGCTAACCTGTACTAATTGCCCGTGAGGCTTAACCATACAACGCCTAAGTAGCTTT
>NZ_JBSWXO010000043.1:0-656 GCF_056160645.1 Alteromonas sp. ABH4_456
CGCGGGGCGAGTCCTGTTCACTATGGCCGCATACCCTCTTCCAAAGTTAGCGTTAAGAAGCTGCTCCGTCAGTTCGAATCGAAATACCCCGGTGCCACACTTCACGTTGTTTATGAAGCCGGTCCCTGTGGTTACTGGATATACCGTCTCATCACCAGTCTGGGTCATTGCTGCTATGTTGTCGCCCCTTCCCTCATTCCTAAGAAACCCGGTGAGCATATTAAAACTGACCGTCGGGATGCGCTTAAACTTGTCAGGTCACTAAAGTCTGAAGATCTCACCCCTGTCTATGTGCCTGAACCGGAAGATGAAGCAATTCGTGATTTAGCCCGCGCCCGCGAAGCAGCAATGAAAGATTTAAAAGAAGCTAAATATCAGCTGAAAGCCTTGCTACTTCGCAACAATATTCGTTATGAAGGAACGGCCAACTGGTCTAAGAAACACTTACGCTGGCTGACCGAACTGATATTACCCCATCCGGCCCAGCAGATAGTTTTGCAGGAACAACTTCAGACCATTGACGAACGCATTCGTCGGTTAGAAAGGCTGGATAATGAATTGACCCATCACGTTCACCAGTGGCGTTACTATCCGGTAGTGAAAGCTATTCAGGCCATGCGGGGTGTCAGGTTGTTGGTGGCGGTGGGCGTGGTAGC
>NZ_JBSWXO010000044.1:0-483 GCF_056160645.1 Alteromonas sp. ABH4_456
GCATGTGTTGCGGCGTGGTGGTAAAGCCATAGCGGTCATTGCGGGGATGGCTGGCCACACGTTTGCCCCGGAAGTAGATTTCGACCAGGCGTGGCTTTGCGTGGAGTTCCACTTTTTCACCCACCAGTTGATGTGGCACCGAGTAGAGGTGGTTCTCGTACTGCACATGGTAATCGATGTTCACCTTAGCATTGCGGATGTCCGTGTATTCATAAGCATGACGGGGTAATGGCTTTAAAGCAGGTTTATCGAGTTCGTCGAACCACTGCTGACGCGTGCCCGCCATTTGTTTAAAGGGTCTGTTGTTTACCTCTGTCAGCAAGGTGCGGATACACTGGTTCAGCTCATGTAGTGAGAAGAAGGTGTGATGGCGAAGCCGGGCTAATATCCACCGTTCGATGATTTGCACACCCACTTCGGCCTTGGCTTTATCTTTAGGTTTATACGGTCTGGCGGGCACAACCGCCGTATCATAGTGAGCCG
>NZ_JBSWXO010000045.1:0-465 GCF_056160645.1 Alteromonas sp. ABH4_456
TGGTATGCTGGTATTCGTAGGTTACTTATTCGAGGAATAAGCAGAGCTGACCTTACTCAATCCGCCGTGGCACCTTCTCATCAGTCTATGCGCGTGGGTCAATCACGGTTAAGTGATTGCCATCATAACACCCTCGTAGGTTGTGCCACTTTCCGCGGCCCGATCCGAATGCGTTAGCTCAAACTCGTTTATCATGCGGGTACTCTGCTTAATCTTAGTTTTGGATTAACCGGTGTGAGTACCACTTCTTTTGCGATTGCCCAGATGTAGGCAGCCATTTCTCTGGCTATCGCGGTAATAATCAGATTGTAGTGTTTGCCTCTTTTAATCATGCGCTGGTAGCGTTTGCACAGGCGAAGCTGGGCCTTCCAGGCAATATCAACGATGTCTTTGGGTAAGCCTTCCTGCCTTAATTGTAATTCGGTGGAGATGTTCGCCGGGTATCGGTAACTGTGTGCACCTTCA
>NZ_JBSWXO010000046.1:0-440 GCF_056160645.1 Alteromonas sp. ABH4_456
ATGGTAGTGTGGGGTCTCCCCATGTGAGAGTAGCACACCGTCAGGCTCCCAATTACGAAGAAGCCCGCTCATCTGAGCGGGCTTTTTTCGTATATAAGTGAAAGCATTGCTTTTTTGAACTTTGAGCTCACTGAGATTAAGGATCAAAAAAGGAAAGTTTATTAACCATCTAAACAATGGTTAGTATTTCAGGGGCTTGTCTTGTTATATAAAAGTGACAAGAAACCGATTTGAAATTAAATTCAAAAAGGTGTTGACTCTGAAATTCAAAAGCGTATTATACGCATCCCGCTTCGGAGCAAGCCTTTGAAGCAGCTAAGAAAATTCTTAGCATTGTTCTTTAAAAATCTATAACAAGACAATCTGTGTGGGCACTCGTTAAGAGTGTCAACCGACGATTCATAAAAGTTTTTCGATATATTTAATTGAAGAGTTTGATC
>NZ_JBSWXO010000047.1:0-425 GCF_056160645.1 Alteromonas sp. ABH4_456
CGCAGACTTACACGTCCTTCATCGCCTCTTACTGCCAAGGCATCCACCGTATACGCTTAGTCACTTAACCATACAACCCTAAATAGCTTCCGCTTAAGAACCTGTGCTGCGCGACTCTTCCTCGCTCGCTCGGTTATATACTACTTGTATACGCCCTCGCTCACTCGTCGTATTCGCTTGCCCAGAACCTTAATCGTCGCTATTTTCTCTTCTCAACATGAGTAGTGAGAGAGTGAATAGCTATTACAGGTCAATCCAAGAGTTGCGACAACTCAAAAGGATGGATTTTCCTGCGCCTGCCTCCGCCTTTTTATCCGGAGTCAGGTGTGCATTAAAGCACTGTTGTATGCATGACTGTCTAATCAATTACATTGCAGCTTACGCTGCGCCGTTGTCAGATAGAGTAGCTTTTGAAAGAACATCTT
>NZ_JBSWXO010000048.1:0-409 GCF_056160645.1 Alteromonas sp. ABH4_456
TCGATCAGTTGGCCGTGCCTTCGTAACGAATATTGTTTCGAAGCAGTAAGGCTTTAAGCTGGTACTTGGCTTCTTTTAAATCCTTCATTGCCGCTTCGCGCGCACGGGATAAATCCCTAACGGCTTCATCTTCCGGCTCAGGGACATAAATGGGTGTGAGGTCTTCAGACTTTAATGACCTCACCAGTTTCAATGCATCCCGGCGGTCGGTTTTAATTCGCTCCCCCGGGCTTTTTAGGAATAAGAGAAGGAGCAACGACGTAACAACAGTGACCCAGACTTGTGATGAGCCGGTAAATCCAGTAGCCACAAGGACCCGCTTCATAGACAACGTGCAGAGTCGCGCCAGGATATTTAGATTCAAACTGGCGAAGTAATTTTTTAACGCTGACTTTGGAAGAGGGGATGC
>NZ_JBSWXO010000049.1:0-400 GCF_056160645.1 Alteromonas sp. ABH4_456
ATGGCAGAGTCCGGCTGAATGCACCTGACTTGAAATCAGGCGAAGGGTCAAACCTTCCGGGGGTTCGAATCCCTCTCTCTCCGCCACATTCTGAAAAAGCCCGCTTAACTAAGCGGGCTTTTGCTTTCAAATGGCAGTCAGTGTTCCATTGCAATCACATATAGATATCAGCCTGTTCAGGAAATAATCGCTTTAGCCACAGTGATGTTAAATTCTGAGCAGATTGTTTGCATATTGCGCACTTGGTTGATTTTATTTGAAATAGAGCTTTTCAATCACGATAAAATCATTATGATACGCACCACTCAACGGAGAGATGGCAGAGTCCGGCTGAATGCACCTGACTTGAAATCAGGCGAAGGGTCAAACCTTCCGGGGGTTCGAATCCCTCTCTCTCCGC
>NZ_JBSWXO010000050.1:0-379 GCF_056160645.1 Alteromonas sp. ABH4_456
GAGCGTTTGTGATAACCACTTTTCTGTTTCCACTCTGTTAGCATACCCGCTTTCTGTGCTTCTACCGCTTCGTTACGAGGATGACCTTCTTGCCAGAAGCCCGCATTTTTTCGTGGCGGGATAGTGGCTGTAGTCTGCTTACTTATCAACAACCGATGGCAAGCTCTGGTATCGTATGCACCATCTGCACTGAGCTGGCCTATCCTCCGTCTAAGCGGATTTAATAATGTTGGTAATACCTGATTGTCGCCGACATTTTCAAGACTCATCTGAGCGGCAATGACTTCGTGCGTCGCACTGTCAACGGCGACATGCAGTTTGCGCCAGCGACGCCGTTTCTCTCTGCCATGTTTATAGGCGTGCCATTCGCCTTCGCCAT
>NZ_JBSWXO010000051.1:0-378 GCF_056160645.1 Alteromonas sp. ABH4_456
ATAAACCTAAAGATAAAGCCAAGGCCGAAGTGGGTGTGCAAATCATCGAACGATGGATATTAGCCCGGCTTCGCCATCACACCTTCTTCTCGCTGCATGAGCTGAACCAGTGCATCAGCGCCTTGCTGACAGAGGTGAATAATAAGCCGTTTAAACAAATAACAGGCACGCGTCAGCAGTGGTTCGATGAACTGGATAAGCCCGCCTTAAAACCACTGCCGCGCTATGCCTATGAATACACCGACATCCGCAATGCTAAGGTGAACATCGATTACCATGTGCAGTATGAGAATCACCTGTACTCGGTGCCGCATCAACTGGTGGGTGAAAAAGTGGAACTCCACGCAAAGCCTCGCCTGGTCGAAATCTACTTCCGGG
>NZ_JBSWXO010000052.1:0-344 GCF_056160645.1 Alteromonas sp. ABH4_456
ATGCCTGTCGTGAATCCACAAACAGGCGAAATCCGGTATGCGCAAATCTTCGTGGCGGCCATGGGGGCGAGCAGTTATTACTACTCAGAGGCGACCTGGACTCAGGGCTTGCAAGACTGGCTGGGCAGCCATGTACGGGCGTTTGAGTATCTCGGTGGTGTGCCCACCATGGTGGTGCCGGATAACTTAAAAAGTGCCGTGACCAAAGCCTGTAAAAGCGACCCGGACATTAATCCGGCTTATCAGCAACTGGCGGCTCACTATGATACGGCGGTTGTGCCCGCCAGACCGTATAAACCTAAAGATAAAGCCAAGGCCGAAGTGGGTGTGCAAATCATCGAACG
>NZ_JBSWXO010000053.1:0-304 GCF_056160645.1 Alteromonas sp. ABH4_456
GGCGTTGTTGATCAAATAACTGCTTCAGTCCCTTTATTGTCAGGCGCTCCAGCCAATTAATCAGTTGCCTGACGAACAGGCATACCGAGCCCAATGACCTTGTTCATTATCTTAACCCCAACTAACATTTCCGCCACCTGAGCATCGTGACATCTTAGGCTCAATCGGTTACTGACTAAGGTTTTATATCGATACATCGCGGTTTCTGATAGTGAGCGTTTGTGATAACCACTTTTCTGTTTCCACTCTGTTAGCATACCCGCTTTCTGTGCTTCTACCGCTTCGTTACGAGGATGACCTTCTT
>NZ_JBSWXO010000054.1:0-298 GCF_056160645.1 Alteromonas sp. ABH4_456
TGCGTCGCACTGTCAACGGCGACATGCAGTTTGCGCCAGCGACGCCGTTTCTCTCTGCCATGTTTATAGGCGTGCCATTCGCCTTCGCCATAGATTTTCAAACCTGTGGCATCAACCACAACATGCGCTATCGGGCCACGAGAGCGTCTTTTATAATTTATCTCTACCGTCTTTGCTCGCTTGCTCAGACAGCTATAGCCGGGCGAACGGCAAGGCACATCCATCAACCTGAAAATAGAATTTAAAAAGCCCTCCGTTGCACGCAACGGCAAACTCAATACCGCTTTTATGGTTAGCG
>NZ_JBSWXO010000055.1:0-290 GCF_056160645.1 Alteromonas sp. ABH4_456
ATTTGAACACCCCAGATCAACGCATCGTTGGCTAGCTGATTTTTACCTTAAGTGTTCAAGTGGCGTCAACGGTCGCCAGTGTTTTTCTCATCGATTCTCCCTTCAGTTTTATCCGGTGAGCGTTGTGCATCAGGCGGTCGAGGATGGCATCGGCCAGCGTATTGTCACCGATGGATTGATACCATTGGTCGGTGGGCAACTGGCTGATGAGGATGGTTGAGCTGCTGCCGTGGCGGTCATCCATGATTTCCATCAGGTCGTTGCGTTGAGCCGCGTTAAGCGGCTCCAGT
>NZ_JBSWXO010000056.1:0-274 GCF_056160645.1 Alteromonas sp. ABH4_456
TGATAGGCAGGATGTGGAAGTGTTGCAAGGCATTAAGCTAACCTGTACTAATTGCCCGTGAGGCTTAACCATACAACGCCTAAGTAGCTTTAGACTTTTTACCTCGCTTCGCGAGAGTCGTGAAAAATGTCTTAAACGGAAGGGAACCTTCCTGAACATTTTTCTACTCGCTAAAGGGGTAGATTGATTATGCATTAGAGTGTTGAAGTTAATGACTGACTAATTAATGAGTTAGAGTAGCGTTACTCTGATTGATGAAGATATCAAGCTTTCC
>NZ_JBSWXO010000057.1:0-266 GCF_056160645.1 Alteromonas sp. ABH4_456
TGATATCGATACCTGGCAGTTTGAAGGTAGTGCCGGTGAAGAAGTCACACTGCACATTACCGACGAATCTGGTACTGACTTTGCTCCTTTCGTACAGATCTACAGCCCTTCCGGTATCTTCGTAAACAGTAAAGTTGCCCACGGCGTTGTCCGCTTTGATCGCCTGGAGCTGAGCGAGTCAGGAAACTACACCGTTGTTGTGCAGGATGGAGCTATCGCTTACTCCAACGACCATGATGACACCGGCGATTATCGTATCTATTTTG
>NZ_JBSWXO010000058.1:0-261 GCF_056160645.1 Alteromonas sp. ABH4_456
GCTTTTCTTTTGGATAAACATACGCCAAAGGAAAATTACCGCCCCGCATGAGCTTGGCAATTTTATATGCATCGATTTTATCATTCTTGGTCTTGCCGCCATGAATAGCCTTCATGTACAAGGCATGGCCAAGAATAAAGTCAATGTTGTGCTGCTCGCAAAAATCACTTAGCCAATACCAGCAATGCATACATTCGGCACCGACTACGATATTCCCCAGATAGGGAGAAAGTAGTGTTAAAAGCTGTTCAGGCGAGTCTT
>NZ_JBSWXO010000059.1:0-259 GCF_056160645.1 Alteromonas sp. ABH4_456
TCGCCGCTAACGCGTTTCACTTCTGAGTTCGGAATGGATTCAGGTGGTACCACGTCGCTATTGCCGTCAGGCATAAACTTTTGTCTTAATGATGTTTACACATCACTAAGATAACAATTCCGGAAAGCTTGATATCTTCATCAATCAGAGTAACGCTACTCTAACTCATTAATTAGTCAGTCTTTAACTTACAACTTCTAAGTAAAAGCTACTTAGGCGTTGTATGGTTAAGCCTCACGGGCAATTAGTACAGGTTAGC
>NZ_JBSWXO010000060.1:0-258 GCF_056160645.1 Alteromonas sp. ABH4_456
ATACCTGGCAGTTTGAAGGTAGTGCCGGTGAAGAAGTCACACTGCACATTACCGACGAATCTGGTACTGACTTTGCTCCTTTCATACAGATTTACAGCCCTTCCGGTGTCTTCGTGAACAGTAAAGCTGCCCATGGCGTTGTCCGCTTTGATCGCCTGGAACTCGCTGAGTCAGGAAACTACACCGTTGTTGTGCAGGATGGAGCTATCGCTTACTCCAACGACCATGATGACACCGGCGATTATCGTATCTATTTTG
>NZ_JBSWXO010000061.1:0-247 GCF_056160645.1 Alteromonas sp. ABH4_456
TTGTGTCTCTGGAATGGATGTTTTTCCAGCGCACTAAGTTCACTTCTCAGTAAGTCTTCTTTTTTATGATCCCTCCGGATACTCACAATCAATGTCCGGTTTGGCTGTCCGTATCTCTCTCTGCTCCCCTTTTCTATCAACTTTTCAATGATCATCCCTCTTCTGAAATCCTTCGGTAGACAGACAATTATATTTTAAATAACTGAGTGGCTGGCTCCGGCAAAAAGTGATTCAGCCTTAATGTTAT
>NZ_JBSWXO010000062.1:0-244 GCF_056160645.1 Alteromonas sp. ABH4_456
GATGCGAATGGTGATGCACAAACAGTAACAGCCACTGTGCAACCTGACGGCACATTCAGTGCCGATGTACCAGCGGAAATGGCAGAAGGTAACTTCACGGTTGATGCTGCTGCCACGGATGCGGCCGGTAACACCGGCACGGCTTCAACGTCCGGTACGGTGGATACCACTGCACCGATGGTCACACTGGATGCGCAGGGCACCGGTAACGACACCACCCCGACCATCTCAGGTACCACCGATC
>NZ_JBSWXO010000063.1:0-234 GCF_056160645.1 Alteromonas sp. ABH4_456
ATTTAGCACAGGGTATTGTTGCGCAACAGGCGGATGTCTAATCAAAGCGTGGTGGCTGTGGACACCGGTATAGTTCATCACATTGCAGGTTCGCATGCCTAAATAAGTGATAAACATCATACTCGCCATTCGACCAGTTAGGTTTTCAGCTCATCCGCCTGCGCGACTTACCCTGCTAAAAAGCGTTCACTGTCGAACACCGTTTTATTCTTTAACATATAATACATGCATCGC
>NZ_JBSWXO010000064.1:0-227 GCF_056160645.1 Alteromonas sp. ABH4_456
AGTCAGGAAACTACACCGTTGTTGTGCAGGATGGAGCTATCGCTTACTCCAACGACCATGATGACACCGGCGATTATCGTATCTATTTTGTAAAGCCACCGTTCAATGAACATGGCATGCTGATTAACGGCAGTTTTGTTGATGAAACCATTGAGTATGGTGATATCGATACCTGGCAGTTTGAAGGTAGTGCCGGTGAAGAAGTCACACTGCACATTACCGACGAA
>NZ_JBSWXO010000065.1:0-222 GCF_056160645.1 Alteromonas sp. ABH4_456
AATATCAACGATGTCTTTGGGTAAGCCTTCCTGCCTTAATTGTAATTCGGTGGAGATGTTCGCCGGGTATCGGTAACTGTGTGCACCTTCAATCAACAGGCGTCTGGCCCTGCCATTCCCGGATTTGGTAATGGCCCCCAGGCGACGCTTGCCCCCGGAGGATTGTTCACCGGGGACTAACCCCAAATACGCCATGAGTTTTCTGGGATGATCGAAGCGTTG
>NZ_JBSWXO010000066.1:0-220 GCF_056160645.1 Alteromonas sp. ABH4_456
TGCTTTTCTCGACTTTTGCGCAAGGAGGACCATCAGTACACTCAATTGGGTGCCAAGTCCTCAATGCTTATCTTAACAATCTTGGAAAGCTGGATATCTTCATCAATCAGAGTAACGCTACTCTAACTTTTTAATTAGTCAGTCTTTAACTTACAACTTCTAAGTAAAAGCTACTTAGGCGTTGTATGGTTAAGCCTCACGGGCAATTAGTACAGGTTAG
>NZ_JBSWXO010000067.1:0-220 GCF_056160645.1 Alteromonas sp. ABH4_456
AAAGGATTACAATGCGTAAAATCAGAGAGGTTTTAAGGCTGCATTTCTCCGCGGGATTGAGTATCCGCGAGATCCACCGCAGCACCAAAGTCAGTGTTGGCAGTATTCAAACTCTGCTCAACAAAGCCAGGGGGATGAACTTATCCTGGCCACTGCCGGATGAACTGGATGATGCCCAGTTAGCCCGGCGTTTCTACCCGCAAGCCGATACCCGCCACGC
>NZ_JBSWXO010000068.1:0-220 GCF_056160645.1 Alteromonas sp. ABH4_456
TGTACCAGTGGATCAGGAAAATAGCCGCGCATAGAATCCCGGCCGGTGGTGTAACTTAAATCTGATTTTTCGGGAAGTGGCAGGTTGTACTGGGCAAGCGCATTCTTAACAAAGGCTTTTAATTCAGCACTGTGACGCATGGCATGGGTTCGTCTACGCAACAAGTCCCGTATAGCGCGCTTTTCTTTTGGATAAACATACGCCAAAGGAAAATTACCGC
>NZ_JBSWXO010000069.1:0-217 GCF_056160645.1 Alteromonas sp. ABH4_456
AGGTAATAACAATTCTCTGGCTGCGTCAGCAGCCAGTTCAAGTCCCTGTGCTAAACCTCTTAACTTCATCTGTCATGGTCATCGTCAGGCAACGCCTGCGGCAAACACATATAGAGGCTCTCTTAATGCGATCTCATCGCTGCCTGCTGCCGGGCAATCCGTGGCGGGAGCAGGGGCACTAGACATTCATCGGTTAACCTGATGCTGGCACTATTCA
>NZ_JBSWXO010000070.1:0-212 GCF_056160645.1 Alteromonas sp. ABH4_456
TTGATTATGCATTAGAGTGTTGAAGTTAATGACTGACTAATTAATGAGTTAGAGTAGCGTTACTCTGATTGATGAAGATATCAAGCTTTCCGGAATTGTTATCTTAATGATGTGTAAACAGCATTAAGACAAAAGTTTATGCCTGACGGCAATAGCGACGTGGTACCACCTGAATCCATTCCGAACTCAGAAGTGAAACGCGTTAGCGGCGA
>NZ_JBSWXO010000071.1:0-211 GCF_056160645.1 Alteromonas sp. ABH4_456
AGAGTAGCTTTTGAAAGAACATCTTTTCGATATTCTCAGTTACTCAATTTGATTGATTACTAATATCAGCTTTCCAAATTGTTAAAGAACAAGACTTTGCTCTGCATCTCAATGAGATACATAACAAAACAATCTGTGTGAACACTGCGCTAAAAGGCAATAAACGATTTTTAAGGTAAGGAGGTGATCCAACCCCAGGTTCCCCTAGGGT
>NZ_JBSWXO010000072.1:0-204 GCF_056160645.1 Alteromonas sp. ABH4_456
GAGGGAGTGTCAGGGTGTCCTGGCCGGATTCACTGAGGAGCTTGTCCTGATTACTGTTTAAGATGTCTTTGAGTTGCTGTAAGCGATAGAGTTGATGCTGATTAGCCAGCTTACAGGCGGTATTGAGCCGCTGCGGCGGATACTGACTGGCTAACCGCAATGCACCCAGACAGACGCGGAACGCCTGTTGGGGATGTGGTTTAC
>NZ_JBSWXO010000073.1:0-200 GCF_056160645.1 Alteromonas sp. ABH4_456
AGCTTTCCAAGATTGTTAAGATAAGCATTGAGGACTTGGCACCCAATTGAGTGTACTGATGGTCCTCCTTGCGCAAAAGTCGAGAAAAGCACTCGATTTTGCACGACACAGTTTATGCCTGACGGCAATAGCGACGTGGTACCACCTGAATCCATTCCGAACTCAGAAGTGAAACGCGTTAGCGGCGATGGTAGTGTGGG